>CAYXPN010000001.1:0-14061 GCA_964467075.1 uncultured Planctomycetaceae bacterium
GGTTGGGCCCATAGCTCAGCGGTCCGAGTAGCGAAGGCCATTTCACCCAAGGGCCGCCAAAAAACGCCTTTCTTGGCCGGTGAACAACCCTTTCAGGGTTCAGCGGGCGTGCCGGCCACCAGACCCAGGGCGGCGCTGACGCTTGCCCTGCACCTACGGCGACGAAGCCCTTCGGGCTTCTGCCTGAGGGCCGCGCACGGCCGGCGCTGGGTCCCCAAAGTCTGGCTGCCCACAATCGTGATGCACACACACCGAGGAGCCCTTGTCTTGTGGGTCTTGTGGCTAGGCCCACGGTGCAGGAATAGCCAAGAGCAGCCCTCTGATTCCGGGTGTGAAGGTAGAGGGTCTGGGTAGCTTGGGGCGTCATGTTCCGAATACGTACTTTTTCCGGCCGGCTCAAGTTGCTATATGCACAAATCCGAATATACTGTACTGTATGTTCCATCGGGCGCCCCCCTGCGGGCCAGCCCGGAGCCTTTTTCGTCCCCAACAGCCCCGCGACATCCAGCGGCCCTTCGACGGCCCCTCGACATCTCGACAGTCTCCCGGAAAGAGTTGTTTTCGTTTGCCCCCCGGAGTGCATCACCATGTGGAACACACGACCGACACTCACCTGTGGCCTCCTGCTGGCCGTTTGTCTCCTGCTGCCCCTGGCCGGGTGTGGCAGCCCGGCCGGCTCGACCGAGACGGATCAGGCCACATCCGTAGCGCGCGCCTCTGACGAGCGCGCGGCGCGTGGCTCGACCGGCTCGGGCGTCGCCACGGCGGCCCGGACCCAGGCAGCCGCGGCCGGCAAGTACCTGTTCGTCTTCTTTTGGAAGGCCGATGACGACAGCAGCGCTGCAATGCGCGAGCGGTTCGAGCAGACCATGGCCGGGCTGTCCGACCGGGCCGATGCCGTGGCGGTGAACATCACCGATCCGGCCGAGCAGGCGATCGTGGACGAGTACGGGCTGGGTCGGGCCCCGATGCCGCTGGTGCTGGCGATTGCACCGAACGGAGCGATCACCGGCGGGTTTCCCACGCAGTTCAGCGAGGCGGACTTGCTCTCGGCCTTTGTCAGCCCGGTCATGCAGCAGTGCATGAAACTGCTTCAAGACGGCAAGCTGGTTCTCCTCTGTGTGCAAGGTGCGCAAACCGAGCTCAACGACGAGGCCATGCAGGGCGTGAAGGACTTCGCCGCGGACCCGCGCTTCGGCGAGGCCACGCAGATCGTCCGGCTCGATCCGGCCGACGGAGCGGAAAAGCTTTTCCTCGACGACCTGGAACTGGACCCGGCCATTAAGACCGCGGTGACCGTCTTTCTGGTTCCACCCGGTGCCCCGATCGCCATGTTCGAAGGCGCCACCAGCAAGGACGCCCTCGTTGCCGCCCTGCAGAGGGCGGCGAGTTCGAGCTGTTGCCCGGGCGGCGCTTGCGGCCCCGGCGGCGCGCCGCAGTAATCGCGCCGGCAGCCCGTTCCGGGAGCACGGAAGCTTTTCTGAGCAAGAATGAATCTGTTGTCTTCGGCTTTGTTCGGCGATCGGCCCGAGCGTTGCGCGGTGCCGGTCGCCTCGACCCCATGCCCCGGAGAAGGAGGGCGACGATGAGTAGGATGGAGCCTACGCGGGCGATGATCACGCTGATTGTCCTGTGCGGCCTGTTATGGGGCGTGCAGCGCCAGGCAACGGCGCAAAGCGCGCAACCACCGGCGGTGGCCTCGCGCAGCGCCACGCCGAGCACCAGCCGCGGCCTGGCCGCCGTCGAGGCGGCCGCGCGCGAGGGCAAGTATTTGTTCATCTTCTTCTGGCAAACCAACGACGAACAGAGCCGCAGCATGTACGGCGTGTTTCAGGCGGCCATGAGCAAGTGGGCGGCGTCGGCCAATGCGGTGGGCATCCAGATCACCGACCCGAACGAGAAGCCGCTGGTGGACAAGTACGGGGTGGGCCGGGCCCCCATGCCGCTGGTCGTCGCCCTGGCCTCCAACGGCGCGGTGACCAAGGCGTTTCCCCTGCAATTCACCGAGGAGCAGCTTCGCTCGGCCTTTGTCAGCCCGTGTACGGCCCGATGCCTCAAGGCGCTCCAGGACCGCAAGCTGGTATTGCTGTGTATCCAGAACCAGCAGACGCAGCACGCCCAGGCTGCCTGGCAGGGCGCGCAGCAGTTCAAGACGGATGCCCGATTCGCCTCGGCCACCGAGGTGCTCACCGTGGACCCGAGCGACAGCAATGAGGCGTCGTTTCTGCAGACCTTGCAGGTCGATCCGCGCACGCCCACCGCGGTCACGGTGTTGCTGGCCCCGCCCGGCCAGCCGGTGGCCAGGTTCGCCGGTGCGGTGAGCAAAGACCAGCTCGTGGCCAAGGTGGTGGCCGCCCAGTCGAGCTGCTGCCCGGGCGGCGCTTGCGGCCCCGGCGGCTGCGGCCCCCAGAAATAGCAGCGGCCGCGCGTCGCGGGCGTGCCAGCACGCACCCTATCGGCCCCTGGAGGGACGCGGTCCCTCGCGTCCCCGGCTGGAAGGAGCCGGCTGCACAGCACGTCCGCGGCATCGCCTCGCACGGCTGAATCGTCACACAGGAACAAACACAGGAGCTCTGCCGATGAAACTGCGAACGCTGGTGTGGCGCGAACTGTTCGAGCGCAAAAGCCAGATGCTCACCTGCTTCCTGGCCATCCTGCTGGGGATCACCACGGTGGTGGCCATCAAGAACGTGACCTACTTTTCCGAGAAGGCCGTGGCCCGCGAGATGGACTCCCTGGGGGCCAATGTGCTCGTGCTGCCCAAGTCGGTCACCCTGCAGGACTACTACTCCGCGGACATGCACGAGCAGGTGATTCCCGAAGAGTATGTCCTGCGCCTGGCCATGTCCGATATCGAGGGGGTGGACAACCTCTCGCCCAAGCTGAACGTGCCCGTCGAGATCGACGGGCGCTCGTTCGCCTTGACCGGCATCCTGCCCAAGAGCGAGTTCCAGGCCAAGGCCGCCTGGGCCGGGGCGGGCATCTTCTCGCGACCGATCGGCTGCGGGGCCATCGATGCCGGCGGCCCGCCCGAGCCCGAGGACAAGAAAACGCTGGTGCGCAAACGGGTGATCCAGGACCTGGGCGCCCGGGAAATCCTGGTCGGCTCCGACGTGGCCGCTTTGCTGGGCGTGGGCGAAGGCGCGTCGCTCACCCTGTTGGGCGAACCGTTCTCCGTGGTGGCGGTCCTGCCCGAGACCGGCACGGTGGACGACTCGCGCATCTTCGGCCACCTGCACACGGTGCAGCGTCTCTCGGGCAAGGGCCCGGTGGTCAATTGCATCGAGATCGTGGGCTGCTGCAAGGAGATCGCCGGCGGGCTGATCGAGGGGGTCAACAGCCTGTTGCCCGATGCCAAGGTGGTCACGGTCAAACAGGTGGTGGCCACCCAGCAGAACGTCAACCACATGATGGAGCGGCTCTCGCTGATCTTCCTGGTGATCATCGTGGTGTTGGGCGGAGCGGGAATCGCCAACTACATGTATTCCAACGTGTTCGAGCGGCGCCGCGAGATCGGCACGCTGATGGCCCTGGGCGCCGAATCGCGGCTGGTGCTGCGAATCTTCCTGCTCAAGGCGCTGGTGTTGGGGCTGGCCGGCGGCATCGGCGGCTTTGCGATCGGCACCGTGCTGGCAGTGACCCTCGGGCCCAAGCTGGCCGGGGTGCCCGTGTTTCCCATGCCGGTGCTGGCGTTGTGGGCCGTGGGGATTTCGGCGGGGATTACGTTTTTGGCCAGCTTTTTCCCGGCCCGGCGTGCCGCCCGGCTCGACCCAGTAGCCACGTTCCAGGAGGTCTGATCCATGTTGCAGATGGAAGAAGTCGGCAAGAGCTACCTACACCGCGGCCAGCTCGTCCAGGCCCTGGACGGGGCCACGGCCGAGGTGGCCCAGGGCGATTTCGTCTCCGTGGTCGGCCCCAGCGGCAGCGGCAAGAGCACGCTCCTCTTGATGCTCGGCGGCATGCTCTCGCCCTCGGAAGGACGCGTGCTCTTCCAGGGCCGCTCGGTCTACGATCTGGGTTCCGACCGGCGCGCGCGATGGCGCAAGCGATACATCGGGTTTGTCTTCCAGACCTTCAATCTGGTGCCCTATCTGACGGCGCTGGAGAACGTCCAGGTGCCCATGTATCTGGCCGGGCTCGACGAAAACGCCCAGCAGGAAAGGGCCCAGACGCTGCTGGTGCGCGTGGGACTGGCCGACCGCCTGGACCACAAACCCTCGGAGTTGAGCGTCGGACAGCAGCAGCGCGTGGCCCTGGCCCGAATGCTGGCCAACGACCCGGCCGTGATCCTGGCCGACGAGCCCACCGGCAACCTCGACCCGGAGACGGCCGACCAGATCATCGGCTTCTTCGAGCAGTTCAATGAGGAGGGACGCACGATCGTGATGGTCACCCACGACCCCCGCGCCGCGGCCCGCGCCAGAAGGACCCTGCGCCTGGCCGAGGGTCGGATTGTGGATGAACCACACAACCACCGGGCACTTCACGTGGCCTAGAACCCTTCCGCCAGGATCAGCCTGAAACCCCGCTCCGAGAGCGTTTGCCCGTCCAGGAGGACCAGCCTTGACACCATCCGAGGCCACCAAGATCAAACGCTGCACGCCTGCGGCCTACGCCGAGCAGCACGCCGGCAAGAACGTCCGAACCACACAAACAGCGCGGCGCGCGTCCGCCGGCCAGGTGCAGGCTGCGGGCAGCCAGGTCGATCGCATGTTTCGGGCGTTCTGCGACCGGACCAGGCTGCGAATCCTGAGCCTGTTGCGGGAGGGCGAGCTGTGTGTGGGCAACATTGTCCGAGCGCTCGAGCTTCCGCAGCCGAAGGTTTCGCGCCACCTGTCCATTCTCCGCAAGGCCGGCCTGGTGAGCGTGTGCAAAGAAGGGCTCTGGTGCCATTATTCGCTGGTTCCGGCGCGTACCGAGTTCCACCGCAAGCTGCTCGAATGCGCGGCAACTTGCCTGCAAGAGGTGCCGGAAATCCAGGCCGACCGTGCCCGCGCGGCCGAGATTCGCAAGTCCGGCGGATGCTGCCCGCAAAAGCAAGCGTAGGCCTGGCCAATGTCGCTCCGCGGCAGCCCCCTCCCGGCGAGCAATCGCTACTACCGTTTCCCAGTCCTCATCGCTCGCGCACGTATTCCATCAGGCGGAGCACATTCTCCGGCGGCGTCTCATAGGGCAGTGCGCCCGTGCCCATGCAGACGTTCTCGCGTCCCGTGGCCAGGCGCATGATCCGGTCGGCATCGGCGCGAATCCGTTCCCAGGGACCGCGCGAAATCAGCTCCACGTCGCTGTTGATCCGGATGCGCACGTCGGTCCGGTGCCAGACCTTTCTCATGAATGCCTCCTGGTCTGTTTCAAACGGACAGACCAGGTAGCCGGTGCCGGTCTCCAGCATGGCATCCACAATGGGCGTGGTATCGCCGCCGATGATGCAGGGGATGGCGTGGCCCATCACTTCGCCGATCCGCTGCATCACGCTCTTTAGTGCCGGCAGCTCGACCTGGCGGAACGACCGCGGGGAGAGCAGCGGCGGGCAGGCGGCCGACTCGAAGAAGGCCACGTCCACGCCCGCCCGCTCGATCCGCTGGGCAAATGCAACCTGTCCGTCGACCAGGTGCAGCAACGCCGCGGCCACGCTCGCGGGCTCGGTGGCCACCTCCACGAGCAGCCGCTCGAAGCCCACCAGGTTGCTGGCGATCGAGAAGGGGCCGCTTAGGGGCACGCGGATCACTGCTTCGGCAAACTCCGCGGCCAGGCGCCGCGCCACGTCGATCAGCATGGGAATGCGCCCGTCGCGCGCCGGGTCCAGCGGCGCCAGCTCGAGCAGCTCGCGGGCCGAGCCGAAGACCGGCTTCGAAATGGCGGGGATGCCCACGCCCTGCGGCTTCGCCACCACGCCGCCGTAGGCCTCGGCCTCGAGATTGTAGATGTCGATGCCCGGCATCACGGGCGTCTGCCGATAGGTGCGAAAGGCCGCGGCATGGGCCTCGAAGACCAGGTCCCCGTCGCGCGACACCTCCCAGGGAGTGCGACCGATCAGAAACGCCGCGTGTTCGTAGACCGAAGGCGAAATGTCCATCGTCGTGCGACTCCCTGCCCGATCGATTGTACAGAAACGGCGACGCAGCTAGTAGTCCGACGCACCTAAAATGTCGGGGTGAGATTCGCCCGCCAATTCGGAGAATGCCGGCGTTGTGGCTGATTACGCTACTCGACGAGCAGGGTCCGTCGAGCTACCGGTGAGGAGACTCGTTTAACGGCTAGCCGAAGGCGTCGGTGTGATCCGAGGCGCAGGCGTGACGGAGACAGTCGCCTGCGGCTCGCCGTTAAACAAGGTCCAGGCGTCGGTGTGATTAAGAGGCGCCCGGGTGATGGACACAGTCGCCTGCGGCTCGCCGTTCGACGAGCGATGCAAGAACAAGCTGCGTGTTCGTTTCTCTGCCCGCTGACAAGTTCTAACGGAGTTCGGCGACGATCAATGTCTGGTCGTCGTCCACAGTGCCGTGCTGGTAGTCGTTTACCTTCCGGAGCACGCGGTCGGCCATTTCGAACAGATCGTCCCCTGTGCTCTGGTGCGCGATCCTGGTCAGACCCCGGATGCCCAGCATCTCCGCCTGGTCGTTGAAGACCTCGAACACACCGTCCGTGTAGAACATCAGCCGGTCGCCCGCGCCCAGGGAAACGGTATCCTGCTGCGACCTGTACCCATCTCCGTCCAGCCCGAGCAGCAGGTTCTGGCTCTCCAGGTATTGGACCTCTCGTGCCGGGGCACGAATCACCAGCGGGCCCGGATGGCCTGCTCCGCACCAGGTCAGCTCCCGCCGCTCCAGGTCGATGCGCGCGGCCACGAAGCTGGCGTAGAGTTCGGAGTTGGCGAAATACTCGCGGAGAAACCGCTGCAGCGAGCCGACGATCGCCCGAGGTTCCTGGCGATACAGCAGTGCGTGGCGCACTTCGCTGCTGATGCGCGTGGCCAACAGGGCCGCGCCCACGCCGTGGCCGGTCACGTCGAGGATCGTGATATAACAAGTGTGCGCGTCGGGAAAACGCACCTGGCAATAGTCGCCGCCCACATTGGCCACCGGCATGTAGCGCACGTCGATCCAAATCCGCTCGTGCCGAATCGGCGCGGGCAGCAGACTGCGGTGGACGGTTTCGGCGACAGCCAATTGTCGGCGATCCCTGTGCCGCAGCCGTTCCAATTCCGCTTCCAAGGCGGCGCATCGCTGGCGGAGTGCGACGATTTCCTTGTCCGGCGAAAGGGTCAGTTCCGTTGGCTGGCTCATGGGATACTCGATCTCGCAGGGGAATGAACAAAGTGGGCAAGTCAATGCGGGCAAGTCAGCAAGCTGCACGGCGTTTGCCGTGTCCCACGACCAGCCCGACACACGTGAAGTGTCGAGTTGGGTGCCACTGCCGGCTTGTCCAGCAGTGCCGAGTGCACGGTTGGGCAAGCCAACCGCGACACGCCAGAGTTTAGCCGTGTCGGACTACTACCAGCTTCGCGGCGCAGGGGCCCGGCTGCGCGATCCACCGGGCCGATCGGAGCGACCTCCGCTCCGGGCCACGGCCCGGGGACACCCCGGAGGACCCGCGGTCTGAGAGCGGCCAACAGAGAGCCACTCGATTCGATGACTTGCTGCATGGCCGGGGGCTCCTTGCACCAGTTCAGCCAAACAGACCCCCTTCTGCCGGACCCTGGCGGCCGTTCCGAAACCGTGATGGGCGGGTGGAGGTATTATTGCAGCCAGGCCTGGAAAAAAATAGCCCTCTCCCGCCCCCGGGCCAAAGAAACGCGTGAGTCTCGAGGGGCAGCCGCCTTGGCCGGCAGAAAACGCCGCTGGCCACGTGGGCGGACTTGCATTTCCGTTTGCCAGCAGAAGTGCCGCCCCTCGGGCTACTCGTCCGGCACTCCCTCAGCCCGTTGTGGGGTGCCCGGGGGGGCCGCTAAGATGGGAGGTGGCCGTTCGCCGAGTGGAGAGACCCGCGCCGTGCGGCCCGCGGTGATGTGCGCCGAGAAGGGCGCGTATGGCTGGTGTGAACCTTGCTGGATGGGGATTGGGCATGCCCGAGGTGAGCCGCTTTTTCGGGATTTCCATTCGCATGTATTTCGACGACCACGACCCGCCGCATTTTCACGCGATCTATGCCGGCGCCGAGATAGAAGTCGGCATTGAGCCACTTAGAGACTATCCGAAAACCGGCGCACGACGTGGGTGGCCGGGGTTGGAGCGTAGCGAAACCCCGGAAAAACCGGTCCGTGGCTTTCCTTGGGCGTAAGCCACGGCCACCCAGACTGTGTTTTCGGATAGTCTCTTACCGTTCTGCGCGGGCGGTTTCCTCGACGTGCGATTGGGATGGTCTTGGAATGGTCGGCCATGCACCAGCAGGAATTGCTCGACAACTGGGAGCGCCTGCGCAACGACGAAGCACCCCGGAGAATCGAACCTCTGGAATAGGAGACAACGAGATGTTTCCGCGGGTTGTGGGTGTTCGCCACTTGAAGGACTACGAGCTTCAGTTCAGCTTTTCCGACGGCACGGTGGCCAACCTTGACCTTCGCGCGCGGATTGCCGGGCGCGGCGGCGTGTTCGAGCCGTTGCAGCGCGTCGAGTTTTTTGCCCAGGTCTGCGTTGATCCAGAGGCCGGCACCCTGGTTTGGCCCAACGGCGTGGATTTGTGCCCTGACGTGCTCTACGCCGAGGCAACGGGCAAGGACATTGCCGAGTTGGGCAACGAACTGGAGGTGCCATGAGGCCCGTAGGGTGGGTCGGGTAAGAAGCGGGACCTGCCGGCGGATGGGCATTGTTGTGGGGCTGCCAGTGGTTTGTAGTGACCGTACTTGTACGGTCTTGGCTAGCCCCGATAAATCGGGGCACTACCAACGGCTGTTGGTGGCTCTGGGGAAAGGGGCTTGGCCCACCCTGCGTGTCTGCCGCCAATCACTGGACACGCCAGGGGGGCGCCGTGTTAGAATGCGCAGCGCGGCAAATGCGCATCGGTTCCCGGCGCAACCCCAACGGGCACTCTGGGTGGCGAGGCGGTGGTGTGGCGATTTGACGAAGGTCGATCTCGGCTGCGGCGACGATCAAGCGGACGGGCCTGCGCGCGCGGCAGGCCTCGCAACCGGCGTCGGCTGCGCGTCGAGCCGCTCGAGCCGCGGCGCCTGTTGGCCAGCGGGCCGCTGGTGATCAACGAGGTCCTGGCCGCCACCTGCGCCAATGTGCTCGACGACGACGGCGAGCCCGCGGACTTCATCGAAATCTACAATCCCTCGGCCGAGACCGTGCCGCTTAGTGGCTGGCATCTGACCGACAACGCCGCGGAGCCGACCAAGTGGCGCTTCCCCGACGTCGAGCTGGCATCGGGCGCGTACCTGGTCGTCTATGCCTCGGGCAAGGACCGCACCACCGGCCCCTTGCACACCAACTTCCGGCTCGACCACCTGGGGGAATACGTGGGCCTGATCCGGCCGGACGAGCAGACGGTGAGCGACGAGTTCGCGCCCGGGTTTCCGCAGCTTCGGGCCGACGTTTCCTATGGTCGCGAGTCGGTCACCTGGCAGTATCGCTATTTTTCCTCTCCGACCCCCGGCGGGCCGAACGGCGTGGGGTTCTACGGATTTGTGGAAGACGTGGACATGAGCGTGCCGCGGGGTTTCTACGACGCGCCGCTCACGGTCACACTCACCTCGCCCACGCCCGGCGCCGCGATCCGCTACACCACCGACGGCAGCCCGCCCACCGAGACCACCGGCACGCCCTATACCGGAGAGCTGTCGATCACCAGCACCACGGTCTTACGGGCCTCGGCCCTGAAGCCCGGCTACCTCCCCTCGGAAGTGAGCACGCACACCTATCTCTTCAACCAGAGCGCGGCGATCAAGTCGTTGCCGGCCATCTCGCTGGTGGCCGACGAGACGGGCACGTTCAGCGTCGAGGGCCTTTGGTCCGACGTGCTCGCCCGCGGACGCGAAGCCGAGTATCCGGTTTCCTTCGAAGTGATCCAGCCCGAGGACAGCTCGGGCATCCAGCAGGACGCCGGCATCCGGCTGCAGGGCAGCTCGTATCGGCGGCGCGTGATCGGCCCGAACCCGGACGCCAAGTGGAGCTTCAAGGTCTATTTCCGCGACGACTACGACGCCGAGGAGTGGCTCAACTACCCGCTGATCGAGGGCACGCCGGTCGAGCGCTTCAAGAGCATCACGCTGCGCGGCGGCTACAACGACTCGACCAACCCCTTTATCAAGGACGAGCTGGGCCGGCGCCTGCACCAGGACATGGGCAGCCTGGTCGCCTACGGCACGTTTGCCAACGTGTTTATCAACGGCCAACTGAAGAACAACGGCTACTACAACCCGGTCGAGCGCCACGAGGAGCGGCTGTTTCAGGAGAAATACGGCAGCGAGCTGGAGTGGGACGTGGTGAGCAAGTGGCAGCCCAGCGGCACCCCGGCCGATCCGCCGCGCACCCACGACGCGCCCTACTACTTCGACGTGCGCGACGGCGACCACGTGGACTTCGCCGCCATGCTCGACGATGCGCTGGCCAACGACCTCTCGCAGCCGGCCCACTACCAGCAGATGGCCTCGCGCCTGGACATTCCCCAGTTCATCGACTACCTGATTCTCCAGGGCTACGCACGCATCCGCGACTGGCCGCAGAACAACTGGAACGCGGCACGCGAACGCTCCGACGGCGAGCTGGGCAAGTGGCGGTTCTACGCCTGGGACCTGGAGTTCGGCTGGGGCAGCAACGAGCTGACCGGCAGCTTCAAGGTGCCCGGCACCAGCGACACCATGCCGATCTGCATCCTCTACCACGCCCTGAGAGTGAACCCCGACTTCCGCCAGCTCTTCGCCGACCGGGCACAGCACCATCTGCTCCGCGACGGCGCGCTGACCGAACAGAACATCGTGCAACGTTTCGAAGAGCTTCGGGCAGAGATGGCCGGCGTGCTGCCCAATATGAACACCTACATCCGCGACGTGTTCGCGCCCCAGCGGCCCGCGATCGTGCTCGATTCGATGGTCTCGCTGGGGCTGTTCACGTTCGAGGGACCCCGGCTATATGTCAACGGCGCTCCGGCGGGGTCTGAGGAATGGATTTTGTCGGGGGACTTGCTCACGTTGGACAATCCGCACGGCTCGGGCACGGTCTATTTCACGCTCGATGGGAGCGATCCGCGCCTGCCGGGCGGCGGCGTGGGGCCCGGGGCCACCGCATACAGCCCGGGGAGCGAGATTCCGCTTACCACCTCCGTGGTGGTCAAGGCGCGCACGCTCGACCGCGGCCAGTGGTCGGCCGTAAGCGAGACCTCGTTCCACGTCAATCCCGCCAGCGCGGCCAATCTGGCGATCACCGAGCTGAGCTACCATCCCCACGACGCAGAGCCCGAGCTGGGCGAGCTGGAGGTGGACGCCGACGAGTTCGAGTTCATCGAGCTGCGCAATATTTCCGGCGAGCCGATCGATCTGGGCGGTGTGCAGTTCACCGACGGGGTGATCTTCGATTTCACGGGCGGCCCGGTCAAGACTCTGGCACCGGGCGAGCACGTATTGATCGTCGAGAACCTGGCGGCGTTCGAATCGCGCTACGGCACCGGGCACAACGTGGCCGGCCAATACAGCGGCCGGCTGAGCAACGGCGGCGAGTACCTGCGCCTGGAGGACGCCTCGGGTGGGGTGATCGCCGCGTTCGCCTACGACGACGCATGGCCCTGGCCCGAGCGGCCCGACGGCACGGGCAGCTCGCTCGAACGGATCGATCCGGCCGGTCTCTACACCGACGCGACCAACTGGCGCTCGAGCAGCGAGCGGGGCGGCTCGCCGGGCTGGATCGGCGCCGGGCCGATGGCGCGGGTCGTGGGCCGGCACGTGTTCTACAACGACTCGCACTTCGACGGCGGTCGGGCCCAGCTCGACTCCGCCGACCTCGACGCCGTAGCCCCGGACAAGCAGGCGCTGTTGCCCGGCCACGTGGCTACCAAGGCCAACTACACGAGCTACGACAAGGGCATCAACGGCATCGCGATCGACGTGGCGGACCTGCCCGAGGGCGTGGTGCCGGGCACGGGCGACTTCGAGTTTCGCACGGGCAACGACGACAACCCGGCCGGCTGGGGCATGGCCCCGCCACCGCTGAGCATCCACGTGTACCGGGGAGACGGAGAGGAAGGATCGGACCGGGTGATGCTGGGCTGGGAGGGCGCGAGCGTGCGGGGCGGCTGGCTCGAAGTGACCCTCAAGGCCACGGACCGCACGGGGCTGGCGGCGAGTGACTTGTTTCTCTTCGGCAATGCGCCGGGTGAGTCGGGCAACTCGCCGCTCAATACCTACGTGGACGGTGCAGACTTTGCCGGCGCTCGCGACCACGCGACCACCCCCGCGGCCATCGACAACCCCTACGACTACAACCGCGACGGCCGGGTGGACGGCCAGGACATGGATCTGGTGGTGGCCGAATCGACCAACCTGGCGAACTGCCTGAAGCTGTTGGACCTGACAGGCTACGTGCCGCTGAGCAGCGCCGTCGAGCTTGCGCCGAGCAGCGTTGTCGGTATGGCGCAAGACGCCGTGGCGGGCCTTTCGACCGAGCTTGTCTCCATCGACCCTGCTGCTGCGAGCGCGGGCGAGACAGGTAGGGTGGGTCCACCCGCAGGCGCAGACCCAGCAACCACCCGTAGGGTGCGTGCTTGCAGGCACGCGCGGATATCGCCCTTGCGTTTATGCACTGCTGGACAAGCCAGCAGTGGCACCCGGCGCGAGACGGTCGCCGCGGCCCACGACGCAGTGCTCGCGCAGGTCGCGCACGAGGCCGACGCCGGGGTAAGGACTGGTAAACGAATTGTTTCCCGAATTCGATACCCAGGGCCGGGTGGCCGGGGCTGGAGCGAAGCGAAGCCCCGGGAAGTAATACCTTTACAAGTTCTGAATCTGCCGGCCGAGGCCTGGGCCTGGCTCTGTGAGTTCGACTCCGGCAGGCCCAACGGCCGGAAGCCGAACAAAGACTCTGCGCACCAGGCCGCGGTGGCCCAAGTGCTGGCCATGCTGGGCGAATGAGCGGCGTGGCCGGCCGGCAGGATTCCCTGGAGAAACGCGCTTCAGCCACCCCGTAGGGGCGACGCATGCGTCGCCCCTACCGATGCGCCGCTTGCTGTCGACGTGCTACCAAGCCAGCCACGTGCCTCTGAGGGCGCGCCACCCGGCTCCGCGGCCACGACGCAGCGTGGCCCTCCATTGTCCTGGCCCCTGGGCGCAGAGCGCGCTTACCGACGCCCGCGCCAGTAGCCCGGCCGGCGGCTCGTATGTGCTACGGCCACCACCATTACGGATTCCGGGGACCGCTCGCGGAAGATCAGCACATATGGGAAGCGGCGCACTCGCACGAAGCGATACACGGGCCCCAGCTTGGGCAAAAACTCACTTTGCGACGAGATACGTGAGACGGCCTGATCGACCGCGGTGCGAAAGCCCTCGGCCGCTTCGGCCGATCGTTCTGCATACCAATCGCGGGCCGAGCGGTACTCCCGGGCAGCCAGGCGATGAAAGACGACGCTCACCCCGGGCATCAGCCTTCCGCCCTAAGCTGCGACCAGGGAACACCCTCGTCGCTTTGGCCGAACCGCCGATCCAGCTCCGCGGCAAGGTCGGGGTCGTCCAACGAGAGGCTGTCGTCCTCCGGCGGCAGGCTTTGCATCAGCCGCGCGACCAGGGCCAAGCGGTCGGCCTCCGGCAGTTGCATGGCCGCATCAAGAATGGCCTGGAGATCGGGTGGCATGGCGGTGCCTTCTACTGAACGCTTACCACGGTCTTGTCTGCCGAATCGCGCGCGGGCGGTTTGGGTGACACGCAGCCATTGTACCATCGATTCCCTTTGTCGCAAAGGAGATCGTCACGATGCGCCCGACCAGCGGGGTGGCTTTGCGTCCTGCCGAGCGTGCGTGTCGAGCGGCGCGGAGATGTTCTGCCACGCCCTTCTGAGGGCGTGCCACCCGCCTCTACGGCCACCACGAAGCGTGGCCCTCCATTAGCGCGTCTGGAGGGACGCGGTCCCTCGCGTCCGC
>CAYXPN010000001.1:14161-17281 GCA_964467075.1 uncultured Planctomycetaceae bacterium
CCTCGCGTCCGCTGGCATCTCCCACGACGCGGCCACGACGAAGCGTGGCCCTCCAGTGCGGCCACGACGAAGCGTGGCCCTCCATTGCGGGCACCACGGTGTGCGGCGCTATTTGCCCTTGACCTTCAACACCAGGTTGCCGTCCTCGATGGACACGCTCTGGCTGCCGACCACCGCGGCATTGCCTCGGGCCTGGACCTTGGGCGGCGATGCGGCGGTGGGGAAGTAGAACGTGAGCCGCTTGTCGCCGAGCTTCACAGCCTGGCCCTCAGCCTTGCCGGTGGTCACGAGCATCACGTCGGCGCCGCTTGCGCCGGTGAAATCCACGGCGAAACACGTGCCGTCCTCCAGCGTGAGCGAGCTGGTCTGGCCGCGCGGCGAGTGCCACCAATAGCGGGTCGCGCCTTCCGAAAGCGTGCCCCAGCGCAGGTGTTGGCCCATGGTGTTAAGCGCCAGCGCCCTGTCCGGCTTGGCGCCCATGTATCCCTGGGTGCGGCTGGTGAGCACGGTGATCACCGTGTCGTCGGCGTCCTGCCAGCGGCTGCGCCAGGCGTAGAAACCGCATGACGAGTCGCGGTAGCACAGCGGCAGCACCTCGGCCGGGTTGCGCTCTTTCACGTCCACCGGCCAGTTGACCAGCGCGCAGACGCTCACGTGCGGATAGCGGCTGGCCGTGTCGTAGGGCGTGCCGGCCGCGGCGTCGGCCTCGCCCAGGAAGTGGTTATAGTACCACTTCATGGCCGCCTGCTGCTCCGCGGTCACCGCGCCCAGCCCAATGGCGAAGTAGCCGCCGCCGCTCAGCCCCTGGCGGGCCCAGACGTTGTGTCCATAGGTGCCGCGGATGGGCCAAAAGTCGGGCCGGCCGTCGCGCACCACCGTGAGATAAATCCACTTCAGCGCTGTCATGCGCACATTGGGGCGCTCGACATGGGCGAAGTCGAGGCCCGCCGCGTTCTTCCAGGCCTGAACCGCGCTGAGGTAGGCGATGTGCGAGGCCATCGAGCCCGTGCCGTCGCCCTCGGCAAAGAAGCCGCCGTCGCCGAAGCCTTCGCTCACGTTGCGGATCATGCTTTGCCGGGCGATGGCCAGCAGGGTGTCGATGCGCTCCTGGTCCACAAACCGCTCTCCGCTCACGGCCAAAAGCGCCAGCGACGCCCCGCCCACCTGCATGCCGAAGTGGTTGCTCCCCGGGGGCATGGTGCCGCGGGCCAGGGCCTCCAGATCGCAGGTCTTCTTCTCGCCCTCGGAATACTCGGCGATGGCCCGGCCGAACCGCTCGCGCGTGGCCGGGTTCCAGCCGTCGTAGCACAAGTCGTAGCCCACCGCATACCAGCCCACCGACGGGCCGGCGCGCAGGGGCCCGCCGGGCTTGCGCAAGGCGTAGCGATCGTCGCGGTCGCGCACGCCCGCCAAAGCCCGCTCAAAACACTGCCGGCCGAAGTCGGCGTACTTCTTGTCGCCGGTAAGCTGGTAGAGCAGGCCGTAGCCCGCGGCGTGGCTTATGGTGTAAACGCCCGGCGTGTCCACGACCGTGTTCTTGTATCCGCCGCCCATGTAGGCGTGGGTGGCCGGGCTGAAGATGGTGGTCATCGTCTCGCCGTCCTTCCCATCCAGGAGGAAGCGCAGACGCTTGAGTATCGCCTGACCCTCGGGCGTCTGGGCCTTGCGGCGCAGCTCGGGCAGGTCGCTCCGGCGGAAGAGCAAGCGCGGGTGTTCGCCGGGGGCGGGTGGTTTGAAGCCCTTGACCTCGGCAAACCACGGCCGCGGGTCGGTCTTCAGGCGGAGGATGCCCTCGGACCACGCGCCGTCGAAGCTGCCGTCGATGGTGATGTCGGGTTTGCCTTCGATTTCCACAGAGAGCTTGTAGGTGCCCACCAGCACCGTATCCATCAGCCGGCCGTCGATGTCGAAGACGTACCGGCAGGGCTCCATGTCCAGCGTCAGCGTGGGCACGGTGATCTGGGCCGAGAGCCGGTCGAGGTCGGCCGTGGCCGTGTTGCCCTCGGCTGCGAAGGGCTGCTGGGAGTAGGTCTCGAACTTCTGGCTCAGCAGGCCATGGACCGTGGAGACCAGCTTGCCGTTCTCCAGTCCCAGCCAGAGCACCATGCAGCGGTTGCCGTATTCCGGGTCGCCGCCGACCAGGGCCCCCTGCATCCGGCACTCGAAGGTCACCGGCTCGGGCAGCGGCGCGGGCGTGAACGGTTGGGCCGTGCCGTCCACTTTGCCGGCCTTGCCGAAGTCCCTCGTCGACTCATCTTTGCTGTTGACCGCCACCACCTTGTAGGTGCCTTCTATCTGGTTGTCGCCTTCTAGCGCGGCGTCGATCTCGAAGACGATCGTGTACGGCTTATGATCGAGCGGCACCCACAGGTCGGGAGTGACGTGCAGGGTGAACTGCCCTTGCACCTTGCCGTCCTTGATCGGCACGCCCGAAAGGTCGCCGTAATACCAGCTCCGGTTGTAGGTCTTGCCGCCTTGCCGGTCGGGATCGCGCGAGCTGCCCACCACGGCGATCCACTGCCCGTCGCGTTCGCGTGCATAGAGATAGAGCGGTGTGGTTCCGCCTTTGAAGAAATTCTGGAGGTGGATTTCCCATTTGCGCTCCGGCTGCTGGGCTGGTGCGGCAGTGGCCGACAAGGCCAGCACGGCCAGCAACCCGGCCGCCATACCCACCAACAGCCCGCTCGCTCCACGTCGCTCGCTCATCTCGTTCTCCTTCAGATCGACCAGGCGCAGGGAATCGCGCGCGATTCCCCTCAAGTGACAGCCACGCACTGTCTCAGAACCATGCAAAGGGTCCCCGGAGCGGGGGAAGTGTGGCGGGCAAGGGGGTTCTGCTACAGCCGCGAAAAATGCCTCGAAGCGGCGGTGCTCCGTGAAGCTTGCCTAGAGTATATCCGCGCCGCCGCCCGGCTGCAACAAGCGGCGCCAAGGTGCAGGGCCGCTCAGACATGTAGGCTGGGTCAAGCCGGAGGCGCAGACCCACCCATAACGAAAGCCGACAGCGGAAAGCCGAAGGCCGAGAGCGGAGAAGACAGGCGAGCCGTGGGGTTTACCCCCACGGGAAGCAAAGCGGCAAGCCGGGGCCGGTGGGTCTCGCTTATCGCTCGACCCACCCTA
>CAYXPN010000001.1:17381-22736 GCA_964467075.1 uncultured Planctomycetaceae bacterium
CAAGCTCAAATCCACAGGTGCAGGCGCCCGCCGAGCATGTCGGGCAGGGCCCGGCGCACCAGGGCCTCGACCTGCCGGCGGTGATAGCCGAGGCCGGTGGGTCTCGCTTTTCGCTCGACCCACCCTACAAGCTCAAATCCACAGGTGCAGGCGCCCGCCGAGCATGTCGGGCAGGGCCCGGCACACCAGGGCCTCGACCTGCCGGCGGTGGTAGCGCGTGCTCAGATGGGCCGCGATGATCCGCTGGTTTTGGAACCTCTCGCGCCGCTCGACCACGTCGTCCAGGTGCATGTGGCCGAACTTGTGGATTTTGTCCTTGCGGTGGCTGGGGGCCACGAAGGTCAGCTCCATGATCAGCACCTCGGCCTGGTACATCTCGGGGCAACCGTCCAAGCCCGGCGGCGCGCTGTCGCCCAGGTAGGCCAGGCGCGGGCTGCGCACCTCGTAGGTGATCTCCACGCCGCTTAAGCGCAGGTCGCGAATCTTCTCGCCCGGCAGCCCCAGGTACTCGGGCTTGAGCTTCTTGCGCCGGTGCCAGACGATGAAACCCAGCGAGGGCACCGTATGGACCGTGGGCACCGCGGTGACCACCAGTTCGCGCGACATCTCGATCTCGTCGCCGGGATGAATGGCAATCAGCTCGCAGGGCAGTCGCCCGCGATCCATGCGGCTGATCAGTCGCAGCACGCGCTGCATGGGCTCGACCGCGGCCTCGGGCAGATAGATGCGCGGGGGCTCCATTTTCATCATGCGTCGCCGGGCCACGTAGACCGGCAGGGCCGCCACGTGGTCGATGTGGGTATGGGAGACAAACCACGTGGGCGTACCCATGAACGACCAGGGCTGGGCCCCCAGGTCGAAGCCGAGTTTCCATTCGGGGATGCGCCAGTAGGTCTGCACCGCGGCGCGCGAGTAGCCCTCGATCGTAAAGTCGTTGTGGGCAAGCGTCTTGACGGGCAGATTGTGGATCATTTGCTGAGAAGTGCATCAGCGGCGTGGCACAGCGTTCGTTTCCCGCTCTCGGCTTTGGCCGGGAGACAGGATGACAGGATGATGGATCGTCTCTGGGCTTTGCGCTTCCCCCACGCCCTTTCAGAGCGTGCCACCCGGCCGCTCTCGGCTCTCCAACTGCCGACCTCCGACTTCCCGCAGACACAGTCGCCTGCGGCTTGCCGTTAAACGACCAGCCGACTCCCGGCTCGCCAGGTAGCCACCGTCGCCAGACGGTGGACAATGTGCTCATGACCCCATGTTGACACCTGCCGGCCCACGCTCTGGCGAGCGTGGCTGCCGCGGTCCGCTTTCGGCTTTCCGCTTTCCGCTTTTGCGCAAAGCGAAGGCGTTCAAGAACGGGCGTTTCCTTCGTAGCTGTCCACTTCGGAGAAATCCAGCGGTTCTGCGCAGTCCAGATTGGGCAGCAGCCAAATCTCGCCGAACAGCTCGTTCTGGTCCACGCGCACCTGCTGGTGCCGGACCAGCTCCAACACCGCCAGGAAGATGCTGATCAGCGTGGACTTGTGCATGCCGTGCTCGAACAGGGCGCTGAAGGCCAACTGGCCCTGGCGCATGAGCCGGGCGTGGATGCGGGCCATGTACACGTGGATCGGCGTGTCGTCGTAGACGATGCTCGAAGGCCGGGCCGCCTCGGTCTCGCGCATGATCCGTCCGAAGGCACTGACCAGGTCCCAAAGCTCGACCTGCTCGATGGGCTGTTCGGCCAGCTTGCGCTGGCGCGGGGGCAGGTCGTCGGCCAGGCGGGGATAGTGCAGTTGCCACTGGCGGCTGCGGTCTTCGAGCATGGTGGCGGCGTCGCGGAAGCGCTTGTATTCCAGCAGCCGTTCGACCAGCTCTTCGCGCAACTGGTCGCCGAGCTGGTCGGTGTCCTCGGCGTGCGGCAGCACCTGCTGCGACTTGATCTCCAACAGCGTGCTGGCCAGGGCCAGGAAGTCTCCGGCCAGTCCCACGTCCAGCTCCCGGAGCAGCTCCACGTATTCCAGATACTGCCGGGTGATCTCGGCGATGGAAATCTCCGTGATCTCGACCTCGTGCTTGCGCACCAGATAGAGCAGCAGGTCCAAGGGACCGCGGAAGATATTCAAGTCCACGCGAAAATCCATGGCAGCTCCGCGGCAGCGTTGGTGGCGATCCGCATGGTCGGGGGGCTCGGTAGGTTCGCCGCGGGGTGGATCGCCTGGCACCCCAGCGGGCCGATCGCCTGTCGGCGAGTTGATTCAGTCTAATCGGCCCGGCCTCCCGCGGCGACCCGCCCCTCTCGAGGGTCCCGCCACAGCTTGCCCGGCCGATACAATCAGTTTCGTCAGTTTCGTCCGCACGGGTGAGGCAACTTGAAGCTGCCCCGACAGAGGGGGCGCGGTGCCTTGTACGACCCCGGCGCCTCGATTACACTGCACGCCCGGCACTTGAGCAGACAGGGTGGGCAGACAGGGAACGGTTCGGTGAATCTCGAACGAATTTGGGCCCCGTGGCGCCTGGAATACATCCGGGGGGAAGCGCCCAAGGCCAAGCCCCTTGCCCGGGCCGCCTTGCTCCCCGGGGCCGACGCAGAGTGTTTCCTCTGCCAGTGTGCGCCCGAGGGGGACGACGCCGCCCGGCTGGTGGTGGCCCGCAACGAACTGGGCATCACCGTGTTGAATCGCTATCCGTACAACAACGGGCACCTGCTGGTGGCCCCGCGCCGCCACGTGGGCCGGCTCGATGATCTCCGGGACCAGGAGCAATTGGAGCTGGGGCGCATGCTGACGCGCATGGTCGGCCTGTTGGAACAGACCATGGGACCCGACGGGTTCAACGTGGGGCTGAACCTGGGCCGGGCAGGCGGGGCCGGTGTGCCCGAGCATCTGCACTGGCACATCGTGCCGCGCTGGAGCGGCGACACCAACTTCATGCCCACGCTGGCCGGGGTGCGCGTGATCCCCCAATCGCTCGAAGCGCTTTGGGAGCTGTTGACCGGGCACCAGCAACGCCCGAAGTGATCAGGCGCGCCCAAAGCGGGAACGAGCACCACGAGCAATCCCGCAGGCGAGCCGCTGGCGTAAGCCAGCGGCTTGCTCGCCCCGCCACGGCGCCAAGGAGAACCTCCGGCAGTGGCTGCCGCAGAAGTCGATCTGGAAGTCCAGCTTGGACGATTGCGCCTGGCCAATCCCATCATGGTGGCCTCGGGCACCTTCGGCTACGCCCGCGAAATGCAAGGGCTGGTCGATCTGCGGCGCCTGGGAGCGATCCTGCCGAAAACCATCACGCCCCAGCCGCGCCCCGGCAATCCGCCCCCGCGCACCGCGGAGACCGCCGCGGGCATGCTCAACTCGATCGGCCTGGACAACGACGGGCTGGAGGCGTTCATCGAGCGGACCCTGCCCTATCTGGCCGGGCTGGGCACGCGCATCGTGGTGAGCATCGCCGCCCCGAGCCACGAGCAGTTCGTCGAGATGGCGGCCCGGCTGGACGGCCTGCCCGGCGTGGACGCCCTGGAGCTGAACATCTCCTGCCCGAACGTCAGCGGCGGTGTGGATTTCGGCACGGACCCGGCCATGTGCGAGCGCCTGGTGGCCGGGGTGTGCCAAGCGTGCAGCCTGCCGCTGTTGGCCAAACTGACGCCCAACGTGACCGACATCTCCCGCATCGCCCGGGCCGCCGAAGCCGGCGGCGCCGACGCGCTCTCGCTCATCAACACCCTGTTGGGCATGGCCGTGGACTGGAGAAGACGTCGCCCGCGCTTGGGCAATCTGATGGGCGGGCTGAGCGGGCCGGCCATCAAGCCCGTGGCCCTGGCCGCGGTCTATCGGGTGGCCCGGGCGGTGAAGATTCCCGTAGTGGGGATCGGCGGGATCGCCGATGTGGACGACGTGATGGAGTTCCTGGTGGCCGGCGCGTCGGCCGTGCAGATCGGCACGGCCAGTTTCTACAATCCCACGGTCTCTGCCCAGGTGCTCGATGCCCTGCCCGGCGCGCTGGCCCAGTTGGGGGCCCGTTCGGTGGCCGAGGTAGTGGGAACCCTCGAGGTATGATTTAATGAGGGTGTCCGGGAATTCGGTGTGCCACTGCTTCGCAAGAAGCAGTGCCTCGCCGCTGCCCGCACTGCTTGCCCGGCGGGCAAGCAGTGGCACACGCTCGTTTTCCCGCGATTGCCTGGGGTGATTTCCGGACACCCTCATGATTAAATGGAAATCTGGGGCGGTGCGGCCAACGTTGCGGGCTGGCAGCACTGGCGAGCCGAGTGGCCCCCTGTGTTCCGCGTCCCGTTCCTCTTGGAGAAGATGGCAGGCAGTATGCGAGTTCTATCGGGCATTCAACCGACCGGCCGATTCCACTGGGGCAACTATTTCGGCGCCATCCGGCAGTACATCGAGTTGCAGAACGAGGCCGAGGAGGCATTCTACTTCATTGCCAACCTCCACGCCCTCACCACCATCCGCGATCCCCAGGAACTCTGGCAGTCGTCGATGGATGCGGCCATCGACCTGCTGGCCCTGGGATTGGACTCGGATCGGGCCACACTCTTTATCCAGTCGGACGTGCCCGAGGTGTGCGAGCTGTGCTGGCTGCTGATGACCGGCACGCCCGTGGGCCTGCTCGAACGCTGCCATGCCTACAAGGAGAAAAAGGCCCGGGGGCTGGCCGCGGATGCCGGGCTGTTTGCCTACCCGGTGCTCCAGGCCGCGGACATCCTGGCCTACGACTCCGACACCGTGCCGGTGGGCGAAGACCAGGTGCAGCACATCGAGGTCTGCCGCGACCTGGCGGCCAGCTTCAACCATCATTTCGGCGAGACTTTTGTGTTGCCCAAGGCCAAGGTGCTCGCCGGCGCGGCGCGGGTGCCGGGCACCGACGGCGAGAAGATGTCCAAGAGCTACGGCAACACGCTGGAGGTGTTCGAGGAGCCCGGGGTGCTGCGCAAGAAGATCATGCGGATCGTGACCGACTCGCGCCCCATCGACCAGCCGAAGGACCCGGAGAGCTGCCACTTGTTCCAGCTCTATGCGCTGTTTGCCGACCAAGCGCAGCGCGAGGCGATGGCCGCCACCTATCGCCGCGGCGGATTCGGCTATGGCGAGGTCAAAAAGGCCCTGGCCGAGATGGCCGTGGCACGCTTCGCCGAGGTGCGCGAGCGCCGCGGCCAACTGGAATCCCAGCCCAAGCGGGTGCGCGAAATCCTCGGCGACGGGGCGGCCAAGGCGCGGCGCAAAGCTGCCGAGGTGCTCCTGCGGGCCCAGCGGGCCTGCGGGGTGAAACCACCAGGCTGAAGCGGAGTATGTCTGATCAAGGGATTCTCGGCTGGCAGTCGCCGAAAGCCAGACGGCGGATAAACGACCCACGCGTTCGCGCCCACCGGTCCAC
>CAYXPN010000001.1:22836-37706 GCA_964467075.1 uncultured Planctomycetaceae bacterium
CGCCGAAAGCCAGACGGCGGATAAACGACCCACGCGTTCGCGCCCACCGGTCCACGCTCTGGCGAGCGTGGCTACCTGGCAGGAAAGGGCCGACAACTGTGGGCGAAGTGCCACCTTCGGGCAAAGCCATGGAGCCGGAGGCCCTCCAGCCGCGATTCCCCACGGTCGAGCCGCCGAGCGGCAAGAGGCCCGCCGGCGCGTGGCCCCTGCTGCTCTGGCTGCCCGGCGCCGCGGCCGTGGGCGCGGCCGTGGGCTGGACCGGCCAGGCCGTGCAGTCGGGTGTGACCATGGGTGAGGCCCAGGTGCGGTTCGCCCCCTGGCTGCTCTTCCCGCTGTTTTTGGGTGCGGTGTTGGGCGGGGTCCTCTTTGCGCTCATGCGCGTGCTCCAGTTGGGCCACTGGCCCAGCGTGCTCGGCGGCGCGGTGCCCGCGGTGATCATCGCGGTGCTGGTACAGCATGATGCCGCCTATCGCGACTGCCGGGCCGTGCGCTTGCAGAACCAGCAGCACCATGCCCGCCTGGGCGCGGCCCACCCGGCCTTGCAGAAACAGCTCGGCGAACACCTGCCCCCCGAGGGCCTCCTGGCTTATCTCAAAGCGGAAGCCGCCCGGGGGCGCCCGCTGACGGCCTTCTGGAGGGTCCGGGGCGTTTGGGCGTGGTTGAGCTGGGCCCTCGATGCACTGTTGACCGCGGCCGTGGCGCTGGGCATGGTCCTCGGCGCGCTGGGTCAGCCCTACTGCGTCCAATGCCGAAGCTGGTATCGCACGGTGCGCCGCGGCCGGCTCAAGGGGCCAGCGGCCGGTGAACTGGTCGGCCTGCTCTTTGAGCCGCCTCAGCCCGCGGCCCGCGCAGCAAACTATCGGCTGCAAGAATGCCTGGGCGGCTGCGGGCCTGCGCGCCTGACGTTGACCGTCGCCTGGCCGCCCGGTGCGAGCGAGTCGGGCGAGTGGTGGCTCGACGCAACCGCGCGGGGCCAGGTCGCCGCGGCCCTGGAGCGAACCCGTGCCAGCCGAACAACGCGCGGCCGGGCCGATCGCGACTCATCCCCGCAAACCGAGGACCCATCGCCCGATGGGGCACCGTTCGAACCATGAGCCGGATCATCGGAATCGGGACCGAAATCATCGAATGTCTGCGCATCGCGCGGCTGATCGAGCGCCACGGCGAGCTGTTCATCAACCGCGTCTACACGGCCGAAGAAATCCGCTACTGCCGCAGCCGCCACCAGGCCACGCAACACTTTGCCGGGCGCTGGGCCGCCAAGCAGGCGGTGCTCAAGGCCCTGGGCACAACCTTTCGGCGCGGGCTTTCATGGCGCGACATTGAAATCCGAACCGCGCCCGGGCGCCGGGCCACAGTGGCCGTGCGCGGCGCCATGCGAGACCTGGTGCAGCAGCTCAAGGTAGCCGAATTGCTGGTGAGCATCTCCCACTGCCATACCCATGCCATGGCCAGTGCCGTGGCCGTGGGAAGGCACCCCGAAGGCGAGCCGCCGGCGTAGCGCCGGGCCTGGTCATTTCCCACGAACCGCGCGCTCACGTGTCCGTCTGGCCCGCGTAATTCGACGAGGCCGGCGGCTTGACCGTCGGCCCTCCGCGACGCGGGGCGGCGAAATGCGGCGCAGGCACTGCCGGCCGGCCCAGGTCCATCTCGTCGCCGAAATAGTGCTTGCGCGCCTCGGGGTGGGCCACCACTTGCTCGCGCGTGCCGTGGCAGAGCACGCCGCCTTCGCGGATCACGTAGCTGCGATCCGTGATCTGCAAGGTCTCGCGCACCTGGTGGTCGGTGATCAAAACCGCGATCCCCTCGTCGCGCAGCCGGCGGATGATCTTCTGGATGCTGGCGATCGTCACCGGGTCGATGCCCGTGAAGGGTTCGTCGAGCAGCATGATTCGCGGGTTGGAGACCAGCGCGCGGGCGATTTCCAGGCGTCGGCGCTCGCCGCCCGAGAGCGACTGGGCCAGGGACTTGCGCAGTCGGGCGATGTTGAACTGTTCGAGCAACTCATCGCAGCGCTGCCGGCGGCGCCGGCGGTCGAAGCCCAAGAGCTCCATCACGGCCAGCAGGTTCTGCTCGACGGTAAGCTTGCGAAACACGCTCGATTCCTGGGCCAGATAGCCCATCCCGCCGTCGCGCGCCCGGCGATACATGGGCCAGTGGGTCACATCCACCCCGCCGAGCCCCACGCGGCCGGCGTCGGGCTCGATCATGCCACAGGTCATGCGGAAGCAGGTGGTCTTGCCCGCCCCGTTCGGGCCGAGCAGGCCGACGATCTCGCCGGCCTCCACCCGAAAGTCCACGCCGTCGACCACCCGACGCCTGCCGTAGATCTTCACCAATCCGTGGACATCCAGCATCGACCTGCTCCCTGGTCTGTGGTGGTGGGCCGTGCGGCAGCGGGCCCCCCGTCCTCGCCACCCCGGGCGCGCGAAGGGAAGTGTACCCGGAATCGCCTATCGCACGAAGCCCATTTCCTTGAAGTTGGGGAAGTAGGGCAAGGAAAAGGGCAAACCGGGCAGCGGCAGCTTGTACTTTGTGTCCGGCCAGAAGATCACAAAGGCCTTGCCGATCAGCAGTTCGCGGCTGACATAGTGGTGCAGATTGTGCCCCTCGCTGCTCCAGATGCGGCTGTCCTTGCTCTTGGGGCTGTTGTCGCCGAGCACCAGGAACTGGTCCGCATCGAGCCGGAACTCGACCCGGCGCATGTAGTTGCGCAACACGTACCACGAGCTGGGGTCGGCCAGATCGGGAAATGACGAGGTCAGGTAGTCGCTGGGCAGCCCGTTGCCCGAACTGCGGTTCGTGGCGATGTAATAAATGTCGCGATAGACCTTCAAGCGGCTCACTTCCGCGGCCGCTCCGGCCGAACCGATGCCCACCGGCGCGAGGTCCGCCCGGCTGGGCACGCGATTGCCCAGCTCGCCGTAGGCTGTGGGGGCGTCGAAGGAGACCACCTCGTCATCCACCCAGAGGACCAATTGGTTGTCGCAGTTGGCGAACAAAAGCCGATAGCGCCCCGGCCGATTGATGGGCACCGCGGCGGCAGGGCGGAAGTCGGCCATGCGCCGGTCGTCGATGCCCATCTCGGCCCGGCCTGCGGCCAGGTCGATGCGGCACTGGAACCGGCGTCCACCTTCGACCAGCTCAAAGACGACTTGGCCCGCGGCGCGCTTCACGTCCAGGGTACACTCCAGGGCCAGATCACCCACCCAGTGGACGCCCAACAGCGGCACGGCCGGGGCGTCCAGCTCACCGTTGCGGCGCCCCGTATTGTAAGCCGCCGTGTCGGCGATCAGTTGCGCCGGCGGCTCGGCCTCCGGGAGCGATCGGCCGGACTCCACAAGCTGCCACAGCTCGGGATAGGGCAAACGGTGCTCATAGCGCAGCCAGGCTTCGTCCGGGGTGCTCCCGTCGGTATGAAACGACTTGCCGTCCTCCGCGCGCTGCCAGCCCGGCGCTCCCTCCACCGGGCCCCAGCGGGGCGGAAGGCCCGCGGCCTCGATTGCCGGCGAAAGGTCGTTGTCGAAGACCGGCTGCAACATGGCCCTCAGCTTGTCGGGCGGTTTGCGCGCGATGTGGAATTCCTCCTGGTCCGCAGGCTTGACGAACACGTCGCCGTGGTGAATGCGAATGGTCTCGTCGGGCAGGCCGACCAGGCGCTTGATGAAGTTGGTCGAAGCCTCGCCGGGGAACTTGAACACCACCACGTCCCAACGCTCGGGCTTGGCAAGCTGATAGACAAACTTGCCCACCAGGATGCGATCGCCCTTCATGGCCGGATGGCTGTGCGGCTGGTCGCTCCAGTGCATGGCGTGGCCACACATGGGGCAGACCGCCCCCTCGATCATTTCCTCCTTGCTGCGCAATCTCCCGGTCCGCTCGTCCACCTCTTCGCTGGCGCTGATCTCGAAGCGGTAGCCGCACTTTTCGCAGACCACGTCCTTGTGGCGTCCCAGCAGGGTGGGGGCCATGGAGCCGGTGGGGATCACAAAGGCCTCGGCCTCGAACGTGCGGAACAGGAACGCCAGGATCAAGGCCACGGCCACCGACTCGATCACCTCGCGCACCGCTCCCCGCGAGGGCACCCAGGCGAGCGTCTGCCCAGCCGCCTCAGCCGGCGGCCCGGGCGCCTGCCGCGACCTGTCGGTCTTCGCCTGCTTCTGCTTGCTGCGCTTGCGTTTGCTCATCGTCCGCTCGGCTTCCTGCGATCGCCCGCTTCGTTCGCTTTTCAAACCCGGCGCGCAACCGCACGCGCGTCGGCTGGTTCACGTGAACCGGGAGCTGACGCTCCCGGCTCGCCGACTTGCGTCAACAGATTGGGTCACCTGAACCCGGCTGCCGACGTGCCCCGCTCGCCCCCCAGCGCCCCAGGCGCCCAAACTATCGAATATAACGTATTTTCGCGGGATCAGGTATGTGGAAAACCCAGGTGCCCAACGAGACCTGCCGCGGCGAATACGCCACGACCAACGGTTTGCCCACCAGCAGCGTTTCCTTCAGCGCCGGGCCCGCCGGCCACGAGCGGCTGTCGTCCGAGATCGGGCTGTTGTCGCCCAGGACGAAGTACTCGTCGCAGTCCAGGCGATAGGGCCGGCCCAGACCCGGCCGGTCCTCCAGCCCGATCGGCACGGTGTAGTACACGTCCCGGTACACGTGCAGCCGCTCCAGGCGCACCCCCAGCCCCTGCGAGCCGATGGCCAGCGGTCGGGCCACCGGCTGCCACGGACCGTCCGACCGCACATAGGGCCAGACCACCTCGCTCCGGCCGCCCAGCGCCAGCAGGAACTGCTGGTCGAACAGCGAGACAGCCACCTCGAGATTCTCCAGCGACTGGGCGATACGCCGACGCGTGCCGGCCACGGGCCGGCCGTTGTGGAAAACCTCGTAGCGCCGCTCGGCCGCATCCAGACGCAGCTCAAACTCCTCCTGCCCGTCAGTGGCTCTCACCACCAGCAACCCGCTGCCGAACGTCTCCACCAATCGAAAGACCAGCATCAGATCGGTCACCGGATGCACGTCTTCCCAGCGGCGGGGCCGCGTCTGGTTATACGCACACAGGTCCGTGACCGGCCCGGTCCGCACCTGATCCTGATTGCCCGGCGCCCGCTGCCAGTGGCGATAGGTCAGCCAATCGATCGGGTCGGCGGGCGACGCGGCTGGATGGGCGAATCGTCCGCGGTCCGAGCCCCACGTGCCGCCCGGCTCCCAGCGCGCGGGCAGCTTGCCGCTGAGCATCGGCGCACAGTCGGCATTGTGGACGAGTCGGGCCACGGCCTGCTGCTGGGCCAGGGTCTTGCGCACGATCTGGCCGTCAACATACACGTCACCCTCGATGATCTGCACGCTCTCGCCGGGCAGGCCGACCACGCGCTTGATCGAGAGTTCAGCCTCGCTGCCCGGCCGACGGAACGCCACCACTTCGCCCCGCCGCGGCCGGCGCGCGCAATAGGCCGTCCGGTGGATCATCACCCGTTCGCCCGGCAACACGGGCCGGGACGCCAGCTCATTGTCTGCACAGCCGCAGTTCGGACACCACGCGCGGATTTCCGCCGCGGGCAGGTCCGACCCGCAGACGAACTCGTATCCGCAGTCCTTGCAGACCACTCGGTGGTGTGGGCCGAGCAGGGCGGGCGCCATCGAGCCGCCAAGAATCGGCTGCGGCACAGGCAGCCCTTGCAGATACCAGGTATGGCAAACCACGAGGGCCACGAGCAGCCAGAGCAGCCACTCGCTGGCCAAGCGCAACCGCCGAATCAAACCCACACCGCGCTGCATGGAAATGCCGTTCGACCGAGTCGAGGGGCGCCGACCGCGGAGACAAAACCGTCCTGCCGACCGGCCAGCGCCCAGGCGCGTAGCAGGCCGGGGCCGCAGTCCCGGCGAGGTGCGGCACAGAGCCTGTCGGCTCTCGCGATGTCGCCGTTCCTTATATGGTGATCGAGGGCCGCGGATGTGGCAACCAGTGCGCAGTTTCCCCTAATTTGGGTGGGGCGCTTGCACAATCGCTGCCACCGCGCAAGCCGGGATTCGATGCTAGATTTGTTTAGGCGTCACCGTTCACGGGCCGCTGCCCGTTTTCGGGCCATTTCGCGTGGATAGTCGCCTTTCGCTCCGCGAAAGCAGTGCCACTTTCGCGGAGCGAAAGGCGACAATGACGGCCCGTGAACGGTTACGTTTAGGCTTTGTTTCGAAACGAATCGCTGCGTGTAGCCGCGGTCGCCAGACGGCGGACGAGCCTGTAGCCGCGGTCGCCAGACGGCGGGGAAATCATTGGTTGCGAAACATCGCCCAGTGGCGCCCCACGCTCTGGCGAGCGTGGCTACCATGTCCCACGCTCGGGCGAGCGTGGCCGCCGTGCGCCGGCGCCTTCCCTGCGCGCCGCGGGCTCAGCGAGCGGAGCACGTGCGAAGCAGTTCGGTGCCCGGCACCGACCTCCCACAATCCCAGGGCATGCCAGCCATGGACCACGAATCGGAACAACCCTATCTGCTCGCCCGCCGCAAGTCCTTTCGCTGTCCTCTGGACGACGCGGACTTCGATTCGGAGCTGCGCATCAATCAGGAGCGCTATCCGGTCGCCGTGGTCGACGAGTCGTCCGGAGGGTTCGGGGTGCTGATCGAGGGGCCGCTGCCGCTCAAGCCCGACGACAGCGCCTGGCTTCGCCATCGGTCGGGATGGAGCGAGGTGCGCGTCATGCACATCGGTCCGGAGGAGTCCCCCGAGGCCGAGTCGCCCGACGGCCGGGATGCCTCACCCCAGAGGACCCGACTGGGCTTGAAACGCCTGCGGGAACTGGAAGTGCCGGATGGTCTGCCGCAGTCGCCGTGGGCGGCGCTCTGCGATCTGCGTGCGCACATGACGTGGCTTCTCGGTTCCACCCTGCGCACCGCGGCGGGCGGAGTGATCTTCGCGGTGCTGGTGGTCGGAATCCCGGCCATTGTGCTGGCCACGCTGTTTACCGGCGGTCGGTCCGCGCTGAGCCGGATGCTCCCTGAGTCCCGCTGGCATGAGCGTCTCGCCGAGTCCGCCGGTCCGGTCAACGCGCGGCCCGCCCGGCGTTTCAGCTCCGTCCCGGCAGCCGGCCCCAGCAACCGCCCGCGAACCGAGCGTGCCCCGCCCTCAGAACCCGGCGCTCCCTCCACTCCCGCCCGCTCGCCTGCTGCCGACCCCGCGGATTCCCGCTCCCGGCCAGGCGCCCCCGCGGCCGAGCTGCTGCCCGAGTCCATGCGCGAGACGATCCGCCGGCTGCCGGGCGCTTCGCCCCTGGTAGTGCCCGCGGTGGCACGTTACCTAGGGCTGACGCCCGCGCAGCAGGAACAGATCGCGAGCATCGTCGAGCAGACAACCGTGGCGTTGAAGGAACTGGAGATTCGATTCTCGGGCGCCGGCCGGCAGGCCATGGCCCGATACGAAGCCATGCTCTTCGACCGCGCCCGGCAGCAGGCCGAAGCCGTGCTGAACGAGTCGCAACGGGTACGTTGGCGCGAGCTGTCCGGCACGCCGTCCCCAGGCGAGTCCCAGCCTGAAGAGCCGGCCCTGCCCTGATCGCCGCCTGCGCAAGCCCCTCCTGACAATCGCCGCCACACGTCCGGACCGAACATGCAGCCGCTGACATCTCTGCTGAAAGCCCTGTGCGTGGTTCTCGGAACAACGACCGCCGCGGGCGCCGATTCCTCATCCCCCCCTGCTTCTGCGCCCGAGAGGCCGCCAGAGCACACCGCAATCTTGCACTGCGCCTTTGACGAGCGCAGCGACCGCAACTTCGACAAGTGGCCCGACGAATGGACGCGGCCGAGCGGGCCGAGGTTTCCGCACTACGTGCGCATCGCCATCAGTCGCGAACCGTCGCCGGCGGGCGACTGCTGCCTGAGGATCGACCTGGACGGCGGGGCGGGCGCGGCCTTCAGCCCGCCGGTGCCCGTCAGCCCCGAGTTCAGCTACATCCTCGAAGGCTGGATCAAGACCGACGGTCTGGAGCACGACCGCGCCTGGATATCGCTCACCTTGCTCGATCCCGCTTTCCGGCGCCTGGAATCCTTCCAGTCGGTCAAGCTGCGCGACACCGACGGCTGGCAACGGGTGCGCCTCGGGCCGGTCGCCGCTTCGAATCCGGACGCCGAGCAGGCGGTGGTGGGTGTCCACCTGGAGCCCGAATCCTCAAGCGACCTGCGCGGCAGCGCGCGCTTCGACGAACTGCGCCTGTGGCGCCTGCCGCGCATGAGGCTGGAAAGCTCGCAGCCCGATGGCATCTTCACCCCGGGTACCGGCGTGGAGATACTCTGCACGATCTCGGGCTTTACCCGGCCCCAGACACCCCTGCGCTTCGTGCTGGAGGGTCCCGCGGGCGAAGAGCTGGCACGCCACCAGGAGGTTTTGCAGGGGCGGATGGCGCGCACCGGGCCGGCGCTGTTGGACGAAGTGGTGGCCGAAGAGCCGTTCCGTGCGGGCACGGTGCGCTGGCGACCGCCGCTTTCCGGGCCGGGGTTCTACCGGGTGCGCGCGATCCTGGGCAACCCGCATGAGCCGACTGAGACCGGGCAGATCACCCTGGCGGTGCTCTCGTCGGAGACCGGCGGCGGCGCGGGTGTGTTTGGCTGGTCGTTGCCCCGCGGGGAACATCCCTTGCCGATCGAGCGCCTGGAGCGAGTGCTTGTGCAGGCAGGTGTGGGCTGGGTGAAGTATCCCCTTTGGTTCGACGAACAACCCGACGCAGCCGCCCTGCACCGGCTGCTGAGGTTCTGCGAGGCACTCGGCACACGGGGGATTGGGCTGGTGGGTCTGCTCGACGAGCCCCCGCGCTCGCTCAGCAGCGAGCTGGCGCCGGGCCGCCACGGGGCCGCGGACGTGTTCGCCCTGGACCCGAAGATCTGGTATCCCTCGATCGAGACGGCCCTGGCGCAGACGGCCACGCAGGTGCGCTGGTGGCAGCTTGGGAGCGACGAAGACACCAGTTTTGTGTCCGATCCCCATCGCGACGAGAAACTCGCCCTGGTCAAGCAACACCTGGATCGGATCGGCCAGGACGTGAATCTGGGGCTGGGCTGGGACTGGCGCTCGCCATTGCCCGAACAACCCGCGCAGGCGCTCTGGAGGTTTCTCAGCCTCTCGGCCGATCCGCGGCTTTCGGCCCCAGAGTTGGCCGACCACCTGGAAGCCACCCAGGGGGCCCGGGCCGCGCGATTCGTGGTGCTGCGCCCGTTGGGTCGAGAGCACGCGCTGGAGCAGCGAGTGACCGACCTGCTCGAGCGGATGATGGCCGCCCGAATCCACGCCGCGGACGCGGTCTTCTGCCCTGATCCGTTCGACGCGGATTGCGGCCTGATGAACCCCGACGGCACGCCCGGCGAGCTGCTGCTGCCCTGGCGCACCGCGGCGTTGCTGCTGGGCAGGGCCGACCACCTGGGTAGCCTGCAACTGCCCGGCGGCAGTGCCAACGAGGTCTTTGTGCAGAACGACCAGGCGGGGCCGGTTTTAATCCAGGACGAAGTAGCTTACTATGGTGCCAACGAGGTCTTTGTGCAGAACGACCAGGCGGTGATGGTGGTGTGGAATCCGCAGCCGACGCGCGAGACGATCGCCTTGGGGCCGGATGCGCGCCTTGAGGACCCCTGGGGGCGCCCGGTGGCAGTGAGCACGGAAGAGGGCCGGCACGTGTTCCAGGTCGGTCCGCTGCCCACGTTCGTTAGCCGTCTGAGCCTCGCGGTCACCTTGTGGCGAATGAGCTGCAAGCTGCACGAGCAGCAGTTTCCCAGCATCTTCGGCCGGCCCCACGGCAACGTGTTGCGCTTTGCAAATCGTTTTCCGCAAGCCGCCTCGGGCACGGCGCGTTTCGTGGCCCCGCGGGGCTGGCAGGTGCAGCCCGCGGAGTTTCGTTTTCGTGTCGCTCCCGGCGAGTCGTTCGAACAGCCCTTTGAGATCATTTTGCCCTATCATGCCGACACGGGAGCGCAGCCGCTGCGGGTGGATTTCGATCTTCAGGCCGGCAGTGCTTTCAAGTTCAGTGTGTTCCGGCGAGTCGAGGTCGGCCTGGGGGATGTGCGCCTGGAAGCCTCGACGCGCCTGAACGATTCCGGCGAACTCGAAGTCGAACAGAAGCTGACCAACGCCCAGGCCGAGCCGGTCAGTTTTCGCTGCCAGTTGTACGTGCCCGATCGGCGCAAGCTGGGCTGCCAGGTGATCGATCTGGGCCAGGGCCAACACGTACACCTCTACCACCTGCCCGACGGCGAACAACTGCTGGGCAAGACGCTGTGGCTCAGGGCAATCGAGGTGGACGGCCCGCGCACGCTCAGCCACCGCTTCGTGGCCGCGGCCCGGTCCGACACATTCTCCTCTTCCGAACAGTCCCGTGCCTCAGCCCCAACGGGGCGTGATATGAAAGCCCAGAGCGCAGCGCAGCGCAGCCCCGGGAACACGGACGGAATCTGAACACCGCCAGCCCTGAAAAGGGCGCAATCAACGGCGAGACGTGCTCAACGGCCCGGCCTCGAACGGGGGCCGGTTTGGAAGATGACCTCTTGCCGGCCGGCCGGGCCCGGCCCGGCCCCGCTTGTGGGAACGGACCGGCCGGGCTAGATTGGACGGTCGCACCACCGGCGCAGCGTGTAGAGCGCCGTCAGTCGCTCTGCAACACGCCGACGCTTGGTTCATCCCGCCCGACGGAGTCCGACAGCCCGCAATGGCCGATCCCTATTTCCAAGCACTCTTCGCCCAGCGCATCGGGGGGAGCGACTACGGCAAGGGCACGGAGATCTACAAGTTCGAGAAGATCAAGCGTGCCAAGCGCCGCGCCCTGGCCGAGCATCCCGAACGCCCGCTGCTCGATTTCGGCATCGGCGAGAACGACGGCATGGCCGACGAAGCCGTGCGCCGGGAACTGGCCCGCCAGGTCGACCGGCCCGAAAACCGCGGCTACGCCGACAACGGCATCCCCGAATTCAAACAAGCCGCGGCCCGATTCATGCAGCGCCGGTTCGACGTCGAGCTCGATCCGGACACCGAAGTCAACCATTGCATCGGCAGTAAGACCGCACTGGCCATGCTGCCCGCCGCGCTGATCGACCCCGGCGACGTCACGCTGATCACCACCCCCGGCTATCCCGTGGCCGGTACCCACACCCGCTACTACGGCGGCGAGGTCCATCGCCTGCCGCTTCTGCCCGAGAACGATTTTCTGCCCGATCTGGAAAGCGTGCCCGGCGACGTGCTGCGCCGGGCCAAGCTGCTGGCGATCAACTACCCGAACAGCCCCACGGGCAAGGTGGCCACGCGCGCCTTCTATGAGCACGTGGTCGATTTCGCGCGCGAGCACCGGCTGGTGGTCGTGCAGGACGCGGCCCACCTGATGCTCACCTTCGAGGGCGAGCCGCTCAGTTTCCTGCAGGTGCCCGGCGCGCGCGAGGTGGGCGTGGAGGTCCATTCGCTCTCCAAGGGCTGGAACATGATCGGCTGGCGCCTGGGCTGGGTCTGCGGACACGAGCGCCTGGTGCGGGCCTTTGCCGACATCAAGGACAACTGCGACTCCGGGCAGTTTATCGCCATCCAGCGGGCGGCGATCGTGGCCCTGGACGATCCGGAAATACCGCGCCGGACCCGTGAGAAATATCGACGGCGCCTGGAGAAGCTGGTGGCGGTGCTCGCGCGGTGCGGGTTCGAGTGTCGGATGCCGGGCGGCACGTATTTCCTGTATGTGCCCAGCCCGACGGGCGTGCGCGGCGGGCCGCAGTTCGACTCGGCCGAAGAGGCGGCCCAGTGGCTGATCACCGAGCAGTCCATCTGCACCGTGCCTTGGGACGATGCCGGGCCGTATCTGCGCTTTTCGGTCACCTACGAAGCGGCGGACGAAGCGGCCGAGGATGCCTTGATGGCCCAGACCGAGGAGCGGCTCGGGCGCGCCGGGTTTGGTCTTTTGTTGAGGTTCGCATAGAGTGACTTTTCAGCGAATGGAGTGGTTCAGCATCAAGTGCCGGCGCTTGCCGTGTTCCAGCTCCCAGCCCCAACGGGGCGCGATAGGGTAGCCCAGGGCGAGCGAAGCGAAGCCCTGGGTGGCTGGCCATCGCGAAACTATCATGAAGCCCTGAAAGGGCGCGATACGATTGCCCACGGATTGTAGAGCCAAGTTCAGACGGCGCAGCAGTCACCAAGGAGGCCGTCTCGCCATGCAACTCAGCGCAAAGGAACGGCTGTTACGACCGGTCCTTCTCCTCTTCACGGCCGCGCTGGCCGGCTGCGGGGATTCAAAAGGCCCGTCCGGCGGCGCGATTCCCTTCGACCAGCAGGTGGCCCAGGCCCAACAGGAGCGTGCGCCCGAGTTGCGGGCCGAGAAGCTCATCCAAATCGCCTTGGCTCAATCCGCGGCCCAGGATGTGTTCGGCGCCGAGAAGACGCTCAAGCTGGCCGAGCAGTCCTGCCGCGAGATCGGCGATCCGGCCACCCAGGCGGGACTGTTCGGCCGACTGGCCGAGGCCCAGGTGGGGATCAGTCGGCGCTACGAGGCCGCGGGCTCGATTGCTGCGGCGCTCGAGGCCGCACGCAAGATCGAGAGCCCCGAAAGCCGCGCCCGCACCCTGGCCCGGCTCGCCCGCACGCAGGGCGCAGCCGAAACTGCGTCGGCCGCGGCGCGCACGCTTCAGCAGTCCGAGGAGCTGGGCGCGGAGATCTCCGATCCGCTGCAGCGGGTGCTGGTGTTGGCCGCGGCGGCCGAGAGCTTCCACGCGATCGGCCGCGCCGCGGACGCCGAGCGCGTGCTCACCACAGCGCTCGAGCTGGCCCGATCGATCGAGGACCAGCGCATCCGCTGCCGGGCGCTGGCCGAGGTGGCGGCCGCCCAGCAGGGCACCGAGAACGCCGCGGCCAAGGCCACTTTCGACGAGGCGGTCCAAGCGTCGCGCGCGGCCGATGACCTCTATGCTTCGGCGTTGCTTCTGTGCGAGATCGCCGAGAAGCTCTCTCAGGTCGGCCTGGCCGAGAGGGCCCATGAGCTGCTCGGCGAAGCCGGCCGGATCGCCGACCGCATCCCCGAGATCGACCTGCAAAAGCAGGTCTCCGAGCGGGTGCGTACGCTGAAGAGCAGGCTGCCGCGGCCGGGCGGGGGGTGAGGGGGTGACAGGGTGGTGAGGGAAATGACCAATGGCCAAGCGCCAATGACCAAACTCCGATCTCGGCGTCATTGGTCATTGGCGCTTGGTCATTGGCGCTTGGTCATTGGTCATTCCGCACTCGGCTTCCACCCTCCGGGGCTTCACTTCGTTCCAGCCCCGGCCACCCACCACGTGCCCGCTTTCGGCTTTCCGGAGCCTCCCCCGTCCGGACCATCACTCCCGGTCCAGCTCACCGCCGAGCCACTCAAGATACGCGGCACTGCCCGCGGCCACGGGCAAGGCCAGGATTTCGGGAACCTCATAGGGATGGGCACTGCGGATGGCCTGTTCGACCCGCTCGTACAGCCCGCGCTGCGTCTTGGCCCAAAGCTGCCATTCCTCGGCCGTTTCGATCTCACCTTGCCAGCGATAGATGCTGCGGATCGGGCCGACGACCTGCGCGCAGGCGGCCAGGCGCCTTTCAACGAGCGATCGGGCGATGCGCTCGGCGTCTTCGCGGTTTCCGGTCGTGGTGAGCACCACAAGTGCCTCGGTCGATGCGTCGGTCATTGGTTCAATCTCCGCCAGACATTGGACATTGGTCCTTGCACATCGGTCATTGGCACTTGGTCATTGGCGGCCAAGGCATTTCGGCATCTGGAGAGTCAAGAGTCGAGAGCCGAGCGTCAAGAGCATACTCCTTGCCATTCCGACTTCCGACGTCCGACGTACACCGCCGCCTGCGGCTTGCCGTTAAACGACTGCCCGACTCGCCGACTTCCGCTATCCGCTTTCCGCTATTCGCTTTCCGCTTTCGAGGCCTGCCAACGAAGCCGCCTGAGAGAACTCTTGTAGCGAACCCCGCCCAGAAACGCAACCGGGCCGCAGCCACGCGTTGCGCTGCGGCCCGGCGATGGGCATGGGCTGCCGAAGACGGCTACCGCGGTTCGGGCGCTTCGGGCTGATCGGCACGCTCACGTTCGATCAGCCGTTTGAGCAGTTCGCGCAACTCCTCCATCTGTCGGCGATTCGTTTCGAGCTCCCGCTGGGCCGCCTCGTGCAGTTCGGCCATCTCGCGGTGCATCTTCTCGATCTGATGCGCAGCGGCCTCGCGCGTCTCGGCCAGTTCCCGCTGCAACTGCTCGAGCCGATGCGCGGCAGCCTCGCGCGTCTCGTTGAGCTCGTGGTGCAATCGCTCCACTTCGCCCCCTACGGCGCCGCGGAACTCGTGCAACCGGCCTTCCACGGCACCGTGGAACTCGCGCAGCACGCCCTCGATCTGCTCCGGACGCGGTGGCGGCGGGCCTTCCGGACGCGGCGGGCCTTCCGGACGCGGCGGGCCCCCAGGCCGACGTTCTCCGCGGAGCAAGCCCTCGGCCTCGTGCATCAGTCGCTCGGCCAGGTCGGGCATGCCCGCGGCGTGCAGGTTCTCGGCGGCCTGGCGCAGGTGGCGCACGCGGCGCTCGACGTCCTCCGGCACCCCCGGCCTTGGCGGTGGACCTTCCGGCCGCGCTCCTTCCAGTCGGCGGATCAACTCTCGCAGCTCCTGTTCGACCCGTTCGGCCTCCTCGTGCCGGCCGGCCTCGCTCAACTCGGCGATCCGCCGCTTCATTGCTTCGATCCGCCGCATGACGGCCTCTTGTTCGAGCCGTGGGGGCCGATCGGGCGGGCCTTCGCGCCAGCGCTCGCCCTCACGCTCTCGCGCTTCGGGGCGATCACGCTCGCCCTCACGCTCGCGCGCTTCAGGGCGATCACGCTCGCCTTCGCCCTCACGGTCCCGCGCTTCAGGGC
>CAYXPN010000001.1:37806-60404 GCA_964467075.1 uncultured Planctomycetaceae bacterium
CGCCCTCACGGTCCCGCGCTTCAGGGCGATCACGCTCGCCTTCGCCCTCACGGTCCCGCGCTTCAGGGCGATCACGCTCGCCTTCGCCCTCACGGTCTCGCGCTTCGGGGCGATCACGCTCGCCCTCACGCTCGCGCGCTTCAGGGCGATCACGCTCGCCTTCGCCCTCACGGTCCCGCGCTTCGGGGTGGTCACGCTCGCCGTCGCCCTCACGCTCGCGTGCTTCAGGGGCGCGATCACGCTCACCTTCGTCCTCCGCAAACGTCAGCAGAACACCCTCGTCGGACACCGCGGCCGCAGCGTCGGGACTGAACGGTCGATCGGTCGCAGTCTGTTCGGCCGCTGTATGGCCGGACGACGACCACAACGCCAGCACTACCGTGGCTGCCAGGGAATGGCGCCATGAACTGCCAAGCACATTCATCGTCGATCCTCCTGACTGAAAAAAGGGAGCCTGGACCCGCGTCCAGGCCGTGCCCCCCAAAACCAAAACCACCAACAGGCTGGGCAGCAATGTGCGCGCCAGGCGCAGCCGCCGCGACGAAGGAGCAGCACCCGCCGTGGCCGGCAGGCTCAACAGCCGCTCCACCCGGCGCCCCAGCCCCGAACGAAAACCCGACCCCTCCATGGCCAGCCAGCCGTAGCGCCCCGGCGAGATCAGCCGGCGCCCGAGCGAGACCAGGCAGTCGGCCAGCAGACTCGGCCCGTCCGGCACCAGCAGGGCCGCCTCGTCCGCGGCCGTCTCCGCGGCGTGGTGCAGCGACCGCTTCGAATACCAGGCCAGCGGGTGCCACCACACGGCCGCACACACCACGCCGGCCAGCAACTGCCAGAACGAATCGCCCGCGCCCAGGTGCGCCAGCTCGTGGGCCAGCATGGCCTCCTGCTGGCACGACTTGTGTCGCCAGCGGAAGTCCCGCGGCACGATGACCGTGGGCCTCAGCAGCCCAAACGCCACCGGTGCCTCCAGCCCGCAGGCCACGAGCACCCGAACCCTGCGCCGCAAACCGAGCCGCCGCGCCAGGCTGCCCACGCAGGCCGCCAGCTCGGGCCCACACGGCTGCGTGGACCGGGCCACAAACCAGTGCAAACGCACGCGACACCACACCAGGCGCGCCAACACACAAACCGCTCCGACCAACCAGCCCGCCGCCAGCCACGCGAGGGGCAATTGATCGGCCGGCGCGGCTTTCCCTGCGGGCGACGGAGCCGCAGCCGCCGACGATTCCCCGCTCCAGCCGGCAACCGGCTCTGAGTCGACAGACGCCGCAAACTCCGTTGAGTCAACAGCAGAATCGGCTGCCGGCAACGACGCGGACGTAAAGCGGCCGGCTTGCGGCCCAGGCGCTGATCGGGGCGCCGAGAATTCGACTTCGTGCACTGACCAGCCGAGCCACGTCCCGTCGATCTGGTCCGAGGTTCGGCCGGTCGACGCTTCATCCGCCGGCTCAGTGCTCCTTGCTTCCTCGAACTCCTGCCACGCCGCCGGGTAAACCGGGTCCCCTGCCCAGAGACGTTCGTCGAACTGCGCTGCCGCAACCGGGGCTGGCGTGCGAAGCTGCTCCGCCGGGAGCAGTGCGGGGCCGCAGGGCGAATCAGTGGGAGCCGGGCCTGCGGCTCCCGGGCGCTCGACGTGTGCAGCAGGGGCATCTGCGCACCAAGCCTGCCCGAGCCGGTCGGCCAATTGCGCGCCCAGTCCAGCCAGGCCCCGACCTGTGCCGCTCAGCTCCGCCAGCACCAACAGCGCAAGGCTGGCGGTGACGGCCTGCCAGAGGGTCCGCTGCCAGACGGCTGTTCCCACCCCGCGGGCAATCACCGCGGCGGTGCCCACGATCAACGTGGCGCCGAGGGCCAGGACCAGGAAGGCTTCCCAGCAGACGACCAGGCTCGAGGCCACATGGGTCGGTGTCTCAGGCAGAGGGAGCATGGTGCCGACTCACGCTTCGAGGTCCAAGCAATCCGCGGGTTGCTGCCGCCGGGCTATTCACACCTTGCGCGGCGATGCTTGTGCTGTTCGATCAAACGTTCCAGGCGGGCCAGCTCGCCGGGGCTGACCTCGCGGGCTTCGAGCAGGTGGCTTACGGCATCGGCCAGGTTGCCCTCGAAGAGCCGATCGACCAGGTCTGCGGTCATGCTGCGCGTGACCTCGTCGGCACTGACCGCGGCCTGATAAACGTATCGCCGATCCTGCTCGCGATGGCTTACCAGGCGCCGGGCCTCCATCTTGCGCAGCATGGTGGCCACGGTGGTGTAGGCCAGGGGCTGGCCGTCCAGGCGCTCTTGCACCTCGGCCACCGTGGCCGGCCCGAAGGTCCAGAGCACCTTCATGATCCGAAGCTGAAGGTCGCCCAGCCGGTAAACGGTCTGTTTGCGTGTCATGGGCTTCCTGCTCCTGGGGATATCGTTTTGCCGCCTTCCTTTTTTGCGGCCTCACGCGCGGGGGCCAGATTACGACGCCGACGCCAGGCCCGCGGCTCCGCTACTGCGGTAATACTACCAGGGTCGTTTTCAGTTGTCAACCACCTTTTTCGGCATTTTTCGGGAAGCCGTTGGCTGGCGCTAGCCAGACGATCGGGGGGCTTGACAGAGAATGGGCGGCCTGCGGCGTTGACCTGCCGTAAGTAACGTGATGTCAATATGTTACGGCGGTAGTGTCGGCACGCCCTGGCGTGGGGGGCCTTGGGGGATTTCGGGATTGGGGTTTGGGCAGGATGACAGGATCGGCAGGATCAGGTTTGACAGTTCGCTTTCCGACTGCCGAGTTCCGACCCCCGACTTCCGAGCTGCGACGTACGCCGTCGCCTGCGGCTTGCCGTTAAACGGCCGGCCGGCTGCCGACTCGGCGACCTCCGACTTCCCCCTACGCCCGTCCCAGCAGCCGGTCTACCGCGGGGCCGATCTGGGGCTCGCGCATCAGGGCCTCGCCCACGAGGATCGCGCCGACGCCCGCGGCGGCCAGACGCCGGACGTCTGCGCGCGTGCGGATACCGCTCTCGCCCACCACCAGGCGGTCGGCCGGAATCTGGCGCCGCAGACGGATCGTGTGCTCCAGGTCCGTCTGGAAAGTATGCAGGTTGCGATTGTTGATGCCGATCAGTCGCGCGCCGGTCTCCAGCACACGCGCCAGGTTCTCCGGCTCATAGAACTCTACCAGCGGTGTCATGCCCAGCCGCACAACATACTCGTGCAACTCGGCCAGCAGGCCATCGTCCAGACATTCCGCGATCAGCAGCACGGCGTCGGCCCCGGCCGCCCGGGCTTCGACCACCTGGTACGGGTCGATGATGAAGTCCTTGCGCAACACGGGCAAGTCCACCGCGGCGCGCACCTGTTGCAAGGCTTCCAGGCTGCCCTGGAAGTAGGGCCGATCGGTGAGCACGCTGATGCACGCGGCGCCGTGGGCCTGATACTCTCGGGCGATTTCGGCCGGATCGAAGTCGGGCCGCATCAAACCGGCCGAAGGGCTGGCCTTCTTGACCTCGGCAATCAGGGCGATGGGGGCCGCAGCGCGCAGGGCCGCGAGGAAGTCGCGCGGTTGCGGGGACTCAGCCATGCGGCGCCGCAGCTCGGTCTCGGGCACTCGGGCCTTGGCTTGAGCGACCTCGCGGCGTTTGGCCTCGACGATCTCGTCCAGGATGGTCGGCATGGCACGGCCCGCGCCCACGAATAGCGCACGGTGATTTAGCAAAGGCGCGTAGGGTGGGTCAAGCCGTAGGCGCAGACCCACCATTTTGCCTTGTCGGTGGGGCTGGCGGCCGGCGGCGGCCCTGCGGGCGCGCCGGGGGCCGGGGCCGCTGCACCGCCCAAGGGGTCCGGCGCCGCACCGCCCTCGCCCGGTCCCAACCCGGGGGCGGGTGCAGGCGCGGCGCCGGGCGGTGGGGCGAACGGGTCACCGGGTTGCGGGCCGGCTCCCGGTTGCGGAGCAAAGGGGTCGCCGGGCTGCGGGCCGGGCCCCGGCTGTGGTTCAGCAGGTTGGGCCGGGCCGGGGGGCGGCGGCTGCATGCCCTCTTGCTCGACCGGTGCGGCTTGCACCGCCAGGTTGTGGTACTGCGGTTCGACCAGTTGCGATTCGTGCAGGCATTGCACCAGACCCGTCTCGGTTGCCAGATAGATCCGGTCCGTCTCCATGTTGGCCAGGCGCACGGGCAACGCATCGACCGACCAGAGCGTATCCAGCCGGGCACCGGTCTTGGCATACAGCGCCACCAACCGCCCGAGCGTGTCCACCGCGTAGACCCTTTCGGGCGAGGCCGCCACGAACTGGCCAATCTGCGGGGCGTACCAGAGGTCGGCTCCGAGGCGCGCATCCAGGCAATACATGCCGCCCAATTGGGTGGCCACGTAGATGCGATCTTCGATCAGCACGGGCGGCTGAAGGATGGGTTCGGCGGTGGGAAACCGCCAGGCGACTTCCCCGGTCTTGTCTACCACCGCATAGACGAAACCGCTTTCGGAAGTGACAAACAGCAGGCCCGAGGCGCCGGGGTCCTTGGGGTCCGGCGGCAGGTAGGTGGGTCGGGCGGCGATGTTGGCATCGGTCTCCAGGCGGTAGCGCAGCTCGAAGCGATCTTCCATGCGCCGGTCGATGCGCCCGATGTAGAGGTGGCCGCGGTCGGTGGCCCAACTGATGAACTCCTCTTCCTCCGTCTGGAGGGCCACCAGGGGCTGAATCATGGCACGCCCCAGGGAGCGGCAGGCCAGCGGCGGGATGTATTCCTGGCGCAAGCGGAGGTTCTCGCGGCGGCGCTCTTCGGCGGCCTCCGCCTCTTCGGCAGTCGGTGGGCCTTCGGGCACCTTGCCCAACTCCTTGAGCGGATCGGTCAGCGATTCCAGCCGGTAGGCCATAATCATGCCGCTGGTCATGGGCACGTAGGCCCGCTTCTGGCTCACTGCGGCCCCGGCCCCGGGGGCCCCGTTCACCTCGAGCTCGAAGAGAATGTCGCCGTTGTGGCGGTTGGCCACGTAGAGGCGCGAGCCGTTGACTATCGCCACCATGTCCTTGCCCAAGCCGGGGGTGAGGCTCGGATGATCGGGCCGGCCGATCCGCCGCGACCAGAGTGTCTCGCCCGTCTGAGCATCGATCGCGTGAACCGTGGCCTGGTCGGTCTGGGCGAACAGGGTGCCGCGGTCGAGCACCATGTGTTTCAGCCGGCCACGTGCGCGGTCCACGAGCACCTGGGTGAACCATGCCCGGCTCAAGCCGTGGCGTCGGGCCATCGGCTCGGGGATGATGGGCCTCGGCTGCGCGGCCCGCGCAGACACCGCCGTCCACGGAACCAGAGACACACAGACCAGCACCGAAACCGCAGCACACCAAAGGCAACGCATCGAACGGCTCCTCTGGGCCAGGACGAGCAGACTGGACCACACACACCGCCTCGGGGCCGGCCCGCCCGGCGGCCCGCGCCCAAAGCCCACTGCGCGCAGCGGGGCAGACCACAGGGCGCTGGCCGAGCGCATGGCTGGGCCCGACGACTGCTCGCGGCAGTGTGCACACCTTCCATGATAATCTGCGTTGCGGGAATTGGCACGCACAAAGCCCGGTCCGGAGTCCAGAGCCCCGGAAAGGGCATCGACGACAACACCCCTTGTTGGGGGGCAGGCCAACACGGTGAGCCTATGCCTGCGGTGGCCCACGTCTGGACCAATGCCCAAGGCTGCCATAGGATGGGCGGGTTGCGAAGCAAGCGGGGACGGGGGACGGAAGGCCGAAAGCCGAATGAGCAGCGACCAAGCCCCAATGACCAATGACCGGTCACGGACGACCAAATCCCGAAATCCCTGAATCCCCGACGGCCAATGACAAATGGCCGGGGATCGACCAATGAAACAGAGCCGCACCAAACCGACCGCCCAACGCCCGGCCGCTACTCGGGCGGCCGAGGAAGCGATCGGCTACTTGAACTACTCGGCCGGGCGTGCCGACGCGCGGTTCCTCAGCAATCTAAACGAGCTGTTTGCCGCGGCGCTGCCGCAGGCCTCGCCCGACGCGCCGGCCTGGGGCCTGGTGGCCCGCCGCCTGGGCCAGTGCCTGGACCAGTTGCGCGGCGGCAGCGAGGCGTTCCGCGAGGTCGAGCAGGCCGAAGCGGCGCTGGAACTGGTCTTCAAACACCTGTTGCCCGCCTATCGGCGACACCACGCCGACTTGCTTTTCCATCAGAGCGACGAGGCGCTGTTCGGGCCGTTTTTCGTCGGTCGGGCGTGCGAGGCAGTGCTCCAGGAAGGCCAGCCCTGGGGTGAGACCGACCGGCTGGTGGCCGGGGCACTGGCCCGGCTGAACGACTACGTGGGCTATCGGCCCGTGGCCGTGCTGCGCACCGAGCAGGAAATCCAGCCCTACACCCACGAGTTCGTCCGTCCGGTGCCGATCTGGGTGCGTGGGGCGGGCGTGGCGGTCGGGCCGTACCAGGGGCTGGTCGAGCGGGCCCTGGCGATCCTGGAGGCCGCGGAGCCGGCCATTCTGCGCGCCGCCTGTTTCGACCCCGAGCAATTGCAGGAGCTGGCCTTTGATCCCCGGGCCTACGATTTCGACCATCCAGCAAGCGGCCCAATCACTTGTTCGGGCAATGGGATTTGGGGCGCCTGGACCAGTCGGGCCGTGCCTGGCGGTTCGTGGTCCACCAGATCCTGCTCGAAGGGGTGCTGGAGCGCGTCAGGCAGGGCGACCGGCGCCGGCGCGACGAGCTGCTCTTCGAGGCCGCGGCGGTGCTGGCCGGCACCATGCTGATGGGATCGGGCGTAAGCGGCGACCACCCCGGGGCACACGACTCGACGGTCACCCTGGCCGTGCTCGTGCAGCGGATCGCCGAGTATCGCGACGCCTTCTATCAGCGCCTGCTCGGTTGCATCAAGGGGGCGCACACCCGGCGATTGCGTGCCGAAGCCAACCAACTCCAGCAGCCGCTGGGCGGTGCGCGCCAACATCTGAACCACTTCGTGGCTCAACAGCGCGCCGAGCAGTTGCAGCGCGTGCGCCTGGCCCAGTTGTTCGCGCGCCTCGGGCGGACCGAGGCCGCCCGGCGACAGGTCCACAAGGTGGCCGTGGCCTCGTCCCGCATGGAGTGCGACATCCAGTGTGCCCTCACACGTGCCCGGCGGACGATTGACCAGGACGAATGGGACGAGGCCCGGGCCGCCCTGGAAGAAGCGGAAGACCTGTTGCACCGGGCCATCGAGTGCGGGGCCTTGGTGGACCCGTGGAACATCCTGGGCTTCGGCGGGCAGTTCAGCCTGTTTCCTTCGCCCGAGAGCAGCGTGCACGACTACCGCGTGGACGACCTGATCGCGCTGGTGCGGGAGATTCTCGGGACTTACGTGCGTTTGCAGCAAGCGGCCGCGGGCGCGGGACAGCGGGCGGTCCACCAGGCTGCGGCCGCGCGTCTGCGCGCTTTGGCCGCGTGGTGGGACAAGTACGCCAGCGTGGAAGTCAGCGAAGTGGAACGCCTCTCGGGGGCGGAGACGTGCGCGTCGGCCGACCACGTGGTGGCGGCCTTGACCGCGTGGCACCAAGCGGGCACCGCGGCCGGCGACATTGCGTTCTGGCAGAGGCGGGCCGCGCAGTTTCGCACCCCCAAGGCCTACGCGCTGGTGATCCGCGCCCTGCTGGACGAGGGCGATCCGGTGGCTGCCATGGCCCTGCTGATCCAGTGGCTCAGCCACGCGGGCCCGATTCCCCTGGTCGAGGCGGACCATTCGTTCTTCGAGCTGGCCACGGCCTGGATGGAACAGCTCTGGCACACCGGACGCGATGCCGCGCGACCGGACCGGCCGGCCGTGGTGCCGGCCGCCGAGCGCTGGCCGCTGGCCAGGAAGTTCCTCGACTATCTCGAGGCCAACGCCGAGGAATTCTGGCGGGTGCCGGAATTCCAACTCGCGCCGCGCGCCCCGGGGGGGACGGATGATGCGGCGGGCTTGGGATCGCCGGAGGAGGACGAGGAAGACGACCTGTTCCGGGCCGCCTACGACGGAGTGACCTACCGCGACAGCACCGACGACGGCTTTGACGGCTCGATCTTCGACAGCGAGGAGCCGGCCACGGATTTCGAGCTCACGCAAGAAGCCGGGCGGTTGTACAGCCGGCTCGGTTTCCTCGCCACCCTGGCCGCTCTCTGGCGTGTGGCCGCCATGGCTTCGATCGCCGAGGACGCGCAAGACGGCGAGCGCACCGCGGTCCTGGGCGGGTGGTTGTGCCAAGCCGCGGACAACCACCAGCGCCTGCTCAGCCTGCTCGACGCCGTCCACGGCTATGCCGTTGCGCCGCCGCACCGAACGCAGGAATCCATCCTGGAGTATGATCGCCGCCAGATGATCAAGCTCACGCTGGTCAACCAGATCATCACCTGTTGCGTGGAGACGGCCGACGCGGTACGCATGATCCGCGCGGCCATGGACGAGCCGGACGTGCAGGGTCTCGATCACTCCTGGGAAGAGCCGGCCGCGGACGTGTTGCACGCCGTGTTGCGCCAAGACGTGCGCGGGGTGCGGGCCGACTGGGAGACCCTGGTCGAGACCCTGCTCGAGCAACCCCTGCTGTACGTGCCGGCGGAGAAGGGCGGCAACCCGCGCTCGATCGTCACCTCGCGCGGCATCCAGCGCGTGCTCACCCGGTTGCTGGCCCTCTTGCCGCGCATGGGCCTGATCCGGGAGGCCTACTGGCTGCTGGAAATCATCCAGGACATGGAAAGCGACCATCCGGTCGGGCCGGGGGCCACCACGGAGTTTGACCAGCTTTTTGCGGTCGGCTGCCGGGCGATCGTGCGCTGTCTGGTCCACGCCGAGGGAAGCGACGACTTGTCGCTGTTCCGGGCCGGGGTGGAGCAGCCGGCGGACGGTGGGCCGCCGCGGCGCCGTCTGCTCGACTGGCTGGAAAGCGCGGTGGAGCCGCTGGTCCACTGCTGGCTGACCCACAGCCGGGGCGTGCGCCTCTCGGTGCTCGAATCGGTGGGCACCCAGCGGCAATGGCGCTCGTTGCAGGACTTCGTCGATCGCTACGGCGGCGACCTGTTTACGCAGAAGTTCATGGGGTTCGGCAATCTGCGGGCGATTCTCCATCAGGGTGTCGAGGCGTGGCTGGAGCGCCTGGCCGAGGAGGGTGATCCGGACGAACGGCCCCGGTTGCTCGACGCCCTGGACAAGGAAATCCCCCGGGGCGAAGCGCTTCACTGGCTGTCGTTGATCATCGAGGCGGTGGTGGAGAACTACGCGCAATACGTGGACTATAACAGCACCACCACGCAGTCGGATCGCGGAGAGATGATCTACACTCTGCTGGACTTTCTGCGCCTGCAGGTTTCCTACGACCGGATTCTCTGGAACCTGCGGCCGACCATGCTCGCCCACGAGGTGCTCGTGCGCTGCGGCCGACAGGACGAGGCCGAGCTGTGGGGCGCCGCCCTGAGCCGCACGGTGGCCACGCCTGCGGACCAGTTGATCGAGAAGTATCGCAATCTCACGCGCAAGCACGGCATGCGCTTGCGCAGTGTGGCCCAGCACCTGGAGGAACGCTTTGTGCGCGCGCTGGAGATCGATCGGCTTTGCGCGCTGGTGCGCCCGGCCGTGGACCAATCGCGGGCTGAGACGTCCGGGGAGAGTTTCTCGCAGCTCGAGGCCCAGGCCGAGCGGTTCACGCACGACTTGGGCGGCTCGGGTTTCGAGCTGCCCTCGTGGCTCGAAGCCCTCTCGGAAGAAGTCGAACGGGTCGAAGGCGGCGAGCCCGACGACCCCGACGCCTTTGAGCCGGGGCTGGAGATTCCCCAGGTGCGTCTCTCGGCCCGGCAGGTGGAGAACCAGCTCCGCGACATCATCGAAGGCTTTTGAAAGGGCGCGCCTTCGCCACCGCTGCCGAGGCTTGCCGCGGCGACCGGTCACTGCCGCGGGTCCGCCGCGTGGAGTATGCTAGATTTGACCGTCAGGCAGGCGGCGGGGCCCGCCGCGATTGGGCGATATCGCGGCCCGCCGGACAGGACTGGTGGGGCCGGAGGATTCCGCAATCACTCCCGCGCCCGCTTCCCTGTGCTCCCCCAAGACATTGCGCCAGACCACAGACGAGGACCTGAATCCATGACCACTGCTTCCCGCAAAGCGTCCACCCCGGATACCTCGGCCGGCGCCGGGCAACCGGCTGCCGCGGCGACCCTCGAGCAGGCCATCGAGCAGAAGACCGCGATGGTGGGAGTGATCGGGCTGGGCTACGTGGGACTGCCGCTGATCCGTGCGTTCGTCGGCGCCGGCTTCCGCACCATGGGATTCGACGTGGATCAGTCCAAGGTGGACGCCCTGAAGGCCGGGCACAGCTACATCCGCCACATTGCTCCCGAGTGGATCGCCCAGTGCATTGAGCAGGAGAAGTTCGAGCCCACTGCGCAGATGCAGCGCCTCGCCGAGCCCGACGTGCTTCTGATCTGTGTGCCCACGCCGTTGAGCATCACGCGCGATCCGGATTTGACCTACGTCGAAAGCACCACGCGCCAGATCGCCGCGGTGCTGCGCAGCGGCCAGTTGATCGTGTTGGAGAGCACTACCTGGCCGGGCACCACGCGCGAGGTGATGTTGCCCGTGCTCTCCGCCGGCGGCCTCGAAGTGGGCAAGGATTTCTTCCTGGCCTACAGTCCCGAGCGCGAGGACCCCGGCAATCCGGTCTATTCGGCCGAAAAGATTCCCAAGGTTGTAGGCGGCATCGAGGCGCACAGCGGGCGCCTGGCCGCGGCGCTCTACGGCCAGGCCGTGGTGGAAGTGGTGCCGGTGAGCAGTTGCGAGGTGGCCGAAGCCTGCAAGATCGTGGAGAACACCTACCGCTCGGTCAACATCGCCATGGTCAACGAGCTGAAGATGCTCTTCGCCCGCATGGGCATCGACGTTTGGGAGGTGATCGACGCGGCGCGGACCAAGCCGTTCGGCTTCCAGGCGTTCTATCCCGGCCCCGGCTTGGGCGGCCACTGCATCCCGATCGATCCATTCTACCTGAGCTGGCTGGCGCGCCGCTACCAGTTGCCCACCCGCTTTATCGAGCTGGCCGGCGAGGTCAACGCCGGCATGCCGCAGTACGTGATCCACCGCGTGATCGATGCGCTGAATGAGTCGGGCAAGGCGCTGCGCGGCAGCCGGGTGTGTGTGCTGGGGCTGGCCTACAAGCGCGACGTGGACGACGCGCGCGAGAGCCCCTCGTTCGTGCTCATGGAGCTACTCAAAGCCGGCGGAGCGGTGCTCAGCTACAACGACCCCTACATCCCCCGGCTGTTCAAGAGCCGCCGGCACGACCTGGGCGAGATGCACAGCAGCGAGTTGACGCCGGAATTCCTGGCCTCGCAAGACTGCGTGGTGATCGCCACAGACCACGGTTGCTACGACTATCCGTTTATCGTGCGCCACGCGCCGCTGGTGGTCGATACGCGCAACGCCACCAAGCAGGTGACCGAAGGCCGCGAGAAAATCCGCAAGGCCTGACGCCGCCTGCCACCGCTCCGCCCCGGCAAGCGTTCTCCCCTCTCCCGCTGTGCGGGAGAGGGGCCGGGGGTGAGGGCAGGCGTTTTCCACTCTCCCGCCTCTCGGCGGGCACGACGAAGTGGTCGGGGCCTTCGGGTGAGGGCGGTCTGAAGCAGCGTGCGGTATCCATCGAAGGGTGGCCCCGGTTGCGCACTCCCCGCGCAGCGCAACCTGCCCTCACCCGGCTCGCCAATGCTCGCCACCCCTCCCGAAATCGGGAGAGGGTCAGCACACGCTCCTAAGCGCGGCGCCTCAGCCGGCCGGGCAGAAACCGGTGGTCGGGCGTGAACAGCCGCCGGTAGCCCAACAGCACCGCTCCCAGGGTGCCCAGCGACGCGCCCGCGGCGATCATGAACATGATCACCATCTGATACATGCCCGCCTGGATCGGCTCCACCCCGGCGAGCAACTGGCCGGTCATCATGCCGGGAATGCTCACCACGCCGATGACCATCATGGTGTTGATCGTGGGCACCAGCCCGGTGCGCACCGCCCGGCGCATGGCCCCTTGGGCAGCCTCCCAGCGCGTGGCCCCCAGGGCCAGCAGGGTCTCCACCTCGGCCCGCTTGTCGGCCAGCTCGCTGGTCATCCGGTCGATGCCCAGGGAGATGCCGTTGAGCGTGTTGTGCAGGATCATTCCCAACAGCGGGATGGCATATTGGGCCATCTGCTCGCGCGGCACCTGCACCACGCCGAACACCCCCACGGCCGTCACACACCAGGCGCTGACCCAGATGGCCACCACGCTGTCGACCAGCAGCCCGGCATAGGTCCGTTCCACCCGGCGGATCGCGGCCACCGCGGCCACCAGGCTCATCGCGCTCAGCAGCCCCACGATGAAATACCACTGGTCGTGCTCGAAAATCCACTTGAGCACCATTCCCAACAGCAGCAGTTGCACGATGGTGCGCACCGTGCCCAGCAGCAGCCGGCCCGCCAACCCCAGGCGCAGAGCGAGCGAGATGGCCGCACTGACCGCGACCAGCGAGGCCGCCAGGCCGAGTTGCCAGTAGCTCAGCGCGATGTAGTCGGCTTGCACTTTTCCCGCTCCACAGCGTTTGCGCTCTGTTGAGTCCGGCGAGCCGGGAGCGTTCAATCGGCGAGCCGGGAGCGTCAGCTCCCGGTTCGGGTGGAATCACCAATCACGCCAAACCGCGCTGCCGGCCGAACCGCCGGCCGAACCGCCGGCTGACGGTAAGCGGCTCGCCAAACGAATCGATGTGGCGGTTTCCGGTGCTGCCGGCCGAACCGGCGGCTCGCCGAGCGTCATATCGCTGCGCGTCACTTGGAAGTCGGGTACTTGCGCTTTACGTACAGCGCGGCCTGGTGGCCGCTTAAGCGCACTCCGGCCGCCTCGACGCCCGAGAGCGGCTCGGTGACCAACTGCGTGGCCAGCGTTTCCGCGGCGATGTATTGGCGATGGGTCTTTAGGGCCGCGCGCAGCTCGTTCGAGTCGGTCACCACCCCCAGCACGATCCGCTCCGTGTAGTCGCACGCGAGCTCCTTGCGCCGCGTGTTGACCGCGTGGGCCAGCTCCCGGGCCAGCCCTTCGCGGATCAGCTCTTCGCTCAGTTCGGTCGAAAGCACTACCACGCAGCGGCGTCCCTGGGCCGCGGTCCAGCCGGGCTTGGCCTCCAGCCGCACCTGGATGTCTTCCTGGTCCAGCTCCACGGCGCCGTCGGGCAGGCGGAGCGTGACCTTGCCGCGGACGTCCAGCTCGGCCAGCAGGCCGGCCCCGTCAGCCTCGGCCAGGGCCCGGCGCACCGCGGGCAGCCGGCGCCCCAAGCGCGGGCCAAGGCGTTTCAGGTCCGGCAGAATCGTGTAGGTGACGTACTGGTCGGCCTGGGGCACGAACTCGACTTGTTTGACGTTCAGCTCTTCGGCGATCAGCCCGGCGTGGTCGGCCAGCCAGGATTGGTCGTCCGTTTCGGCCAGCACCACCTCGACGCGCCTAAGCGGCTGGCGCACCTTGAGCTTCGCACTCATGCGCGCGCTGCGCCCCAAAGAAGTGATTTCCCGCACCAGCGCCATGCGCCGCGAAAGCTCTTCGTCCACTGCGGCGGGGTCGCCGGCCGGGTAGTCACAGAGGTGGACGCTCTCGGGCGGGCGCTGCTCGTCGGGGCGCGAGGCAAATCCGGCCGCGGCCAGGTTCTGCCAGAGCGTTTCGGCCAGGAAGGGCACAAACGGCGCGATCAGCCTGGCGGTGGTCAGCAGGCATTCGTAGAGCGTCCAGTAGCCGTCCAGCTTGTCCGCGCTTTGGCCGCTCTGCCAGAAGCGCTGGCGGCTGCGCCGCACGTACCAGTTGGACAGCGCGTCCAAAAGCCCGCTGAGCCGGGCGCAGGCCGCGTAGTTGTCATAGGCGTCCATGTGCTCAACTACGGCCGCGGCCGTGCGGCTCAGTTCGCTTAGAATCCAGCGATCCAGCTCGCTGCGCTCGGCCGCCGGCCGACAGCCCTCCGCACGGCTGAGCACCTCGGCGTCGAGCTGGCCGGCCGGTCCGCGGATCGCGCCGGCCGGGTCGAAGCCGTCGATGTTCGCATAGATCACGAAGAAGCTGTAGACGTTCCACAGGCGCAGCAGGAACTCGGGGATACAATCGCGGATGGCCTGTTCGCTGTAGCGGATCGAGGTCCAAGGCGGCTGGTTGGAAAACAGGTACCAGCGCATCGCATCCGCGCCGTAGCGGTCGAAAATCTCGTTGGGCTCGCGGTAGTTGCGCTTCTGCTTGGACATCTTTACGCCGTCCTCGCCCAGGATCAGCCCCAAGACGATACAGTGGCGAAAGGGATGGGGATACTCCACCACGGGCGTGTCGTCGTTGCGCGGGCGCCCCGCGTCCGCGGCCGATCGGTCCTTTTCGCCCGGCGCACACCGGGCTTCCTCCGACCGCTCGCCCGGCGGTGACTCGTCGGGCTGCGCGCCGAAGAGCAGCGTGCTGATGGCCAGCAGGCTGTAGAACCAGCCGCGCGTCTGGTCCAGCCCCTCGCTGATGAAATCCGCGGGGAACTGGTCGGCCAGGCGCTCGCGCGAGCCGGGCCGCAGCGGATAGCCCCACTGGGCAAACGGCATGGCCCCGGCGTCGAACCAGCAGTCGATCACCTCGGGCACGCGCCGCATGCGTGCGCCGGGCACCTGGGGCGAATCGTAGGTCAGCGCGTCGATATAGGGTTTGTGCACCCTCAGATCGTCGGGCAGGCCCGGCTCGCGCCGCTTGGCCTCTTCCCAGACCTCGGTGCCTGACAGGCCCGGCTTGTCGAGCAGCTCCTGGTAGCTGCCCACCGCTTCCATGTAGCCGCTTTGCTCACAGACCCAGATGGGCAGCGGCGTGCCCCAGAATCGCTCGCGCGAGAGGGCCCAGTCCACGTTGGTCTCCAGGAAATTGCCGAAACGCCCGTCGCGGATGTGCTCGGGCAGCCAGCCGATGCGCCGGTTGTTGGCCAGCATGGCCTCTTTGAACTTTGTGGTGCGCACGAACCAACTGCGGCGCGGATACTGGATCAGCGGGTCCTCTTCCGCTCGCCAGCAAAAGGGATACTCGTGGACGTATTGCTCCTGGTGGAACAGCACGCCGCGTTGCCGCATGTCGCGCACGATGTCGCCGTCGGCCTCCTTGACCCAGCGGCCCTGGTAATCCGGCGCCTCGGCCGTGAACGTGCCGTCCGGCGCTACGGCGCAGAGGAGCGGCGGGCCTTCGCCCTCGACGAACCGCGCCTGCTCGGCCAGCAGCACGTCGTAGTCCACCTCGCCGAAGGCGGGAGCCTGATGCACGACGCCTGTGCCGGTATCGATGGTCACAAAATCGGCCGGCACGACTCGCCACGCCATGTGTTGCCTGCCACCTGAGATCAGTTCGCCGGTGAGATTGCCCATCGGCGTGTCCGTACGACGGTCACGTTGCTCATAGTAATAGTCGAACGGCGGTCGATAGCGCAGGCCCACGAGCTGCTCGCCGCGCACCGTGTGCTCGACCGCAAGCCGGCACTTGGCCTTGGCCGCCACCTCCTCGACCAGCGCCGCGGCCAGCAGGAGCCCGCGCGACTGGCCCTCCACGCTCACCACCGCATAGTCCAGGTCCGGGTGTACCGCGACAAACTGGTTGCTCGGCAGGGTCCAGGGCGTGGTGGTCCAGACCAGCAGGTCGGTCGCTTCCCAGTCTGTGCCCTCAACGCCGACAAGGGGAAACCGCACATACACGCTCGGGTCGGCCACGCGCCGGTAGCCCTGGCCCACCTCGCCGCTGCTCAGGGCCGTCCCTCCCTGGGCCCACCACCAGACGATCTTGTGGCCCTGGTAGAGCAGCCCGCGCTCGAACAATTTCTTCAGCGCCCACCAGACGCTTTCCACGTAGCTCTGGTGATAGGTCACGTAGGCCTGGTCCAGCCGAATCCAGAAGCCCAGCCGCTCGGTCAGTTGTTCCCACTCGCGCGTGTAGCGCCACACGCTCTCCACGCAGCGGCGCACAAACGGCTCCACCCCGTATTGCTCGATCTCCGCCTTGGCATGGATGCCCAGCTCCTTGCAGACCTCGGCCTCCACCGGCAGCCCGTGCGTGTCCCAGCCGCCCTTGCGCTCGCAGCGATAGCCGCGCATGGTCTTGTAGCGCGGAAATAGGTCCTTGATCGCCCGGCTCAGACAGTGGCCCGGGTGCGGCAGGCCGTTGGCCGTGGGCGGACCCTCGTAGAAGACAAACGTGGGGGCATTGGCCCGGGCCGCCAAGGACTTGTCGAAAATCCGCCGCTCGCGCCAAAGCTGGAGCACCTTGGTTTCGAGTTGGGGAAAACGCACGGGGGTTTCAACAGGCTCGAACATCTGCGGCGAACAACGGTTCTTCTGTGTGGCGGAAAACGCGGCGATCGAAAGCGCGACAAGGGCAGCAAGCCGGCCCGCTCGGGCAAAACCGGCCGAAACTCTGTAATAAACCGCGCGGCTGGCGGTTCTGCAATCCCCGAGCCCCCGAGCCCCGCCGGGCGGGGCCCTTGCCCGGGACCGCGGCGGGCGGGTATACTGTGGTGCTTTGCAGGCGCGTGGCGGTGGTTGGCAGGCTTGCAGGGTGTGGCTGCACGAGCGACCGCTTCCCGGCCCGATGGCCCCTTTTTTTGCGGCCCGATCCGGCCGCCTGGACACCCGGGCGGCCGATACGGAAAAGAGGACACCCCGGCGACCGATATCGAGAACAGAAGGCGACTCAGAGCGGAGAGCAGCACGATGGCCCGACAGTGCGAAATCTGCGGCAAGAAGGCGGCGATGGGCAACCAGGTCGCCCACCGGGGGAAGGCTAAATACCTCGGCGGGGTGGGTACCAAGATCACCGGCATCAGCCGGCGCCAGTTTCGGCCTAATCTCCAGAGGGTCCGCATCACCACGGCCAACGGCGCCCACAAGACAGTGCGGGTCTGTGCCCAGTGCCTGCGCAGCGGGGCAGTGACCAAGCGCGTGCGCCAGACACCTTTCGGGCTGTTGAAGACCGTGCAGAAGAAGGAGCAGTAGGCCCGCTCGCCGGGCCCGCTGCGGGGCACGCCGCGGTTTGCGGGTTTCGCACTCACGGATGTGGGCGGAGCGTGGGACGGGCGGCCGCCGCGGGCTGTTGCGTAAGTGGCGTGTGGAAATCTGACGAGGCAGTCACGCGTGGGCAAACCTCGCGCACTGCCGGGCCGGCCTCTCTTGGCGGGCTCTTGCCCGGAGCAGGCACCGGCGGCGACCGTTGCGGAGCAATTCGAGCCATGCGTATCTCGCGCGAAGAAGTGGAAAAGGTCTCGCTGTTGGGCCGGCTGATCCTCAGCGAGGCGGAACTGGAAACGATGACCGACCAGTTGGGTCGCATCCTGGACTACATGGAGCTGCTCGGCGAGGTGGACATCGAAGGTGTAGAACCCATGGCCCACGCCTTGGACGTCTACGATGTGTTCCGGCCCGACGAACTCGGCCAAAGCCTGGATCGGGAAGACGCCCTGGCCAACGCCCCGAATCGCGACAAGCAATGCTATCTGGTGCCCGCCGTGCTCGGTGAAATCTGAACAAAGGGGTTTCCGGCCGTAGCCACCGAAAGCCGGACGGTGGACACCGTCGCCATGTAGCCGCCGTCGCCAGACGGCGGGAAACGCGTTTACGAGCAGACGTCTGATCAGGCCGGTCCACGCTCTGGCGAGCGTGGCTACGATTATCAGACGCGCCCCATCGCGCTAGCACGGACCCGTGCGAAACTGCCTCGGGCAAGCCATGTCACTGATTGATCGTACGGCCGTCGAATTGCTGGCAGACCTCCAGGCCGGCGCGCTAAGCGCAGCGGAACTGGCCGAAGCCTTTCTGGAGCGAATCGATCGCTGCGACCGCGTGGTGCGCGCATTCTTGCGCCTGGACCGCGAAAGGGTCCTGCAACAGGCTGCGCGAATCGACCAGCGGCGCCGCAAGGGCGAGAAGCTTGGCCCGCTGGCCGGGCTGCCCGTGGCCGTCAAAGACATCCTCTGTGCCCGGGGCGAGCTGACCACGTGCGCGTCGCGCATGCTGGAGCACTTCCGGCCGCCCTACGATGCCGCGGTGATCACGCGCCTGCGAGAGGCCGACGCCGTGTTTCTGGGGCGCACGAACATGGACGAGTTCGCCATGGGCGGGTCGAACGAAAACTCCGCCTTCGGCCCGGTCCACAACCCCTGGGACCCCGAGCGCATCCCCGGCGGATCGAGCGGCGGGGCCGCGGCCTGCGTGGCCGCGGGCATGGCGCCGCTTGCGGTGGGGAGCGACACGGGCGGCTCGATCCGCTGCCCCGCGGCGCTGTGCGGAGTGACCGGATTGAAGCCGACCTACGGGCGCGTGAGCCGCTACGGGCTGGTGGCCTTTGCCAGCAGCCTGGACCAGATCGGACCGCTGGCCCGAACCGTGGAGGATGTGGCGCTCTTGTTGGAGGTGCTGGCCGGCCACGACCCGCGCGATTCCACGTCAGTCGACTGTCCCGTGCCGGCCTACAGCCGTTCGCTGTCCGAGCCGCTCGAGGGCCTGCGCCTGGGCGTGGTGCGCGAGCATTTCGATGCCCGGCTCGACGCCGAGGTGGAGGCCGCGGTGCGCGAGGCCCTGCGGGCTTATGAGTCGCTTGGTGCGCAGATTCAGGAGATTTCGCTGCCCCATGCGCGCTATGCAGTGGCCACCTACTACATCATCGCCCCCTGCGAGGCCTCGAGCAACCTGGCCCGGTACGACGGAGTGCACTACGGCTACCGGACCGACGAGAAGCAGATGCTCGCCGAGCTGGAGGCCGAGCGCCGCCGCCTGGAGCAGTCGGGCGACAAGGCGGCCCTGGCCGATCTGGACAGCGCGCTGGTGCGCATGTTTCGGCGCACGCGCAGCGAGGGATTCGGACCGGAGGTGAAGCGGCGCATCATGCTGGGCACGTATGCGCTGAGCGCGGGCTACTACGAGGCTTATTACCTGAAGGCCCTGAAGGTGCGGCGACTGATCCGCCAGGACTTCGACCGCGCGTTCCAAGAGGTGGACCTGATCGCCGGGCCGGTCACCCCCTCGCCGGCATACAAGCTGGGCCAGCGCGTGGACGATCCGCTGTCGATGTACCTGTTCGACCTGTACACGGCGAGCACCAACCTGGCCGGGCTGCCCGCGGTGTCGGTGCCCTGCGGTTTGAGCAGCGGGGGGCTGCCGATCGGGCTTCACTTGCAGGCGCCGCCGTTTGAGGAAGAGCGATTACTGCGCGGCGCGCAGATGTTCCAGCAGGCCACTGACTGGCACCGCGGCCGGCCGAGACTATAATTGAGTGCGCATCGAGAAACGGGAGACAAGCTGATGGACGAAACGATGATCCGCTTGCACTTGGAACGGTTGGAGGAGGGAGGCTACGTGGCGACAAGTCCTGACCTTCCGGGTCTGGTGGCGGAGGGGCGGAGCATTGTTGAAACGGTGGAGATCGCTCAAGGTCTGGCGCGGAAGATTGCCGAGTCATGTCTGGATCATGGCGACCCTCTGCCTCCTGCACTCTCGCGTTACGTCAGCGGCGACTCGGTCGATCTGGTGATCCCAGTAGGAATTCGCTGATGGGCCGGCTTGCCGGTTTCAGCTATCGGGAGGTGGCCCGGCGACTGCGATCGCTGGGTTGGACCTATGACCGGCCCGGTCCCGGAAGCCACGAGATTTGGCGGCATCCGCCTACCGGCCGCAGGGTGACTTTGCCCCATCATGCCCGAGATCTGGCTGAAGGCACGTTGCGTGCCATGCTGCGGGAGGCGCAGGTTGGAGTTGACGAATTCCTGGAGGCGTAGCTGCTGTCTGCCGGACAAGAGCGACATCGGCAGGTGTGGGATGGCTGCTGGCAGCGACACGTTTGGCCGTTGCTTTTCGCCTGCGGGATGCATGAATCGCGTGCGTGCAAGCACGCACCCTATGCAGCTGAGCGTCCAGGAGCGCGATTGCATTGTGGAAGTAGCGGAAATCCCGGACGAGTGCCCGGTGCTCATCGGCCAGGCTCCCCTGGAGCTGCTCGACTTCGTGGTTGACACCGCGGGCCAGAAACTCATCGGCAACCCGGACCACGGCGGCAAGCAAATGATCGACGTGTTTTGAACGTAGTCCCGGTTTCCGCCGCAAGTGAATCGCAAGTGAGCCGAAGCATGGCCGACCCCGTTTCGCCCTATCAGATCGTCATCGGCCTGGAGGTCCACGTGCAGTTGCTCACGCGGAGCAAGCTGTTCTGCGCGTGCAGCACCGAGTTCGGGGCCCCGCCCAACACCCAGACCTGCCCGGTCTGCATCGGCATGCCCGGCGTGTTGCCGGTGATGAACCGCCGGGCGTTCGAGCTGGGGCTGAAGACCGCGGTGGCGCTCGGCTGCGAGATTTCCCGCTTCACCAAGTGGGACCGCAAAAACTACTACTACCCCGACCTGCCCAAGGGCTACCAGATCAGCCAGTACGACTTGCCCATCGGCCACGATGGCTACCTGGACGTTCCCGATCCGGCCGGCGGGGAGCAACCGCGGCGGATCGGCATCATCCGCGTCCACCTGGAAGAGGACGCGGGCAAGAGCATGCACGACGAGCAATCGGGCCGGGCCGACAGCCGCATCGACCTCAACCGCACGGGCACGCCCTTGCTGGAGATCGTCAGCCAGCCCGACCTGCGCTCGCCGGCCGAGGCCAAGACGTATCTGACGGAGCTGAAGCTGCTGCTCAACTACCTGGGCGTGTCCGACTGCAACATGCAGGAGGGAAGCCTGCGCGTGGACGCCAACATCAACCTCCATCTGCCCGGCGAGGGCCACACGATTGCCACGCCGATCGTGGAGGTGAAGAACATGAACAGCTTCCGCGCGGTCGAGCGGGCCCTGGCCTACGAGGCCCAGCGCCAATATGAACTCTGGCAGGAAACCGGCCGTCGCCTGGGCGAGGTGCCCAAGACCACGCGCGGCTGGGACGAAAACGCGCAACTCACCCGCGAGCAGCGCTCCAAGGAGGAGTCCAGCGACTACCGCTATTTCCCCGAGCCCGATTTGGTGCCGGTGGTCGCCACCGACGAGCAGATTCGCGCGGCCCGGGGGTCGCTGGGTGAATTGCCCGCCGCCTTGCGCCGGCGCCTGCAAGAGACCCAGGGAATCACCGCCTACGACGCCGAGGTGCTGGTCAACCAGGGACGCGAACTGGTAGACTACTACCTGGCGGTTGCCGAGACCTGCGGTGACGGCAAGGCCGCGGGCAACTGGGTGCAGCAGGACGTGTTGCGCACGCTCAACGATCGCCAGATCGGCATCGGCGGGTTTCCCGTTTCCGCCCAGGCGCTGGGGGAGCACATCCGCGAAGTGCTCGCCGGACGGCTGACCACCAGCCGGGGGCGCGAGGTGCTCGCGGAGATGATCGCCACCGGTCGGTCGGCAGCCGAAGTCATGCGGTCGCTGGGCATCGAGGAGGTGGACGAAGCGGAAGTGGAATCGCTCTGCCGCGAACTCCTGGAGAGAAACCCCCACGTCGTCGACCAGGTGAAACAGGGCAAGCTCAAGGCCGTGGGCGCCTTGATCGGCCAGGCTAAGAAACACAACCCCAACGTCAACCCGGCCCGGGTGCGCGAGATTTGCCTGGAACTGATCGGAAAACTGTGAGCGTGATCACGCTGACCACCGACTTCGGCCACGGCAGCCCCTATGCGGCCGCCATGAAAGCGGTCATCCTGCGCATCAATCCCGCGGCCCGGATCGTCGATATTACCCACAACGTCCCGCCCCAGGACATCCAGCAGGGCGCCGTGGTGCTCGACGACGTGACCGAGTGGTTCCCCGACGGCACGATCCACGTGGTGGTGGTCGACCCGGGCGTGGGCACGGATCGGGCCATCGTCTATGCCCGGATCGGCAACCAGCAGTATCTCGCCCCCGACAACGGGGTGCTTTACTACCTGGCCGCCCGAACGGAGCCCGAGAAGCTCATCCGCCTGGAGAACCCCGACCACTGGCTCCATCCGGTCTCGTCCACCTTTCACGGGCGCGACATCATGGCGCCGGTGGCCGCGCGCCTGAGCTTGGGCCTGGAACCGGAGAAGCTCGGGCCGCGGCTGGAGCGGTTGACCAGGCCGCAGTGGCCCGAGGTGCGCAGCAGCCCCACGCGCGTCGAAGGCATGGTGGCGGCGATCGACGGGTTCGGCAACCTGATCACCAATATCACGGTGGAGGCCCTGGGCGGCCGGCCCACGGACTATCGGGCCTGTGTGGTGTGCAGCATCTACGAGACCTGGGGCATCTACCACACCTATGCGGAGCGGCCGCGCGGCACGCTGATCGCGCTGATCGGATCGAGCGGCCGGCTGGAGCTGGCCATCGTGGGCGACAATGCGGCCGAGCGCCTGGGCATCGACGTGGGCACAGCGGTGATCGTGGCTTGGGAGTGAGCTGCTGCGCCCAGCCGGTTCGTAGTGACCCGATTCATCGCCGGTTCGTAGTGACCCGATTCATCGGGTCAGTGGAGCGCCATGGGGGCGTCTCCCCTCGCGCCTCAGGTGACCGTACAACATTGTAGGGTCGAGCGAAAAGCGAGACCCACCGACAAGGCAAAATGGTGGGTCTGCGCCTCCGGCTTGACCCACCCTACGTCTCTGAGGTGACCGTACAACATTGTAGGGTGGGTCGAGCGAAAAG
>CAYXPN010000002.1:0-24903 GCA_964467075.1 uncultured Planctomycetaceae bacterium
TATTCAGCCTCTGGCCCAAAAGGCGACACGGCCACTGAGGGCCCCCGGTGCACATTTGTGGGACACCGCTTCGCCGTGCGCGAGAAACGAGGGTGGGCCGACGAGCCCTACGAGTCGGTCGGGAGCAGGCGAGTCGCCAGCCGGCGCATTTGTTCGTCGGCCCCAGCGGGCAAGCCGCACCACCGCCCGCGCACGCGCCCTTGCCGGTCAATGAGCAGCGTGGTCGGATAGCCGTGCAGGCCCACTGCCCGGTCCACGGCGCGGCGCGTCACACCTCCCGGGTCGGCATAGGCGTCGACCCCCACGCCCGCCTGGTCGATCATCTGCCGCGCGCGTTGCGCTAGTCCGTCGATGTCTTCCTTGGCACTCGGGCCGCAGCAGACCACCAGCAGCCGGAAGCTGCCCCGGGTGTCCAGTGCGCGTTTGACCCTGGTCAGTCGCGAGATGCCGCGCGGGGCCTGTTGGTCCGAGGCAGCCCAGAAACTTATGAGCACCACCCGGCCCGTCAGATCGCGCGAATGAACGGACCTGGCCCCGGGCGTGAGCGGCACCAACTCGACCTGTTCGAGCGACCGGGCTTCGTCGGCCTGCCAGAAGGCCTGCGGGGCCGGGCGCGCCTTGAAGCGCACGATCAGCACGAAACACAGCACCAGCACGGCCAGCACCGCCCAATTGCTCCACTCGGAGCGCTTGGCCAACGGGTCGGGTGCGGGTGCGGGCGAGCCGGCTGGGTGCTCCGGCGCAGCGGGCTTGGTCTCGGGCGAGCCGGCTGGGTGCTCTGGCGCAACGGGCTTGGTCTCAGGCCAGCCGGCCGGATACTGTGCCAGGGCGCGCTTGGGCTGGGTTCCAGCCGAGGCGGCCGACGCACGGGATGCCGGCTTGTGCTTTCCGTTGCCGGCCCCGGGATCGGTGTTCGGGCCATCAGGAGGCGCGGGCGTTTGAGGGGCGAGCGGCACCGACTTTTCAGCTTCTGAAATCGGGGATTTGGACATAATCGTGTGCTCCCCTGGAACGATTGGAGCGGGACTGGGCCGGCCGGGGGGTTACTACGTATAGTATGGGCTACGTTGGCTTGCCTGGGGCCTGAATTGTGGTGAGTCGCGAGGCTGGCGGCTTCGGACAAGTACGGGCCCGGGGGCTGGTTGGCTTCTGCCCAAAAGAGGGGATCGCCGTGCATCTTGAGGTCGAACAGAAGTTTCCCGTGGCCGAACTGGCGCCGGTCGAGGCTGCGCTGGGCCGATCGGGTGCCCGACCGGGCCCGGCCCAAGAGGAGCTCGACTTGTATTTCGCCCATCCGGCCCGTGATTTCTCCCAGACCGACGAGGCCCTGCGCATCCGCCGCAAGGGCCAAGCTACGCTGATCACCTACAAGGGGCCCAAGATCGACCGGACCACAAAGACCCGCCGTGAAATCGAGTTGGCCTTAGGCCCGGGCGAGGATGCGGCCGAGGCGTGGGCCGAGCTGCTCCTGGCACTGGGTTTCCGCCGGGTGGCCGAGGTACGCAAGTTGCGTCGCAAGGCCTGCATGGTGCGTTGCGGCTTCCAGGTGGAGGTCTGTCTGGACCAGGTCAGCGGGCTGGGTGTCTTTGTGGAGCTCGAGGTGGTGGCCCAGGATGACCAGCTCGACCGAGCCCGGGCCTGTCTGGCCGAATTGGCCCGAGAGTTGGGCTTGGAGCGAAGCGAGCGGCGCAGCTACTTGGAGCTGCTGCTCGAGCGCGGCAACCAGCCGTAGTAGTCCGACACGGCTAAACTGTGGGGTGGCACGGGTGGCTTGTCCACCCGTGCTTGGTTGCTTTGAGTTCGTAAACTGCCGCACTGCTGGACAAGCCAGCAGTGGCACCCAACTCGACAGTTTACGTGTGTTGGACTAGTACATCCGCGAGAGCGGTCGTATCGCACGGGTCGGAGCGGGCGAGGCGCCGGCGAGTTGGCCAGGCTGCGCAGCTTGCGCAGTTCTGCCTTCTCTCCTTCCTTCTTCGTTACCTTCTTTTCTTTGTTCGCAATACTGCCGCGAAATAGAGTGCCGCAACACCGGTGTCAGGCTGTTCTGCGCACTTGAGCGACTGGCGTGCGTGCGAGCACCAGTGCTGTAAACATCTCGGAGGGTCGAAAAACCCGGGAAAAACCGAAGATGTTGGGGGTTTCACGCGGGTACGTTGCGCGGTGGCCGTCGCCCGCAGCCACATCGCACGCAAAAAGCCCTATACGTACGTACCAAACACAAAGTGGGGCTTGGACTTACGTCGCGTCAAGACGTTTACAGCAGTGGTGCGAGCACGCACCCTACGGGCTGCGCGGCTTGCACAGTCTCGCCCTCTCTTTCTCGTCTCTTCTTCTCTCTTGTCTTTCCATTCTTCTGCGATTGTCTGCCGCAACGGCTCTTCGGCGCAGCGGCTGGCAGAAAACCGCGGGCGGACCAGGCCCGCATGCACCCTCGCGGCGGGACCGTGCAGGCAGTATACTCGGGCGCATGCATTCCTACGCCAATCATTCCGATCCCCAGGACGTGCCCGCCCCCGCCGCCCCGCCCGACTGGCCGACCGACCCGCAGATCGAGCGCCGGGAGCCGCGAAACATCGGTCTTTTGGCGGCCCACCAGATCGTGTTCCGCTGCGGGTGGATTTTCAAGACCGAGAGCGTGATCATGCCGTCCTTTATGGACTGGGTAGCCGGTCCGGGGGCGGGGTTGTTGCGCGGATTTCTGCCGGTGATCAGTCGGCTGGGCCAGAGTGTGCCGCCGGTGCTCTGCGCCGGCCGATTGAAGTCGATGCGCCTGAAGAAGCGTGCCCTGGCCGGCTGTGCCCTGGCGATGAGTGTGCCGTTCGGGGTGCTGGCTGTGCTGTGCCGGTTCGTGGAGATGCACCACGCGCGCTGGATGGCGCTGGTGTTCCTGCTGCTCTATGCGGCTTTTTTTTCGATCTACGGGCTGTATCAGCTTTCGTTCGGCACGGTGCAGGGCAAGCTGGTTCGGCCCACGCGCCGGGGTCTGCTGCTGCTGATTACGGCGTTCTGGGGCGCGCTGCCCGCGATGGCCCTGGCCATCTGGCTGATGCCGGGCTGGCTGGAGATGGCGCGCGGCAACAGCGTCCAGGCGTCAGCGAAGCCCGCCGACAGCGTGCCGAGCACGATCCAAGACGGCGGCGTAGGCTACAGCCTGATCTTTGGTTTCACCACGGTCTGTTTCCTGCTGTCGGGCGCGCTGGTGATGTTGCTGGCCGAGCCGCCCGACGCCGCCCGGCCGGGCGATGCAGCGCCTGAGCTGGGCAGTCTGGCCGACACGTGGCGCGCATTACGCGAAGACGCCGACCTGCGGTGCCTGGTGGGGGTGGTGATGTTGTTCGGCGCCGGGCTGATGGTCTTCCCCCATTACCAGGCCATGGCTCGGGAGCGTCTGGGGCTGGGAGGCGGGCACCTGGTCTGGTGGATCGTCACGCAAAACGCCGCGGTGGGGCTGGCGGGCCTGGTGGTCGGCCCGTTGGCCGACCGTTACGGCAACCGCCTGACCATGCGCCTGTTGATCCTCGGCTCGGCCTGTCCGCCGCTTTTGGCCGTGTGGCTGGCGGGCTGGTCGGGCCAGTTGGGGGCCCGGCTGTTTTGGCTGGTCTTCATTCCCATGGGCATCACGCCGCTGGTGCTGCGCACCGTGTACAACTACACGCTGGAAATCTGCCGCCCCGTGGACCATCCCCGTTACTTGAGCACGGTGAGCCTGTGTCTGGCCATGCCACTGCTGCTTTCGCCCCTGGTGGGCTGGCTGGTGGACGTGGTGGGCTACGAAGTGGTCTTCCTGGCCGCCGCGGGGCTGGTGGTGCTGGGCGGACTGCTGACCTTCCGGCTGGATGAGCCCCGCTGGGGCGAACGAACGCCGCTCGCGCCCTTGATCGACGACACCTGAGCGGCAGCGTGCAGCCCGCTTCCCCTGGGCGCAGTGGACGACGACGCTTGTTCCCCGGCCGGGAGTGCGGATAATAGATGTCTGGCGGTGTCGGGAAGTGCTCATATTGAGCGGAACGGCGTGATGGCCCGGTTCGACTGCCCTTACTTGAACGCCGAGGTCGAACTGACCGGCGAGCGCGAGCGTAATATCGCCGAGCGGCACCCGGACTTGCTGCCGCAGCACCGCGGGCGGATCGCAGAAACGCTGTTTGCTCCCGATCAAGTCCGCGGCTCCGGCCGCTTCGCCGCTGCGCGGTTGTTCTCCCGCTGGTATAATGACTTGCGGGGCGGCAAGCACGTGGTGGTTGTGGTAGTGAGCAGCTCCGGTCCGAGAAGCCGCCACTGGATCATCACAGCCTACATCGCCCGGCGCCTGGCCGAAGGGGAAGTCGAATGGAGACGAAGCTGAAGTTCACGTACGATCGGGATGCCGACATCCTCTACATCGACAAATGCCCGCCCTACGCGGAGCAAGAGTCGGAGGAACTCGGCGACGAAGTGGTGGCGCGGCTCAACCCGAAGACCGGTGAAGTCGAGAACCTGGAGGTCTCGTTCTTCTCCACGCGTCTGCTGCGCGGGGAGCTGTTTGAAGTGCCGGTCAGCGCAGAGCTGCGGCTTGCCGGCAGGGATGCGGCAGGCGGGTGCCGCTCATGAGCCCGATCCCCGCCTCAGACCAAAGGACCTGTGGACCATGATTACGCTCAGCATGTTGTTTTCCGAGATCCGCTATCGCAAGCTCAACTTCGTCCTGAGCCTCTGTGCGGTGGCCGTGGCCGTGGGACTGTTTGTGGCCGGGCCCATGCTGCTCGAGGCCTACCAGCAGGAAACCGGCACCCAGGTGGCCCAGTCGCAGGCCCTGGTGGGCGAGCTGGAACAGGGAGTGAACCGCATGGAGCGCGACATGGCCGAATTCGAGCGGCAGACCAACGAGGAGCTCGCGCGCCTGGAGGACGAAACCCGGCGGTTGATGCGCGACATGGGCTTCAACCTGATGATCGTCCACCGCGAAACGGACATGAGCGACTTTTGGGCCGAGGACTTCGCCTCCCACGACATGCCCGAGGAGTACGTCGATCGCTTGGCCTCGGACCAGCGGCTGACGCTGGTCACCCACCTGGTGGCCACCTTGCAGCAGAAGATCACCTGGCAGGATCGCAAGGTGCTCTTGGTCGGCTACCTGCCCGAGGCCACCCAGTCGCACCTGCGCCAAAAATCGCCCATGGGCTACAACATCCAGCCGGGCACGGTTCTGCTGGGCCATGAGTTGGGCATGGGGCACCAGGTGGGCGAGACGATCGACGTATTGGGCGGCCAGTTTCGCATCGCCCATATCTTTCCCGAAAAGGGCAGCAAAGAAGACATCACCATCGCCGTGCACCTGAAGGATGCCCAGCAGGTGCTGGACAAACCCGGCCGGATCAACCAGATTCTCGCCCTGGGGTGCCAGTGTGTAGGCGCCAATCTGCCCGATATCCGCCGCCAGCTCGAAGAGGTGCTGCCCGACACACGGATCACCGAATTCCGCTCCATCGCCCTGGCCCGCGCCGAGCAGCGCAACGCCGTGGCCGAAAAACGGCTGAGCGTGCTCGGCCAGATGGAGGCCAACTTGGCCGAGCGCCGGCGAATACTCGACCAGCGCAAATCGCTGCTCGCTGAGTTGGAGGCCTCGCGCGCGCGGATCTTGCGGATCATGCAGACCCTGGCCCAGGTGATCACGCCGCTGGTGGTGCTGGCCTCGGCCGTGTGGGTGGGCCTACTGGCGCTGGCCAATGTGCGCGAGCGGCGCGTGGAGATCGGCATCCTCAGGGCCTTGGGCAAGGGCTCGGCGACGATCGTGCTGTTGTTCCTGGGCAAGGCCGTGCTCTTGGGGCTCTTGGGCGGGGCCGTGGGATTGCTGCTGGGCGATCTGACGGCCCAGTGGTTCGGCCAGCGGGCCCTGGGCGTGGCCGGCGAGCTGTTCCGCCTGCGACCCGAGGTGGCCCTGGCCGCCTTGCTGGGGGCCCCGCTGCTCTCGGCCGTGGCCAGCTACCTGCCGGCGCTGGCCGCGGTGCTGCAGGACCCCGCGGTGGTGCTGAGGGATCAGTGAGTCCTTCCGAACGACATGGGGCAGCGCGGGAAGGCTCGGCTACTGATCTTCGGCCTTGCGAGTCAGCGTCGTTTGCCCGGGCCCGGGTAGCACGCAGAGCGCTCTCTCAGATGGCAATGGCGGCGGAAGCGCCTTGTCGCGTGTCTGGCCCTTGTAGTGCCGCGGCTCGCGCGGGGCGCGCCCCAATCAGCCCGCGTTGCCATCGGCCCGCGGCGCCGGGCCCAGCTCCGCCCACAAGCGCGCCAGGACCGTGCCGGTGAGCATGCAGCCGAACGTGTAGATGGCCGGTGGAATGGCCGCGGTCGGGGCGTCCTCAAAGAATTGCATGGCCAAAAGTGTGCCCAGCCCCGCGTTCTGCATGCCCACCTCCAGTGTGAGTGCCCGGCCCATGCCGCGGGGCAATCGCAGCAGCCGGGACCCGGCCGCGCCGGCCAGATAGCCGGCCAGGTTGAGCACCAACAGGGCCCCCAGCACGCGCGCCTCGAACTGCGAGAGGCGCTCGCGGTTGGCCGCCACCACAATGGCGATGATCCAGAGGATCGTCAGGTTGGCCGCCGGTGCGGCCAGGCGCCGGGCGGCCCGGCGCCAGAGTCGGACGTATTGCGAGAGCAGATAGCCCGCCACTACCGGCACGACCACCGTGTAGCAGAGCCACCAGCTTTGATCCAAGGGGTCCACCTGGGCCCAGCGTCCCAACCCCACCCACAGCACAAAGGGCACCACCAGCGGCGAGAGCAATGTGGCCGACGTGGTCAGGCTCACCGAATAGCTCACATTGCCGCGCGCAGCCAGGGTGAGCACGTTCGAGGCCATGGCCCCCGGCACACAGCCGACCACCACCAGCCCGATCCACCAGCCGCCCTCCAGCCCGAACAACCGCCCCAGGGCCCACGCCAGGAGCGGCATGGCCGTATACTGCACGGCCGTTCCGCCCAGCACCACCGGCCAGCGCCGGAACACCGCCCGCACCTCGTCGCGCGGCAAGAGCGAGCCGATCGCCAGCATCGTGAGCGCGAAGATCGCATTTCGGGCCGGATACGTCGCCTCAAACGGGTCCCAGCGGCTGGGCAGCCAGCGGTCCCAGAACAGGGCCAGCAGGCTCAACAGGATGAGCCAGAGAAGCAGCAGTCGTTCGATCAACTCGGTGGGACGGACGGGCCGCATGGGGCAACTCTTTGGCTGCAAAGCGCTTGAGGCAAGCGAAAATGGCCTTTCCCCAGTTGGTCTTTCTATGGGATACTGCCCCCCAAGCGCGGACATACAAGCATGGACCATGGCGGGCTGCGGGGCAAGATGGATCGCGCCCTGCTCCGGGGCAAGATGGACCATGCCCGCAAGCCGGGTTCGGGCCCGAAGGGGCCGACTTGTAGGGTGGGTCGAGCAAAAAGCGAGACCCACAGTCAAGGGAACAAGCTGGTGGGTCTGCGCCTACGGCTTGATCCACGGTCAAGGGAACAAGCTGGTGGGTCTGCGCCTACGGCTTGATCCACAGTCAAGGCAACAAGCTGGTGGGTCTGCGCCTACGGCTCGACCCACCCTACACATCTGCGAGCCCGACGAGTGTTCACAAATCGCGCACGCTGATTTCGAACTTGCGCCAGCCGGTCCAGGATTCCAGATGTCGTCCCGTCGGATGCAGTCTCATCCAGTAGCCTCGCACAGGCCGTCTCGGGTTCCGTGTGCGCAGAGGCCCTTGCGCATCTTCTTCTCTGCCGGCGAGCCCAGTGGAGATCAGCACGCCGCCAGTCTGATCCACGCACTGAAGGCCGCTTGCCCGCGCGTGGAGGCCCTGGGCTACGGCGGGCCGCGCATGGCCGAGGCCGGCTGCCGGCTGCACGCCGACCTGACAAAACTGGCCGTGATGTGGTTCGGCCGCGTGCTGCTGAACCTACACAAGTTCCTGCAATTGGGCTCCCGGGCCGACCGCTTCTTCCGCCACCACCGGCCCGACGCTGTGGTGCTGGTGGACTATCCGGGATTGAACTGGTGGATCGCGCGCCGGGCCAAGGCCCACGGCATCCCGGTGTTCTATTTCCTGCCGCCGCAGATTTGGGCGTGGGCCTCGTGGCGGGTCAAGAAGATGCGGCGCCTGGTGGACCACGTGCTCTGCGCGTTGCCGTTCGAGCAGCAGTGGTTCGCCGAGCACGGTTGCCGCGCGGTGTTGGTGGGCCATCCGTATTTCGACCAGGCCGACAAGCGGCCGCTGGATGAGGCGTTCGTGGCCCGGCAGCGTGGCCGGCCGGGACCGCTGGTCACGCTCTTGCCCGGCTCGCGCAACCAGGAAGTGACGGCCAATCTGCGCTGGATGCTCAAGGCCGCGGCGCTGATCCACCAGCGCGTGCCCGAGGTGCGCTTTGCCGCGGCGGCCTTCAAGCCCCATCAGGCCGAGCGCGTACGCTGCGAGGCAGCCGGCTGGGAGCTGCCGCTGGAGGTCCATTGCGCCAAGACGCCCGAGTTGATCCATCTGGCCGACTGTGTGATGTCCGTCTCCGGCTCGGTCTCGCTGGAGCTGCTCTACCACACCAAGCCCTCGGCGGTCCTCTACTGGATCAATCCGATCGCCTATTTCGTCCAGCAGTTCTTCCGCCGGGCCAGGTACATCACCCTGGTCAACCTGCTGGCCGCCCAGCAGCGCAGCGCCGGCGAAGGGGCGGGCGCGGGCACCGGGCTGCCCGAGCCCCGCGAGGCGTTGTTCCCCGAGTATCTGACCTGCGGCGATCCGTCGGACGAACTGGCCGCCCACCTGGCCCACTGGCTGCTGGCCCCTGGCGCGCGACAGGCACGGGTGGCCGAGCTGGCGAGGCTGAAGGCCCGGGTGGCGCAGCCGGGGGCGTGCGCCCGGGCCGCACAATACATTCTGGAGACTCTGCACGCCGGGCACGCGGCGCCGGGTCCGCCGCATTTTCGGCAAATGGAGCATCTGCGGGCCGCTGGCGAGCCGGCGGGTTGACCCCGCCGGGATTTCGCGCTGGCACACGGCCCGCAACGACCTGATGCCGACTGCCCGGTCGCAGGCACAACAGCCGCTCCGGGGCGTTGGACGGGTCTGCCCCCGGCCGCTATACTGATTGCCGACGCAAATGCGGATGCTGCCGCGCGGCCTGAGAGGGACGCGCTCCGTCGCGTCCGTTGGGTCCTGGAGGGACGCGCTTCGTCGCGTCCGTTGGGTCCTGGAGGGACGCGCTTCGTCGCGTCCGTTGGGCGCGCGTGTATTGATTCCCGGCCACGACAAAGCGTGGCCCTCCATCGGCGTGCGCGGCGCATCGCTACAGTCCGTTGGGTCCTGGAGGGACGCGCTCCGTCGCGTCCGTTGGGCGCGCGTGTATTGATTCCCGGCCACGACAAAGCGTGGCCCTCCATCGGCGTGCGCGGCGCATCGCTACAGACGACCGGAATGTCACCGATTGGATGATCTCTGTAGAGCAAGGAGCGGATCGCCATGCAGATCGAGGTTCGCAAGCCCACGCCTGAAGAGGCCGCGGCCATGAAGCAGTGTCCTACCTGGGAGAAGGAACCCTCGGAGTTCCCCTGGCACTACGACGAGAAAGAAACCTGCCTGATCCTCGACGGCGAGGTCACGGTCGAGGCCGGCGATCAGAGCGTGTCCTTCGGGCCCGGCGACTACGTGGTCTTTCCCCAGGGGCTGGACTGCGTGTGGAAGGTCCAACGCGCGGTGCGCAAGCACTACAAGTTCGGCTAAGCCGCGCCCGGAAGTGGCGTAGGGTGCGTGCTTTGCACGCACGCGATGCCCTGCTGGACAAGCCCGCAACGGCACCCGGCGTGGAAGGATTAAACCCAGAGCCTCCCCTTTCCCGCTTGGCGGGAGAGGGGGCAGGGGGTGAGGGCGGCTGGCGGCCTTTGCCCAGTGAGCGCCGCTTTCGCTTGGCGATCCGGCAGCGTCAGCGCGTGGCCAGCCGGGAGCGTCAGCTCCCGGTTCGGGTGGACCGACCCTCGACGTGGCCAGTGGAGAAAGCGAGCCCCGGGGTTCATCCCCGGGGGAGCGCTCATGCCACCGGTAGGGGCGACGCATGCGTCGCCCCTACCGACCGTCTTCGCCATGACCGGCCTGTCGGTGCGAGCGCTCGTCGCGCATCTGCTGCGGTGATTCGAGCACGTAGGGTGGGTCAAGCCGTAGGCGCAGACCCACCGATAAGCAGCTATGTGCTGGTGGGTCTCGCTACCGCTCGACCCACCCTACAAGCTACGACCTGCGCAAGGCGCCGTAGGGGCGACGCATGCGTCGCCCCTACCGACCGTCTTCGCCATGACCGGCCTGTCGGTGCGAGCGCTCGTCGCGCATCTGCTGCGGTGATTCGAGTTGGCGCGGCATGGGGATCGGCTTGGGCGGGGGCAGGATGCGGTGCTCCACTTGCACGCCGTAGTGGACCAGGGTGCGGCCCAGGCTCACCCCGTCGCCTAGCAGCCCCGCGCCGCGCGTGCGCATGCCCGCGCCCGAACCCGGCGTGCTGCTGCGCCGGCTGCCTGCGCGGCAGACCTGTCTGAAGAACTGGATTGCCGTGTCGTGCTTGGGAGCGAGGCGTCGGGCCGGCCCGGGCCAGATGATCACGCAGTCAACGGCATAGGCATCGAGCAGCTTGGGGAACAGCTCGCGGGCCAGCTCCTCGCTGCCGAACATCTCGGCGCCCAGGGCCCGGCGGCCGCTCACAAAGATGAACCCCATGGTGCCGCGCGGGATGCCGGGCACGATGGCGCGGCGGACCTCGGCGAGCCGGCCTTGGACCTTGTCGCTCCGGAGCGCCTGGTCCAGTGCCTTGGTCGCGTTCTCGGCCCCCAGCGCGCGGTTGTTCCGCTCCACTTCCGACCAGATGCGCGCCTGGTCCGCCCCGCGGCGAAGCTCCCGCTGGATCGACTGGGGCACCAGGGCCCCGCCGGCCGAGAACTGTGCGCTGCCTTCCCACCGGCCGGCCTCCACGCACAAGACCGCCAGCTCGATCCGCTGGCCCGGCGAGAGCACGGCGTCCTGACGCACGGTGCGGCTCTGCTTGCCGCCGGAGATCACCTCGCCGGACATGATCAACACGTGCTCGCGGCGGCTGCGGTTCTCGACCATCACCACGGGCACGCTGCCGCCGCCTTTCTCGGTCACTACCAGGACGCCGCGCGAGACCGCCTCGTCGAGCGAGAGCCATCGGCCTGTCAGCTCGATCGGCTCTTCGAGCAGGAGCGGATACACGGCCAGGTGGCGGTAGGTGACCGGCTCGGCGATCTGGACCTCATCGAGCCACGCGCCCAACTCGGGCACGTGGCCCGCGGTCGAAGGCCGCACCGCCTGTTGGGCAATGGCCGGGGTCGAGCCCAGTAGCAGCACCGCCAGGCAGGGCAGTCCCCAGCCAAAACCAGCGGCCAACCGGGCGAGCACCCCACCAATCGGGGCATGTGAGAGCGCTGTGCGTGACTTGTGCATGACTTGGCCTCCCTTTCCTGGGTAGAGCTTGATTCGTTTCCGCTCCGTCGAGCAGGCCGGTGCAACGACCGGCTCGCAGACCTTGGCCCGAAGGTGAGACGCCCGAGCCCAGCTTGGAGTTTCCTCGATTCCTGCGTTCGGCGGTGACCTGCCGACCGGGGGCGATCGAGCACTTGGCGGCCGCGGCGTGCGTGCAAAGCACCCTACGGGCTTCCGGGCCCGGCGGGATGAAGTAAGCCGGCTCGCAGATTTGCGCTGTCGGAGAGTATCCAACGGCGCCGGGCCAACCGGCGGTTCAGCCGGGCGGGAATCGCTCGCCGACCAGGCGCCGGACCTCTGCGAGCCACGCGGCACGCTCATCGGGCGTGCTGAGGACGATCGACTCGAAGTTGCGGCGCAGGAAGTCTGTGACCCCGCAGAAGCCGAAGACGCAGTTTTTCCAGAGGTTTTCCAGCGGATCGCCGAACAGGCGCAGCTCATCTTCGCGCGGTGTGTTCGAGGTGGTCAGCACCAGGGCCCGCTTGCCCCCTAGCAGGCCGATCACTCCCTCGGGGCCGAACTCGTAGGCGCTGCCCTGGCGCAGCGCGCGGTCGATCCAGCCCTTGAGCATCGCCGGCGGCTGGCCCCACCAGTTGGGATGGACCACCACATAGCCGTCGGCCTCGGCCACCTCTTGGACGTGTTGACGCACCACCGGCGGGAGGGCGGCGTCCTTGGGGATTTCCGGCTCGCGCAGGACCGGGTCGAAGCCTTCTGCGTACAGGTCGTGGTAGATCACCTCGTGGCCGGCGCGGTTGAGCTCATCGACCACCGCGGCGGCAATGGCATGGTTGAAGCTTCCCTGGCGCTGATGGCCGATGATCACCAATACCTTCATGGCAAGCTCCTGGGTCGGGTGCTCTCTTCACGCGATTGCTGGGGTGCCCGGCCGGGGCTTACGGCTCAGCTTGTAGGGTGGGTCGAGTAAAAAGCGAGACCCACCGACAAGGCGAAATGGTGGGTCTGCGCCTACGGCTTGACCCACGGTCAAGGGAACAAGGTGGTGGGTCTGCGCCTACGGCTTGACCCACCCTACGCGCTACGCGCCTGGCAGTGACACGAGTGTTCACAAATTGCGCACGGTGATTCAGCGAGTGCTCATCTCGCAGCTCAGCGCCCCCGCGGCCGGCAGATAGGCCTGGAGCACGTAGTCGGCCACCATGCGGTGGGCGCTGAAACGCCAGGCCAGCGAGCTGATGGAATTCATCATCCGCTGAACCCATTGCTGGGGCAAGCCGTCGATGTCCCGTTCGTAATACAGCGGAATCGCCTCCTGTTCGAGCACCCGATAGAGGTCCTCGGCGTCGCGCGCGTCGGTGATGTGGTCGTCCACGTGATGGGTGCCGTATCCGATGGCGAAGCCGTTCAGGCCGTTGTAGGCTTCGGCCCACCAGCCGTCGAGCACCGAGAGGTTCAGCACGCCGTTGAGCACCGCCTTTTGTCCGCTGGTGCCCGAGGCTTCCAGGGGACGGCGCGGATTGTTCAGCCACACATCGACGCCTTGCACCAGATGGCGACAGACGTTGATGTCGTAGTCCTCGACGAACGCCACGCGCCCGGCGAAGCGCGGATCGTGCCGCAGGTTGGCGATCTTCTGGATCAGCCGTTTGCCGGGTTCGTCGGCCGGATGGGCCTTGCCCGCGAAGATCAACTGCATCGGGCGCTCCGCATCGCCGACCATCGCCGCCAGGCGGTCCATGTCCGTCATCAGCAAATCAGCACGTTTGTAGGTGGCGAAACGCCGGCCGAAGCCGATCGTGAGGATATTGGGGTCGAGCACGTTGCGCGCGGCTTCCACGGCGTCGTCGCTCTCCCCGCGGCGCCGACACTGGCGACTGACTCGCCGGCGCACGAACGCCAGCAGCAGGTTCTTCATCGCCAGGTGGGTTTCCCACAGCTCGCCGGGGTCCACGTCGTGGATGCGCTGCCAGGGATCGGGCTCGTGCATGCGGCTGACCCAGCCGACCGGGAAGTGGCGGTCGTAGAGCTGCTGCATCTGCCAGGCCAGCCAGCTTTCCACGTGGACGCCGTTGGTGATGTGCCCGATGGGAATCTCTTCCTCCACTCGCCACGGCCAGAGGTGGGCCCACATGCGCCGGCTGACATGCCCGTGCAGGTTGCTCACCGCGTTGGCCCGCCGCGAGAGCTTCAACGCCAGCACGGTCATGCAGAACAGCTCCTGGTCGTTCTGGGGCTCCACGCGGCCGAGTCCCATCAGTTGCTCGGGCGAAATGCCCAGCTCCTCGCGCAGCGGCCCCAGGTGCTCTTCGATCAACGCGCCGTCGAAGCGATCTTGTCCAGCGGGCACCGGCGTATGGGTGGTGAACACCGTGTTTTGGGCCACCTCGCGCAAGGCGTCGTCGAAGCTCTTGCCGTCGTCCTTCATGCACGTGCGGATCACCTCCAGCCCGGCAAAGGCGCTGTGTCCCTCGTTCAAATGGTAGACCCCGGGCGTGATCCCCAGGCCCCTCAACGCCCGCACCCCGCCGACCCCCGCCACCAGCTCCTGGCGAATGCGCGTGCGGTTGTCGCCGCCGTAGAGGCGGGAGGTCAACTGCCGGTCTTCCGGGCTGTTGCTGGGCACGTCGCAGTCGAGCAGATAGAGATTGACCCGACCCACGCGGATCAGCCACACCTTGGCCCGCAACAATCCGGTGCGCGTCTGGATTTCCACGGAAATCGGCCGGCCGTCGGGCCCGCGCGCCGGTTCCATGGGCAGGTCTTGGACCTTGGTGTCGAGGTATTCCTCGTTCTGCCAGCCGTTGGCGTCCAACTGCTGCTTGAAGTAGCCCTGGTCGTAGAACAGTCCGATCGCCACCAGGGGCACCCCCAGGGCGCTGGCACTCTTGATGTGGTCGCCCGAGAGCACTCCCAGACCACCCGAGTACACGGGGATCGACTCGTGCAGTCCGAATTCCAGCGAGAAATAGGCCACCGGCTTGGCCCCCAGCACGCCGGTGTGCGTCGCGCCCCACAGGGGTGTGGTGGCCAGATATTCCTTCAGGCGTCGATACGCCTGGTTGATTCGGCTGTAGAGCACCAGTTCCGACGCCCGCGTTTCCAAGCGCTCGGGAGTGAACTCCGCGAGCAGGGCGATCGGGTTGTGGTCCAATTGGCGCCAACGGATGGGATCCAGCTCGCGGAAGAGATTGATCACCTCCGGGTGCCAGCTCCACCACAGATTGCGCGCCAGAGCCGTACACTTGTCGTACATCGTCTCCGCGGTGAGACTGAACTCGACTCGGCGCTCGGGCTCCTGGTTGGCAGGGGCCGTCTTGGTCTGACTCATAGCTGCCCGTGCCTCCTACTTGCAGCGGGACCGGGAAATCGACACCCCCCTTGGTGTCGTCCGAAAACCACACGGGGGACAAGTGGGGGTATTATAGCGAGCCGGCACCAAACGGGGGAGCCCACTAGCAGGCTGCCGGCGCGCTATCGGTCCGGCCTGCCCGTTGTCTGTTCGCCTGATCCGCCCGCGAGGGCCAGGGGCAGCTCCACGTAGAATCGGCTGCCCTGTCCGGGCTGGCTTTCCACCCAGATCCGCCCCCCGTGGCGTTCCACCACCCGACGGCACACGGCCAAGCCGATGCCGCTGCCCGGATACTCTCCTGCGGCGTGCAGGCGCTCGAACAGCTCGAAGATGCGCTCGCAGTGCTCCGGGGCGATACCCATGCCGTTGTCGACCACGGCCACCCGACAGCGATCACCTTCCGTCGTGGCCGAGATGTCGATCACGGGCGCCCGAGCGCCGCGGAACTTCAAGGCGTTGGACACCAGGTTCTGGAACACCTGGCCGAGCAGGGCCGGGCTGCCGAGCACCGCGGGCAGCGAGCCGATGCGAACGGCTGCCTGGGCCTGCTGCACTGCTTCGCGGCAAGCGTCAACCGCTTGCCTGACCACCTCGGCCAGATCCACGCGCTGGCGGCTGACCGGCGCCGCGGCCAGGTGGCTGTAGGCCAGCAGGTCGTCAATCAGGCGCTGCATGCGCTCGGTGCCTTCGATCGCCGTTTCGAGATGGCGCCGGGCCTGGGCGTCGAGCGTGTCGCGGCAGTGGACGGCCAGCCGGCGGCAATGGCCCGCCACGGTGCGCAGCGGCTCTTTCAGGTCGTGGGACACGACGTAGGCAAACTGGCGGAGCTGGCGGTTGGAGCCCTCCAGCTCGGCGTTTCGGGCCTTGAGTTGGCCATGGGTGCGTCCCAACTGATCGAGCAAACGCACCGAAGCCAGGAACTCCACGGCCGAGAACGGCTTGACCAGGTAGCCCAGCGCTCCGGAGCGCAGCCCCGCAGCCCGGTCTTCGTCCTCCAATCGTTCGCCGGAGATGAGCAGCACGGGAATCTCTTGCAGCTCGGGCTCTTGGCGCCATCGGCGGCAGAGCTCCACTCCGTCGGCATCGGGCAACACTACGTCCAACACGATCACGTCGGGGCGCCACTGGCGGGCCAGGGCGGTTCCTTGGTGCGCGTCGCCTGCCTCGCGCACCTCCCAGCCGTCGCCTTGGAGGAAATTGCACGCCAGCAGCCGGCTGGTGGGGCTGTCGTCGATCACCAGTGCCCTCGGCGCGCTCATGGCGAGCTTCCTTTGCAGGACCACCCTCCGCTCGGAGTGCCCCGATTCATCGGGTCCTTCACGGACCGTACAAGTACGGTCACTACAAGCCGCTCGCAGTGACCCGATTCATCGGGTCGTTCCAAGACCGCCCCTCGTTCCCAGGCTCTGCCTGGGAATGACCTCGTTGGCGGTGAGGCAGACAGGCGGAGCCTGTAGCACCGGGCGTTCCCAGGCGGAGCCTGGGAACGAGCTCGAACCGCTCAGCGTCATCGCCCGAGTATCTCCCGCAAGGCAGGCTCCAATTCGGCATGGGCGAACCGAAACCCCGATTCTTCCAGGCGCCGCGGCACCACGCGCGCGCCGGCCAGCAGCATCTCGTCGGCCATCTGGCCCAGCGCCAATCGCAGGGCCCAGGCGGGCATGGCAACCAGCGTCGGCCGGCGGAGCACACGCCCCAAGGTCTTCACAAACTCGCGGTTGGTCACCGGCTGGGGGGCCGTGAGGTTGACCGGGCCGCCGAGCGCATCGGCGAGCAACAGGTGCTCGATGGCCGCGCTCACGTCGCCCAGACCGATCCAACTGAGCCACTGCCGCCCGCTGCCCCATCGCCCGCCCAGCCCGAAACGCATCGGCCTGACCACTTCGGGCAACATGCCGCCCTTGGCCGCCAACACCGGGCCCAGGCGCAAGCACACCACGCGCACGCCCGACTGCGCCGCGGGCCCGGTCGCTGCTTCCCAGGCCGTACACACCTTGCTGAGCCAGTTGGTCCCGGGCGGGCTGGTCTCGTCGAGCAGCTCGTCGCCCCGGTCGCCATAGTAGCCCACCGCCGACGCGCAAAGGAAGACCTGCGGGCCGCTGCTCAGCCCGGCGAGCGTCTCGCTCAGCAGCCGGGTGGAGTCGACGCGGCTGTGCAGGATGCGCGTCTTGCGGGCTGTGGTCCAGCGTCCTGCGGCCAGGCTCTCGCCGCCCAGATGGACCACGGCGTCGGCGTCGGCAAGCTGGTCCGCGTCGAGCCGGCCGGCCGCGGGGTCCCAACTGCGCACGTCGGGCGATGTGGCAGCCGACGAGCGCACGAGCCGGCCCACTTCATGGCCGGAGCGCTTAAGCGATCGGGCCAGCGCGCTGCCGATCAGTCCGCTGGAGCCGCTAAGCAGCACTTTCATAAGTCTGGAGCACTCCCATGGGCTTGCCGAGGGTGGGCTCCCCCCTCAGCCGTGCTTCCGGCAGAAGTCGACCATGAATTCGCGCAGGGTCTCGACTCCTTCGACGGGCATGGCGTTGTAGATCGACGCGCGGCACCCGCCCACCGAGCGATGCCCCTTCAGCTCGCACAAGTCCTGTGCCCTCGCCTCCTCGAGGAACCGGGCTTCGAGCTCGGGCGAAGGCAGGCGAAAGGCCACGTTCATCAGCGAACGGCTCTCCGGCTCGGCGTGGCCGCAGTAGAAGCCGCCGGACTGGTCCAGCGCGTCGTAGAGCAGGCCGGCTTTGCCGCGGTTGATCTCGGCCATTTTCTCCAGGCCGCCGACGTCGCGGAGCAGCCACTCGCTAACCAGCTTGACCATGTAGACGCCGAACACCGGCGGGGTATTCAACAGCGACTTGGCCTCGGCCAGCGGGCGATAGTCGAGCATCGAAGGCAGGCCGTCAGCGATGCGTCCGAGCATCTCGTTGCGCAGGATCACCACCGTCACGCCCGCGGGGCCGGCGTTCTTCTGGGCGCAGGCGTAGAGCACGCCGTACTCGGAGATCGGCACCGGCCGGCAGAGGAAATCGGACGAGGCATCGCATACCAGCGGCACGTCGCCGGTCTGCGGCTCGGTGGGGAACTGGATGCCCTGGATCGTCTCGTTCGAGGTCATGTGGACGTAGGCGGCATCGGCCGAAAGCTGCAATTCCTCCTGGCGCGGCATGCGGTTGAAGTTCGCGGCCGATCCGTCCCAGGCGCTGCGCACCGAGCCCTGGGTCTTGGCCTCGGACATGGCCTTCCTGGCCCAGGAGCCGGTCAGGATGTAGTCAGCTACCTTGCCGCTTGCGCGCAGGAAATTGAGCGCCACCATGGCGAACTGCATCTGGGCCCCGCCCTGGAGGAACAGCACATGGTAGTCCTCCGGAATGCCCAGCAGCGCGCGCAGGTTGGCTTCGGCCTGGTCGATGATCTGCTGAAAGGTCTTCGAGCGGTGGCTGATCTCCAGGATCGACATGCCCACGCCGGGCAGGGCCAGCAGGTCTCGCTGCGCCTCTTCCAGCGCCGGCAACGGCAACACGGCCGGGCCAGGTGAGAAATTATAGACTCGCTTTTCCATCGTTCCTTACCCTTGCTCTACAGACAGCCACGTAGGGTGGGTCTCTGGACACGTAGGGTGTGTCAAGCCGTAGGCGCAGACCCACCGTCTTGTTGCCTTCCTGGTGGGTCTCGCTTCTTGCTCGACCCACCCTACAAGCTCTTTCCTTACCCTTGCTCTACAGACAGCCGTTCGACCCCGTGCGAACCGTTCTAGTTTAACGCGGCCCCGGTGCTTGTCCAGGGCCCCTGGGCTGCCGTTTCCGTTTGCTCGGAGCCTCGAGCCCCAACGGGGCGTGATGTAGTAGCCCAGGGCGAGCGCAGCGAAGCCCTGGGGGATAGGTCGATTGCGCGCCCTGAGCCCTGAAGGGGCGAAATGAGAAAGTCCAATGGGCTGTGCAGCCGAGACGGCTGCACCACAAGGCCGTGCAAACGCAACTTCAGACGGCTGGAGTGTTACCTGAGTTGCAATACGCGCACTGCTGGACAAGCCAGCAGTGGCACCCGCGCCGCCTCGCAGTGGCACCCGCGCACTGCTGGACAAGCCAGCAGTGGCACCCGCGCGGCCTCGCAGTGGCACCCGGCGCTCCCCCGGGATGAACCCCGGGGCTCGCTTTCTCCACTGGCCACTTCGAGGGTCGGTCCGCCCAAACCAGGAGCTGACGCTCCCGGCTCGCCATGCGCACGGAGCGTCACCGCTGGCCAGCCGGCGGGGCCGCCGCAGCGCCGGGCCGCGATTGACTCGCCGGCGGTTCGATCACCTGCACGTGGACCGCCACCTCCACGGCCGGCGAGTCGGGCAGGTCGGTGGCGATTCTCAGCGTGCGCGCCACCTGGCCTGCCGTGCCCTCCGCGGTGAACGTGATGGGGATCAGTTGCAGCGGCCGGGCGTCCTCGGGCAGCTTGAACGCAAACCGCGGATCGTCGCACTCGACGCCGGTCACCCGAAACGGTGTGCCCGCCTGGACCACCAGTTGCCGGGTCGCCGACTGCCCCACGGCCAGCACCGGCATCAGCAGCGGCGAGGGGCGCACGGTCACGGCCGGCACCACCACGGCCTCGACCGTCACGGGGATGCTCGCCGACTGGGAGCTGTAGTCGTTGGTGACCAGGATCAGCTCCTCGCGCAGATAGCCCGCCGGCGCGCCGGCCTTCAGCGTGACGACCAGGTCGTAGTTGATCCGGCCCAGGGCCCGGGCGGAGTCGGCTGCTTCGACCGCCTGGGCCTCCAGGTGGGGATTGCGGCTTTCGACTCGTTCGATCCGCCAGTCGGTACGTCCGGCGTAGCGCACACTGACGCGCTGCTGGGCGCCCGTTCCCTGGACGACGTTGCCCAAGCGCACTTCGCCCGGCTCCACCACCACGTCGCCCCGGATGTAGCAATTGGTGTGCAACTGCACTTCCGCGGGAAAGGGCTGATCGAGGCGCACGGTGAGCGTGGCGTCCTTGCGCCCCAGGAAACGCCGCGTGTCGATCACCACCTTGATCTGGGCCTTCTCCCAGGTTCTGAGCAGCCGGCGATCCACCTCGGGCACGGTGCAGCCGCAGGTGGAACGGATATCGGCGATGTGTACCGGTTCGACATAGATGTTTTGCAGCGTGAAGACATGCTCGACCTTTGCCCCCCGGGCCACCACGCCGAAGTCGTGGCTCGTATGGTCGAACATCTCGCGGGCCCAGTCCTGCGCGGTGGCCGCCGAGCCGGTCAGCAACACAGCGAGGCACGTCCACCATAGCATTTGCAAAGGTATTACTTCCCGGGGCTTCGCTTCGCTCCAGCCCCGGCCACCCGGGCCTGGGCATCGAATTGGGGAAACAATTCCTTCACAAGTTCTCAGCCTGTGCAAAGACGGGCAAAAGCCTGACTTCCCGGAGCTTCGCTTCGCTCCAGCCCCGGCCACCCGGGCGCGGGCCGGCGATTGGGGAGACAATCCGTTTGCAAGTCCCAAGCGCATCTCCGCGATCCTCCTGCGATCACACGTCTCGGGTCAGGCCTCGGCTGCACTGCGGCTGGCAAACTCCACGCCGTCCATGGCGGTGGTGCCATAGAAGTCGCAGCCGGTCTTCTGCGCCAACAGGTCGCTGGCCGCGGCTCCACCGACCATCACGCGCAGCCCGTCGCGCATCCCTGCCTCGCGCAGGGCCGCGACCGTGGCCGCCACCGATTTGTAGCAGGTCGTCAGCAGCACGCTCATGCCCAGCACCGCGGGCCGATGTTGCTGGACCGCTTCGGCGAAGCGTGCCGGGGGCACGTCCACCCCCAGATCGACCACCTCGAAGCCCACGCCGCGGAGCATCATCACCACGATGTCCTTGCCGATGTCGTGTACGTCGTGTTGCACGGTGCCCATCACCACGGTGCCGGCGCTTTGCCGCGTTTCGCCCGGCGCCAGGTGCGGCCCGAGCAGGTCGCCGACCGACTTCATGATCATTCCGCCCATCATCAGCTCGGGCAGGAAACACTCGCCCGTCTGAAAGCGGTTGCCCAAGGCGACCATCCCGCGGTTGCACTCAACCAGGATTTGCGCGGCGGGCACACCGGCCGCGAGTTGCTCCTCGACCAGGGCCTTGACTTCCTGCTCGCGACAGCCGGCCAGAGCTTGCACCAGCGGCGTATCCTCGGACATGGGCGGCTCCTTCGGTCAACTTCGTGGGCAACGGTGTGCTCACTCTCGGTTGGTGGCTTCCTCGCAGCAAGTTGGTGGGTCTGCGCTTTCCGCTTGACCCACCCTACGTGTCTGTAGCCGAATCTCGCCACGCGCACGCCGGGGGCGAAGCGGGCGTGTGAGCCGCGGTCGTCAAAACGACACCAGGCACTGCCAGATGTAGGTATAGGCCAAAGAGTCGATTTCCTCCCAGACCTGCCTGACAAGCTGCTCGTCGCCTTGGATGGGCGGCAGCTCCCGGCGCTTCTCTTCCCAGGGCGTACACACCCCGGGGGCAGGCCCCGTGGTTCTCGTCTCGGATCGGTCTGGTTTCGGCTGCGTTTCCGCCATGGCTGGGGACCTCTCTGCGATTCACTTGCGTGTCGGGCTTGGCCGCGCAGCGGCGATGTCGGTTACCCGGCATACCGTCTTGCCTGCGACACGCGGCCAGCCGGGCACGTGAGTGCCCGGTTCTGCTCGAATCACTAATTACCTCTGGCCATATTCAAACCGTATCGGCACTGCCGACCGAACCGCCGGCTTACGCCGGCGGCTCGCCTGATGTGCGGTCTCCGCTGGGTTCAATAAACCCCATACTCCCGTGTGAACTCCGTCATCGCGCGCAGGTTTTCTACGCGGGTGTCGTCCTGCATGATCGCGCCGGCATCCATGACAAAGCCGCCGTGGCGGGCCGCGATGTCGATGATCCGCTTGCAGCAGTCGCGCACTTCCTCCGGCGCGCCAAAGGCCAGCAGGTCGTTGGGCACCCCGCCGCTTAAGCAAAACTTCTCGCCCAGCACACGCTGGGCCTCGGCCAGGTCGGTGCGGTCTACGTGGAAAACGATGCTCCTTTCAGGCAGCTCGGCGATGTGCTTCAGGTTGCCCGTCCAGTCGCCTTCGGCATAGAAGAGCGTCTGATGGCCCGCGGCCCAAAGCCCCTGGATGATCTCCTTGAGCGTGGGCCAGTAGAACCGCTCGAACTGCTCGGGCGAAAGAAAGGGCACCGAGCCGCGGTGCATCCAGAATCCGACGGGCAGGTTCTTCTCCGGGTCGGCGCCGCTGAGGGCCACGTGCAGCAGGTGGGGTTGAAGCGCTTCGCAGGCGGCCAGCACCTTCTCCGGCCGGCGGAACAGATCCGTGCACAGGCCCCTGTAGCCGCGCAGCTTGTCGGCCAGGATGTCGAACGGCGCCTTGAGGATGCCAGCGAGCGCCGAGGGCGTGCCCGACTCGGAGCGCAGGCGGGCGGCCTGCTCGCCGAAGGCGCCGAAATACTGCATCATGGCCATGCCGCCGCGCAGGAACGAGAGGTTGTTGCGCCACGTGGCCGGCCTGTCCGGCGGCACCACCTCGGGGCAAACCCGCGGCAGCCACACGTTGAACAGGTAGCCGGTCGGGTCCTCGACCAGCGCGTCGTATTCGTCGGCGCGCATGTAGGCCCGCTCGTCGTCGGCCGGTTCGAGGTATTGGAAGGGCGTGTCCGGCGGCAGCTCGATCCCCGGCACCGCGTAGTATTTCAATCCGATTCCCTTGACCAGGCCGCTCCACACATAGACCATGTTGCCCACCACCGCGTCCCAGTCGAAATCCGCGGCACACTTCCTGGCCGCGGCAAACGCCTTGCGGTAGTCGTGGGTCACTTCCTGGATCGTATAGCCGGCATAGACCGCGGTAAACTCGGCCACGAAGGGACGGATGGGCACGCGGTCGGGCTTCCCGTTGCGCATCGCTGTGACGTAGCGCCCGAGGCGCTCGGCATAGAGTCGTTCCATGTCGGTGCTCATCGCGGGTCCTCTGGCAAGGAGAGTCCCAGACAGGACGCTTCTGGGGCCGGCAGCCCCGGGGGGGCAGTCCTTTCCGCGGCGGGACGCCGTAGTATGCCAAAGCCGCCGAAGTGTGTCAATCGGCGTCGAGCGAGGCCTCCGCGGCAGACGCCCGGAGCACGCGCCCCGAAACGTACACGTCCTCGCCGAGCTGCTCCATGCTCGGCGATTCCAGTTGCAGCGCATCGCCCGGTTCGTCCACGCCGCGCCCGCCCAGCGGGCCGACGGCCCCGGCACCGCCGACGAGCTTCGGGGCGATGAACACGTGGACCTCGTCGATCGCCCGGGCATCGAACAGGCGGCCCAGCAGCCGCGCCCCGCCTTCGACCAGCAGATTGGTCATGCGCCGCTGCCCCAACTCGGCCAGCAGCGCGTCGAGCCGCTCGGCCGGTGTGTCGCCCGGGCAGACACACACCTCGCAGCCCGCCCGGCGCAGGCGCTCTTGCCGGGCGGCGTCCGCCTCGGGGGCGGCAGCCACCAGCACGGGCACTTCGCCCGCGGTGCGCACCAGTCGGCTCTGGGTGGAGAGCGACGCCCGGGTGTCGAGCACGATGCGCGTGGCCGTGCGCGCGCCCGGCGGCCGGGCCGTCAAGAGCGGATCGTCGCGCTGGGCCGTGCCCCGGCCGACCATTACGCCGTCCACGCGGCCGCGCAGACGGTGGACCACCGCGCGAGAGGCCTCGGAAGAAATCCAGCGGCTTGCGCCGGTGCGCGTGGCCAGCTTGCCATCGAGGGTCATGGCCCATTTGGCGATCACCCACGGCCGGCCGGCGCTGAGCAGTTTGAAGTACGGTGCGTTAAGCCGCCGCGCCTCGGCTTCGAGCAGCCCGGCTTCCACCTCGATCCCCACCCGACGCAACTCCGCAAGCCCCCGGCCGGATACCTCGGCAAACGGGTCTTCCATGGCCGCCACCACGCGGGCGGGCTTCGCTTGGATCAACGCCTGCGTACACGGCGGCGTCTTGCCCTGGTGGCAGCACGGCTCGAGCGTGACATAGACGGTCGTCCCTTGGGCGCGCGGGCCGGCCAGGCGCAGGGCCTCGATCTCGGCATGGGGGCCGCCGAAGCGCCGGTGCCAGCCCTCGCCGATGATCTCCGCCCCCCGGGCGATCACGCAGCCGACCATGGGGTTCGGCTCGACCAACCCCTGCCCCTGGAGAGCCAGCTCTATAGCCCGCCGCATGTGCCAGATGTCCAGTTCGCGCTGGTCCATGGGGATTGTCTCGTGCGCGCTGCGCCTTGTATCAATGGCTCTCGCGCTCGCGTGGTTCTGTCACCGGCCCGGCCGGCCGCTCGGGCGATTCCAAACGCCGAAACGCCCGCAGCACCATGCGCCGCAGCTTGCCGCCCCACGGCTCGCCGCTCAGGCCGTCCACGGCCCGAAAGTCGTATCGGTTGCCGCGCCGCAGGTAGCCGACCCACACAGGGTAAAAGATCAGCCCCCGGTCCACCAGCCCTGCGAGTCTCTCCCGGGTCTTCAGGCGCATGGCCCACTGGAGCACGAGCCCGCGGGCAAAGCGTTCGGCCATCGGGCGGGCCTGCTGCGCCGTGAGCTGGGGCGCACAGGCGGGTGGGTGGGACTCGTCGGGCGGCTCGGCTGCTTGGGGCGAGCCGGGCGACGCAGACTCGAACAGCTCGCCGGCCGAAAGAGCCTCGAACAGTTCTCCGGCCAGGGGCATGGCTTCGCCCAGCAGGGCATCGATGCCCACGAACATGCGGCGCGGCTGCGTCCCGGCGGGCTGCTGCGAATCGCCCGGCACGAACCTCGCTTCGAACAAGTGGAACGGCATGTGCAGCAACTCGACGCGCTCCAGCACCGGCCCGCGACCGAAAAACCATCGTGCCAGCGGACTGCGGCGCGGGCAGAGGGCCTGGCGAGCCTTGGTTTCGCTGACTGTTGGTTCCAGGTACATGACACTGCACGAGGTTGCACGTGTCGGGTGGCTGCTTGCAGCCACGCTTTGGGCCGCCTTCCCTATGGAGGGCCACGCTTTGTCGTGGCCGATGGCCGGCACACTGCGGACGCAAAGCAGCGCTACGGACGCGACGGAGCGCGTCCCTCCAGGGTTCGCGTGCGTGCAAAGCACGCACCCTACGGGCTGCGGACGCAAAGCAGC
>CAYXPN010000002.1:25003-36160 GCA_964467075.1 uncultured Planctomycetaceae bacterium
ACGCGACGGAGCGCGTCCCTCCAGGGTTCGCGTGCGTGCAAAGCACGCACCCTACAGGGTTCGCGTGCGTGCAAAGCACGCACCCTACGGGCTGCGGACGCAAAGCAGCGCTACGGACGCGACGGAGCGCGTCCCTCCAGGGTTCGCGTGCGTGCAAAGCACGCACCCTACAGGGTTCGCGTGCGTGCGAGCACGCACCCTACGGTTGCACTGCTGGACAAGCCAGCAGTGGCACCCGCCGCGCCGCGAGTCAGGAAACGGTCACCTCGACCTTGTGCGTCTTGCCGTCGCCTTGCGCCGGGATCAGGTTCTCGGCCAGCTCCCCGCCGTCCAAGAGCAGGCGCACCTTGCCGGGCGCCGCCTTGCACACCCCGCGGGCCTTGCGAATCTCGATCTCATAGGTCGCCCCGCGATAGTCGCGGACCATTCTCGCCCCGGTCCAGTCGGAGGGCAAGCAGGGGTCCACGCGCAGCCCGCCCAGCTCGGGCCTCACCCCCAGCATCCACTCCCAGACCACGATCAGCGTCCAGGCCGCGGTGCCCGTGGCCCAGGAGTGCGACCCTTCGCCCGGCCGGTCGCTCTCGGGCGCGTAGATAAACTGGCAGGCCACGTAGGGCTCGATGCGGTAGCGCTCGGGGTCGGCCTGGTGCCGGGTGGTGGGCAGCATCTTGTGGAGCACTTCGTAGGCCTTGTCGCCCCGGCCGCCGTAACACTCGGCCCAGATGCGCCAACGCGAGCTGTGGCCGAAGATCGCGCCGTTTTCCTTCGTTCCGGGAGCGAAGCGGCTGATGATGCCGGCCCGCGGGTCCGGCTCGGCAAACGGCGGATAAAATGTGTAGGAGCCCAGCTCATGATCGAGCAGCTCGTCGAAGGCCCGGTAGATTTCGGCCCGCCGCCGCTCGTCGGCCACGTCGCTGATGATGGCAAAGGCATTGGGATTGACCCACAGCTTGCCGTAGGTGTTGTCTTTGGAGCCCAGAATCCAGCCGCTGTCGTGCACGGCCCGCTGATACCAGCGTCCGTCCCAGGCCACGCGGTTGACCGTCTCGGCCAATCGATCGAGCCGCCGGCGATACTGCTCCAGGCGCTGGTGGTCCTGCATGTGTTCCATGCAGCAGAAGAACTCGCGGATGCAGTAGATGGCCCAGCAGGCCAGCATCACCGAGTCGCCTCGCCCGCGGTTGCCCATCTGGTCCAGGGCGTCGTTCCAGTCGGCCTTCAGTATCAGCGGCAGTCCGCGCGCACTGAAGCGGCTGAAGAAGAACTCCAGCCCGCGGATCACGTGTTCGTAGACGGTGGCCGTCTTCTGGCCGTCGGTATGGGCATAGGGCGTGACCTCTTCGAGCACCGAGAAATCGCCGGTCTCGCGCACGTATCGGGCCAGGATGAAGCAGGGATTGATCGGGTCGTCGGAATGGAACGTGCGCGTGCCGGTCATGCTCACGAAATTGCCGCCGTGGGCGTAGTCGCCGTCTTCGAATTGCCAGATCATGATCCGCTTGACGATGTGGTCGCGCACCCAGCCGGGCTCCTGCGGCAGCCGGCAGACCGCGTCCTGGCAGGCGTCGCGCACGCCGAAGTTGTAGATGCCCGAGTAGCAATAGCCGGTGTTGCGGTTCCACCACGCCAGGTTGGCCGCCTGATATTTGAACCAGTAGTTCACGAGGATGTTGAGATCGTCGTCGGGCGTTTCGATCCTGGGGCTCGAGAGCACGCGGTCCCAATAGGCCCGGTTGTTCTCGAAGGCGGCCGCGGCCTGGTTGAGGCTCAAGTAGCGCCCGGTCAGCTCGCCGGCGTTGGGGGCTTCTCGCGGCACTGCGCCCAGCAGGAGCACATATTCGACGGCTTCGTCCGGTTCGAGCTCGAAGCGGTGCTGGAGCACTTCGCAGGCGTCGCGCCCCACGGCCACCTGGTTGCGCAACCGGCCGGTGTCCATGGCCTGCGGGTCTTTCAGGTCGCGATACGGTCCGATGAACTCGTAGCGGTCGCCCTCGTAACCGGCAATCTCCGCGGTGGAGGCCAGGAGCACGGCATGGTCGAACCAGATGTTGTTGCCCTCGGTGTTGCAGGCCTGCCATCCGCCGATGTGCTTGACCCACATGGTCGAGCGCGTAGAGATCACGCCGTCCTGGAACTGCTGGCGGTTGAAGAGCAGATAGAACTCGCGCCAGGAGGTGTCCTCGAACCAGTTGCCCAGGGCCAGCTCGGCGTAGTTGGTGGCCGAGATGATGCGCCGGCGGCGAGACTGGTTGTGCAGCTTCACGTGCCAGACGAGGCACGGATCGCCCACGTCCTCGCTGCTGCTGCCCGCGGCGTCGGGCATGGGGCAGAAGTAGAGCAGCTCGCTGGCGACCCCTTCGTGTCGGGCCAGGATGCGGTTGTAGCCCAGGCCGATGCGGCACTCCCATTGGTCGAGCAGCCGGGTGGGCGGGTAGCCGTTGGCGGTCCACCAGCGTCCGCTCTCCTCGTCGCGCAGATAGACCCACTTGCCCACGCTGTCGCGCGGCACCCCGTCGATGTGCCAGCGCGTGATGCGGCCTACCGTTGGGTTGTCGAGAAACGAATACCCGCCGCCCAAGTGGCTGGCCAGGAAGCACCATCGCCCGTTGGAGAGCACGTTCATCCAGGGGCGATCCAGCAGCGGGCGTTTGAGGATGAACTCGCGCCCGTCGGGCGAGAAGCCGCCGAAGGATGTGGGTTGCATGGTGGTGTATCCCGTGATGAAAGGCGCTCAAATCGCGTTTGCCGCCCGGCCGTGCAGGGTGCTTGAGCGAGCCGCCGGTGTCAGCCGGCGGTTGGCGATCAGCGCATTCGCCCGCACTAGAACGGCAAGAAGGGCGTATTATAGCCGCGGCAGCGTGCAGCAACAGCGCGGGGCCTTGGCAGTTGCCCGGCACGAGACGTATGGATTCGGCAAACGGCGTTGGCCGGCTCGCCATGTGGAGCCCGCCGGAAGCGATATCCAGGCCCCCTGGTCGCAAGGGCCGGTTGGTTTGTGCGGGTCTTGCCGGCCGCGCGGCCGGCATGTCGCGGGTCCGCCGGCCCCGAGCATTGCTCAGCCGCCGGGATTGTCCTAGTCTTGATTGTCCCGGGGCACGACCGGGATTGCCGCGCGTCGGGCGGCAAGGTGCGAATCACTATCCGCGCATGGCTTGGCTGCACGCACCGCAAGAGATTGCCGCCGCAGTCAGCCAGATTCACGAGCCGATCGATGAAAAGACTGGTTGCCAAACTGCTCCGCGCCGCCGGCCGATTTGCGGCCGACCAGGAGGGTCCCACGGCCGTCACCTATGCCATGCTCCTGCTGCTCATCGTGCTGGCATGCCTGACCGCGGTGACCCTCTTTGGACAGGCCACCGCCGGCAGCTTCGACCAGTCGGCCAACTCGATCACTGACGCCTTCGAGTCCGTGCCCTAAGGGCGCGCCGCCGGGCGGACCTTGCCGGCCTTGTCTCCAGATGGGTTTCTGCGCGTAGCCAACGTCGCCAGACGGTGGACGGATCGCTCGGTGCGAAGCATTGCGGGATGTGGTCCACGCTCTGGCGAGCGTGGCCACCGCGGGGCGATGCCGCGTACGCCTGCACCCAACTTGCCGGCGCGGTGTTTTTTCGTTTTCTCCCTTCCAAAACGTTGACACGGCCACGGCCCGGGGTGTAAACAGTCTGTAGCCCCACAGGCCGGTAGAAGGCAGCTCCGGGCGCAGTGCAATGGGCACAGGGCCGGGCTGCCGGATCGATCCACCGGCCGAGAGACGTCCCAGCGGCCAAGGAGATCGCCCCATGTTTGCCAGTCTCTTGCCAGTAGCCCACCCGAAACCCCACCGGCCAATCCGTTCCGCGCGCTCGCCACGCGCCCCGATCGCAGTGGCATTCTGGGTGGCAGCCGCGTGTTTGTGGGGGCCGCGTGTGACCTGTGCCGACGACTGGCCCACCTATCGCCACGACGTCGCGCGCAGCGGCGTGACCGCGGACCAGCTTCAAACGCCGTTGATCGCGCGCTGGGTGTTCGTCTCGCGCCACGCCCCGCGGCCGGCCTGGAGCGATCCCAAGCCCGTGCCGATCGAAAACCTGCTCGAACTGCGGCGCGTGCATTTCGACGACGTGTTTCAGCCGGTCGTGGCCCGCGGCCGGGTGTATTTCGGCTCCTCGTCGGAAGACAAGCTCTATTGCCTCGACGCTGAGAGCGGCCGGATTCTTTGGACCCGAATCCTGGGCGGACCGGTGCGCCTGGCGCCCACGGTGGCGGGCGACAGGGTATATGTGGGCGCGGACGACGGTGTGGTGCGCTGCCTGGATGCCCAGGACGGCTCGCTCATTTGGCAGTTCCAGGCCGCCCCGCAGCCCAGCCGGCGCCTGGGACAGGGGCGCATGGTCTCGCTGTGGCCGCTGCGCAGCGGCGTGCTGGTGGACCAGGGCGTGGTCTATCTGGCCGCGGGCTTCTTCCCGGCCGAAGGCGTGTTCCTCTACGCGCTGGATGCCCAGACGGGCCGCGTGCTGTGGTGCAACGACACGGGCGGTGAACAGCCGCAGAGTCGCGTTTCGCCGCAGGGCTACCTGCTGGCCTCCGCTGACAACCTGCTGGTGCCCATGGGCCGGGTCTCGCCCGCGGTGTTCTCGCGCCGGGACGGTCGCCTGGTGCGCAGCTCGCCCTTCTTCGGCAAGAGCATCGGCGGCAGCTTCGCCGTGCTGGCCGGCGGCGACATGTTCACCGGCACCGAGGAGATGGTCGGCTGCCGGGCCGACTCGCTGGAGCGCTTTGCCCAGTTCCCTGCGCGCCGGGTGGTGGCCACCGAGCATACCGTGTTCCTGGCCACGGGCACCCAGTTGGTGGCCACCCCGCGCAGCGCGCCGGGCAAGGACGTGCTGTGGACCACACCCTGCCCCTGTGCCGACGAACTGATCCTGGCCGGAGGGGTGCTCATTGCCGGCGGCGAGAACCGGCTGGTTGCGGTGGACAGCAAGATGGGCAAGGTCCTCTGGCAGACCGACGTGGAGGGCAGCGCCAAGGGGCTGGCCGCGGCCGGCGGGATGCTCTGGGCCAGCACGGATACGGGCCGGTTGTACTGCTTCGCTCCGGCGGCAGTCCAGGAGTCGTCTGCCGCAGAGGATTCCGCCGAAGCGGCGGAGACCGCGACCACGCCACAGGCCGGCCCGGCGACTATTGTCGAGCCGACCGACGCGCGATCGCTGGCAGACCGGCCAGGGGCGGCCGAAGCACGGCGCGCGGCCGCCTGGCTTCTCGAACAGTCCGGTGCGCGCCGCGGCTACTGCCTGGTGCTGGGAGTGGAAACCGGGCAGTTGGCTTACGAATTGGCCCGGCAGAGCGAGTTGAAGGTCTGTGCGGTCTCGCCCGATGCCGAGCGCGTGGCTGAGCTGCGCAAGGCCCTGGATCGGGCGGGTGTGTATGGCAGCCAGGTGGCGGTCGATTGCCTGCCGCTCGACGAGTTGCCCTACGGCGACTACTTTGCCGATCTGATCGTCTCGGAGACCGCGCTTCTGCGCGGCAAGCTGCCTACCGGTGCGGCCGAGGCCTTTCGTATGCTCAAGCCTCGTGGCGGCGTGATGCTCATCGGCCGGATGGACGCCGCAGACGAGCAGCCGGCAACCGCGGGCGCACAAGCCGGCGCGCTCGATGCCCGGCGCCTGCAAGACTGGCTGGCCCAGGCGCAGCTCGATCCGCAGGAGGCGACGCCCCAGATCATCGAGCGTGAGGGCACGTGGGCCAAGCTGGTGCGCGGCCCGTTAAAAGGCGAGGGCAACTGGACCCACCAGTATGCCAACGCCGCCAACACGGCCTGCGGCGACGACCAGCGCGTGCGCTGCCCGCTGGGCGTGTTGTGGTTCGGCGAGCCCGGCCCGGGCATGATGCCCAACCGCCACGTGCGCGCGGCCGGGCCGCTGGTGATGGACGGGCGCCTGTTCGTGCCCGGCGAGAACGTGCTCATGGCCTACGACGCCTACAACGGCGTGAAGCTCTGGGAGGAGCCGATCCAGGGGGCTGCGCGGTTCCATGCCTCGCACGACGCCAGCGACCTGGCCGCGGGGCCGGACGGGGTGTTCGTGGCCGTGGCCGACCGCTGCCTGCGCATCGACCCCGAAACGGGCAAGACGCTGAGCACTTATCGCCTGCCGCCCATGTCCGAGGGCGGCTGGCAATGGGGCTACCTGGCCTGCGACAAAGGGTTGCTTGTGGGCAGCAGCACCACCAACCGCCGCGACAGCGCGAGCCTGTTTGCCCTCGAGCCCGAGAGCGGCGAACTGCTCTGGCAGGCCAGCGGCCGCCAGATTCCCCACAATGCCATCGTGCTCGATCAGGACAGCTTGTACTACGTCTCGTCGGAGGTGACCGACGACCAGCGCGAGCAAGTGCTGGCCCAGCGCCGCCGAGAGATCGCCCGCCTGCCCGAGGCCCAGCGCCCGGCCGCAGAAAAGGAATTGGCCGAGGCGGACGTGCGCCTGGTGGTCTGTCTGGATGCGCGCACGGGCCAGCGCCGCTGGGCCCGGGCCGTGGACCTGACCGACTGCGGCGGGCCGCGCAGCGGTGTTTCGGGCAATACCGGCGTGTTGACGGCCATGGGCAACGATGGCGTGCTGGTCTTTTTCGGCGTGTATCTCGACGGCCACTACTGGCAGCAGTTCTTTGCCGGCCAGTTCGAACGCCGCCGGGTTGTGGCCCTCGCGGCCGACGACGGGCGAACGCTCTGGACCAAACGCATCGGCTTCCGCGTGCGCCCGCTCATTATCGGCGACACCTTGCACGCCGAGCCATGGGCCTTCGACCTCGACACGGGCGAGCAGCGCACCCGGACAAACCCGATTACCGGCCGGGTCGAACCGTGGCAATTCGCCCGGCCGGGCCACCATTGCGGCTGCCCCGCAGCCTCGCCCGATTGCATGTTTTTCCGCTCCTACACGCTGGGGTACTACGATCTGGTGGGCGACTACGGCACGATGCACTTTGGGGCCCAGCGCCCGGGCTGCTGGATCAACTTCATCCCCGCGGCCGGGCTGCTCTTGATGCCCGAGTCGAGCACCGGCTGCATGTGCCCCTTTCCCACCATGACCACCGTGGTGCTCAAGCCGACCCAGGAACAGAAAGGCTGGGCCTGGTACAGCCTGGCCGGTTCGCTCACGCCGGTAAAGCGCCTGGGCATCAACTTCGGTGCGCCGGGCGACCGGCGCGACCAGCAGGGCAAGCTCTGGCTGGGCTATCCGCGGCCCGGCGGATCCCTGGTCTTGAACCTGCCCGTGAACGTGGACTTTCACTCCGGCGGGAGTTTCACCCAGCGCAATTCCGTCTATACGCCGGTGGCCGGAACGGATGATCCGTGGCTGTTCACCTGCGCGGCCCAGGGCGTGCGCCGCCTCGCGGTGCCGCTGGTCCGAAGCGACGAGGGCCGCGCATTGTATCGTGTGCGCCTTCTGTTGGCCGACCTGGAAAACGACCAGCCGGCCCAGCGGGTCTTCGACGTGCGCGTGCAGGGCAAGACGCTCTGCGAGGGCTTTGACATCCTCGAGGCCGCGGGCGGACCGGGGCGTGCCACCGCGCTTGAGTTCGAAAATCTCGAAGTGCAAGACGACCTGGTGGTCGAGCTGGTGCCCAAGACAGCCGGTGCGTCGGGCGATCAACTGCCCGTGCTCCAGGCCCTGGAAATCGAGCGCCAGAAGATGCTCTCGCCGGGCTGTCAGGTGCCGCCATTCTTGGTCAGTGTGCCCTTGCCTCGCCAGACGCAGACCCTCGCCCTGGCCAACTTCTGCGACGAGCCGTTTACGGGCACCTTGGAGCTGGAATCGCCCGAGGGCTTTGCGGTCTCGCCCCAGCGCGTGGCCCTGGAGCTACCCAGTGGCGCGCGCCGCGAGGTGCCCGTGGAGGTGAGTCTGGCAGGCGAGGTAGCAGCGGGCAAATACCGGCTGGTGGCCCGGCTGCTGCGCAGCGACGGCAGCGTGGCCCTGGAAGGCGGCACAGAGATCGAACACCTTGGCCGGCGCGGACGCAGGGTGCTAAGCGCCGTGGCCGATGCCCACGTGGTCCAGCAGTATGCGGACCGCAATTTCGCCTCCGCGGCCAATATGCTGGTCGATGGCGGCGACCAGAAGATGGCCGACCGCCACCACGCCCTGGCCTATCTGCGCTTTCGCTTGGACGTGCCGGGCAAGCCGGTGAAGGTCGTCTTGCGGCTGGTCAATGCGGGCAATCGCACGGGCGACTCGGGCCGGGTGTGCCTGGTCGAGGGGCCGTGGGACGAGAAGAAGCTGACCTACCAGAGCCGGCCGGCCCCGGGGCGCGAGTTGGCGCGCCTGGGCGCAGTGGCAGCCAACCAGGTGGTGGAAGTGCCGCTGGATATCGGAGTTGCGCGCGGCGGAGAGCTCAGCCTGGTGGTCGATCCGACGAGCACCGACGGCACCGATTACCTGAGCCGCGAGAGCACGCGCCCGCCGGAGCTGGTGGTGGAGTTCGAGTGAGCGCGGTGCGCGCCGGTTGCTCAGTCCGACGCATGCATCGCCCGTGCAAGGTTCTGCGTTTCCCGGCGGGGTGAACCCGCCGGCTCGGTGTTTCTCTGCCGCGCCAGAATGCCACCGCCGGCGGAACGCTCGCTATTGAACAGTTACCGGAATTGAATAGGACCGAGCAATGACGCGAACCTACGCGGCCATCTTCGACATGGACGGCGTGCTGGTCGATACCTACCACGCCCATTATCAAAGCTGGCTGGCCATGGCCCAGGCCGAAGGGTTCAGTTTCACCGAGGAGGAGTTCGCCCAGACCTTCGGCCGCACCAGCGGCGAGATCATCGCCCATTTCTGGGGCCGCGGCCGACTGAGCGACGACGAGATCGCGGCCATGGACGAGCAAAAGGAGGCGGCCTTCCGCGGGATCATCGCCGAGCAGTTCCCGGCCATGCCCGGCGCGGTCGCGCTGCTCGAAAGCCTGCACCAGGCCGGCTTCGCCCTGGCCGTGGGCTCTTCGGGACCGCCGGAAAACGTGGAGCTGGTGGTCGACAAGCTGGGCGTGGGCAGCCTGTTGGGCGCAACGGTCACCGGCCGCGACGTACACCGCGGCAAGCCCGACCCCGAGGTGTTCCTGATCGCCGCGGAGAGGCTGGCAGCCGCGCCCGGGCGCTGCGTGGTGGTCGAAGACGCCCCAGCCGGCATCGAGGCGGCCCGCCGAGCGGGCATGGCCAACGTGGGGCTGGCCAGCACCGGGCGCACGCCCGCGGACCTGGCGGCCGCGGACCTGGTGGTCGAGCGCCTGGATGAGCTTTCGCCCGAGAGGTTCCGCGAGCTGATCGACCGCTGTGCTTGACGCCGCGCACGCCGCGAATCAGAATTGAATGTTTCGCGGGTCTCGGCACGCGGCCCCTCGGGTCGAGCCGATCCACACCAACGCACTACACAGCGTCCACACAGCCCGCTGCCTGCAAGGAGCCAACCATGTTCAACGGCATTTTCAACGTCCCCCAGCCCGTCAACGAGCCGGTCCTGAGCTACGCGCCGGGCAGCCCGGAGCGCGCCGCCCTGAAGACCCAGCTCCAGGAGATGCTCGGCCAGCAGGTGGAAGTGCCCATGATCATCGGCGGGCGCGAGGTGCGCAACGGCACGCTGAGCGAGATGATCTGCCCGCACAACCACCGCCACGTGCTGGGCCACTATCACCAGGCCAACGCCCTCTACGTGGAGCAGGCCATCGAGGCCGCCAACCAGGCGCGCCACGAGTGGGGGCGCATGCCCTGGGACTCGCGGGCGATCGTGCTCTTGAAGGCCGCGGAGCTGCTGGCCGGCAAGTATCGGCAGGTGCTCAACGCCGCCACTATGCTCAACATGAGCAAGACGCCGCACCAGGCCGAGATCGACTCGGCCTGCGAGCTGATCGACTTCTGGCGCTTCAATCCGCACTTCATGCAGATCGTCTACGGCGACCAGCCGCTTTCGACCAAGGACGCCATCAACTACATGGAGCACCGCCCGCTGGACGGGTTCGTGCTGGCCATCACTCCCTTCAACTTCACGTCCATTGCCGGCAATCTGCCCACCGCACCGGCCCTGATGGGCAACACGGTGATCTGGAAGCCGGCCTCGGCCGCGGTGCTGCCGGCCTATTACATCATGAAGATTCTCGAAGAGGCGGGCCTGCCGCCGGGGGTGATCAACCTGGTGCCCGGCCCGGGACCGATCGTCGGACCGGCCGCGCTGAATAACATCGGGCTGGGCGGCATCCACTTCACCGGCAGCACGCGCGTGTTTTCCACGATCTGGCTGCAGGTAGGCTCCGACATCCGCAAGTACGTGGCCTATCCGCGCATCGTGGGCGAGACGGGCGGCAAGGACTTTATCGTGGCCCATGCCTCCTGCGACCGCGAGGCCCTGGCCACTGCGCTGGTGCGCGGGGCATTCGAGTATCAGGGTCAGAAATGCTCGGCCGCCAGCCGGGCCTACATTCCCGATAGCATCTGGCCGGAGGTCAAGGAGCGGATGCTGGCGGCGATCGCCGAGATCAAGCTGGGCGACGTCTGCGACTTCCGCAACTTCATGGGCGCGGTGATCGATCGCAACGCGTTTGCCGGCATCAAGGGCTATATCGACTACGCGCGCAGCTCCCCCGACCTGGAAGTCCTTTGCGGCGGCTGCGACGATTCGGACGGCTACTTCATCGAGCCCACGGTGGTCCTCAGCCGGGAGCCGAAATCCAAGCTGATGGTCGAAGAAATCTTCGGCCCGGTGCTGACCGTCTACGTCTATCCCGAGAAGCAATACGAACAGACACTCAAGCTTTGTGACGAGACCTCGCCCTACGGGCTCACCGGCGCGATCTTCGCCCTGGACCGCGCGGCCATTGTCAAGGCCATGGACACCCTGCGCCACGCGGCAGGCAACTTTTACGTCAACGACAAGCCCACCGGGGCGGTCGTGGGCCAGCAGCCGTTCGGCGGCTCGCGCGCCTCCGGGACGAACGACAAGGCGGGCAGTTGGCTCAACCTGGAACGCTGGGTCTCGCCGCGCGTGATCAAAGAGACCTTCCTGCCGCCGAGGAACTTCCGCTATCCGTTCATGGCCGAGGAGTGAGCGGAGGTCGGAAGTGGGAGGTCGGGTGGCCGGGGCTGGAGCGTCGGGTGGCCGGGGCTGGAGCGTCGGGTGGCCGGGGCTGGAGCGTCGGGTGGCC
>CAYXPN010000002.1:36260-49377 GCA_964467075.1 uncultured Planctomycetaceae bacterium
GGGGCTGGAGCGAAGCGAAGCCCCGGGGTCTGCGAGGTCGGAAGTCGCAAATCTGAAACCGCAAATCCGAAATCGCAGATCGGCGCGCGGCGAGCCGCCGGCGTCAGCCGGCGGTTTGGTTGCTACTCTACTCGGCGTGACTGGTGATTCCGCCAGAACCGGGCACTCACGTGCCCGGCTCGCCGTGGCATCGTGCGACCGCGCTGAACACATTCGGCGTGCCCGGCTCGCTGTGAGCATGGCCGCGTCTGGCGGTTTGGCCGATCGCCACGCTACCACGGCCCGCGGCTGCGATACGCGCGCAGGGCCACGTAGCTGCCGTAGGCCAGGTAGCCGAACATGATCAGCATGAAAATACTGCCCACCGTGATCCCATACACGGCCAAGGCAGCAGCCGTAATCAGCGAAATCACCAGCGACTGCTCGATCCCGCCGCGCGGATTGACGGCCAGCAGCACCTCCCGGGCGATCTGTCCGCCGTCGAGCGGATAGACGGGCATCAGGTTGATCACACCCCAAACGATGCTGATGAACAGCAGGTTATTGATCAGTTCCGTCAGCGCCGCGCTGCCGACCACATCACGCACACCGGGTAACCAGTTGAAGGGCGGTTGGTAGATCAAACCCACCTGCTTGCCCGCCGCCAGCAAGACGCCGACCACCAGCGCCGCCAGCACAAACCCGGCCCCGGGGCCTGCCGCGGAGATGAGAATCTGTGGCCCGGTGGCCGACACCCGCCTGTAGCCGGCCTGGCCCGGGTTGTAGGATGCGAGTCCCCCCAGCCCGTAGAGCGTGATCCACGGGTGCAGCCCGAACGCCCGCATCGTCAGTGCATGGCCCAGCTCGTGGACCAGGATGCCGAGAAACACGGCGACGACCCACACCAGCAGTCCGATCGGGTCCCTGATGCTCAATCCCAACAAGAGGGCGACCAGCCAGAAGAACGGGTGGACGCGCACGGGGATGCCGAGCAGGCGGAAGTGCAGATCGGCCGGGCTCGGCGGTGGTTCGCCCAATAGCACGGTATGTATCTCCTCGGAGTCTATCTGACCGGCCGGCACAAGACCCGTTTGGTACCTGGCGGGCCGGCCAGCCTGACCGAACCGTATTCTAGCCGCTGCCCGCTCGCGTGCGATAGAGCGCCGGGTGCCACTGCTGGCTTGTCCAGCAGTGCAACCGTAGCTGTGGGGTGCGTGCTTGCACGCGCGCGGGCAGTGGCAGAGCCAGTGGCACCCACGCGCCCGCCGCGTCTGCCGGAAACTCCGAACATGCGGTTTGTCAGCATTCGAGCAGGCTTGCCAGCCGTGGTCTTCTTGACGATTGGCAAGCCGTCTTGCGCCGGGCCGCCCTGACAAACGGGCGCAAGGTAGGGTCTCTTAGCAGCCGTAGGGTGCGTGCTTGCACGCACGCGGGCACTGGCAGAGCCAGTGGCACCCACGCGCTGGTTTCCGCCGGGTGCCACTGCTGGCTTGTCCAGCAGTGCACCCTACTGATCGACCCGTCATGAGAGAAGTCCGCCAGTACGATCGGCTCGACGAGCTGGAGCAGCTCCGCCCGGCATGGGGCCGGCTGCTTCAACAGACGCCGGGCGCCGCGTTCTTCCAGTCGTTCGACTGGCTCAGCGCCTGCTGGCGCCATTTCGGCCGGGAGCAGCAGTTCCGCACGCTGGTGGTGCTGCAAGGCGGAGAGCTGGAGGGCATCGTGCCGCTGGTGGTGCGCCGCGAGCGGTCGCACGTCGGCCCGGTGCGCGTGCTCGGCTATCCGTTGGACAACTGGGGCTCGTTCTACGGCCCGATCGGCGCCGATCCCGCGGCCACACTTGCGGCAGCCATGGAATTCGTACGACGCCGGGAACGCGACTGGGACGTGCTCGAGCTGCGCTGGGCCGGCATGCCGGGCACGGACCATGAAATCGTGGGCCGCGCGCTCAGGGAAGCGGGATTTTGGGCCTACCGGACCATCTGGGATTGGACGGCCGTGGTGGACATCCAGGGCACCTGGCAGTCCTACCACGATTCGCGCAGCCGGCTCTGGCGGCGCAATCTCAGGGCCGCCCACCGACGACTGGAAAGCCGAGGCCGCCTGGAGATCGTGCGCTACCGGCCCGCCGGCCGGCAAGCAGGCCAGGACGATCCCCGTTGGGACCTCTACGACGCCTGTGAGCAAGTGGCTCGAAACAGTTGGCAGGCCGCGGCCCAAAACGGCACCACGCTCTGCGACGAACCGGTCCGCGCGTTCCTGCGGGAGGTGCACCAGGCGGCCGCGGCTGCGGGCGCAGTGGACCTGAACCTGCTGCTGCTCGACGGCCGGCCACTGGCCTTTGTCTACAACTACGTCTGGCGGGGATACGTGTACGGGTTGCGCGTGGGCTACGATGCCGCGGCCGGGCACGACGCGCCCGGCACCACGCTGCTGGCCGAGGTGGTGCGCGGGTGTTACCAGCAGGGCGACTGGATGTTCGACATGGGCATCGGCTCTTTGGAGGCCAAGCGCCACCTGATGACCGGGCGGATTCCCGTCTTCCGCTACAGCCATTACGCCTTGCCGCCGCTGAGGACCCAGCTTCTGCGCGTGTGTCGCTGGGCGGAGGACCGCCGGCTGAGGACGGCCGAGGGGGCGCTGGCCGGCCTGATGGACGCAGTCGCCCCAAGGATCGTTTAACGGCCAGCCGCAGGCGTCGGCCTGACGGACGCAGTCGCCCCAAGGATCGTTTAACGGCCAGCCGCAGGCGTCGGCGTGATGGACGCAGTCGCCTACGGCTTGCCGTTAAACGAGAGCGGGCGCGCCGTGAGCCGGCGGCGCGCCCGCTGCGATACGTGCCGGGAGGGTCGGGGGAAGCGCGCTGCCCGGCGCAACGCCTATTCGACGAGTCGCACCTTGGGGTTGGTGATGATGTCCTCGAAGATTTCGGCCAGGCGCTGCTCGTACTCCGCGGGGTTGCCGCTGCCGCGCACGCTCTGGCCGTCGTCGTTGGCCGTGCCGCCGCTCCGGGCCATGCGGTCCATGAAATCGTAGTCGGTGCCCAGGCCCACTCCGACCGGGAACAACTGCCAGCCGGCCTCTTGGATTTGCAGGGATTGCATGATCGGGGCGTCGAGCCACCAGGCGCCGTTGTTGTAGAAATCACTGCTGTCGCTCTCAGCGATATACTGGCTGATCTCGCCCGGATCGCTCACGTAGAGGTTGGGCACCCCGTCGGTCAGCAACACCACCACCTTGTTGGCCGAGCGCCGTCCCTGGCCGTCGTCGTCCGCACTGGCGATGTGCTTGCGCGCGGTGATCAGGCCCGCCTCGGTGGCGGTCGAGGCGCCCTTGTCGCCGACGGCCTGCAATTGGGTGCAGGCCTCCATGGCCAGGTCGTAGTCGGCCGTGAGCGGCTGCTCGATCACCGGGCCGCCGCCGCTAAGGGTGTCGTAGGCGATGATCGAAACCCAGTCGCGCTGGGTGGGATTGCGGATGCCCTCGTTGCGCTCCTTGACCACCTGCAGTGCGGCGATCAATGCACGCCGGGCCGCATGGGTGGGCTGCTCGCGGGGCGGGAAGTTGAACGTGCCACCCGCAGTGGACTCGGCGTGCCACGGGCAGTCGCGGCTGTAGCGCGACAGCGGCACATACCGGCCGCCTACCGGGCGCAAGTCCCGGCCGTGGTCCATCATGAACTGCACGTAGGTCGTGTAGCCGATCCAGTTGCGATAGCCGTAGGGCGCCTTGGCCTTGGGAAAGGTCTGCCGGTTGGGATTGTTGAACCTGTGGATCCGGTCGCGGTCCTGCGCCGGCGGCAGCCTGCCGCGGTTGTGTGGCGGAGTGCCCGGCGTGGCCCCGGCCAGCATTTGCGGGACCAGCAGCGCGTCGAGCATCCCCGGCGCCATGGCAAGCTGCATGTCGGGATTCTGCGGAACCAGACGCGGCAGGTCCACCACCCGCTGGCCCGAAGAAACGCTGGCCAGCCAGGACGCGGACCCGGGCAGGCCCCGCGTGGGCGAATCGGGCTCGAAGTATCCCAGCGGCGGCTTGGGGGCCGGCGGCTTGGGGGCCGGCGGTTTCGGTGCCCGCGGTTTGGGGGCCGGCGGTTTGGGGGCCGGCGGTTTGGGGGCCCGCGGCGGGCTGCTACGGCTCGAAGACTTGATCGTCACGGGGATGATCAGGTAGTCGAGATACTTTTCCCAATAGGCGTAGTTTCGGCGGCTGTCGGGTGTGGGCCGGGCATTGGGCATCACGCGCGCGATCTGGTAGTCGATCAGCGCCGAGTAGGCCTTGATCTTGCGCGTGCGCTCGTTGTCCGACGGTCGAATGCGATAGCGGGCCGGCACCCGCCTGCTGCTCAGCGGCCCGTTGTCCTTGGTCAGCTCCGCATAGGCCCACTTGTCGTGCCGCACGCCGAACGGCTCGCCCAGGTATTGCAGCCGGCCGGGAAACCTGCCGAACCCGAAATCCTCAAACAACTGCTGCATCAGCTCGCTGCCCACCCTCGGGTAGCCCTCCTTGGCGAACGTGCTGTTGATCGCCCGCGTGGCCCAGCACGGCTCCGTATCGTCGTTCATCGAGCCCGATAGATCGACCACAAACGCGATGTCGCGTGGATTGGCCATGGCCACCGCTGAGGCACGCTGGGCGAACGAAAACCGCCCGAAGATGCGCCCGAAAAACAGCGGCGCCTCGCCGCCGGTGTCCTGATTGGTCCGGGCGGTGACGCGCACGGCATTGCCCGGCGTGTCGGTCGGCGTGAACTGGCGTTCGGCCGCGTCCCAGATGCCGTACTCGACGTCCTCCTCGACCAGTTGCACGTTGCGGTCCGGGCCGCCTGCGCTGTGATAGGCCGCGTATTGCTGGGCCACGGCTACCAGCTCATCGCGAGAGAGCCCCATGGACTGGGTCGCCGCCATGGCCGCGGAATCGGCCGCGGCCTGGAGCTGCGTGCGCACCAGCACGACGTAGCCGATGTCCAGGGCAAAGGCCACCATGCCCAGCACCGTGACCATCAACACACACGCCAGCAGCAGCGTGACTGCCCGGCGCGGGTGCTTTTTGCGCGACTTTCGAAACGGGTGTTCATTGGCCACGACTCACCTCCCGAAGGATCGCCTTCTGATGGTTGGCTTCGGCTCGCGCGCTACTCGGCGCCGGTACACTCCTCGTCGGCCGATGCGACGCTGCGCGGTCGGCGGCGGCGGAGTGACACGTTCGAGCCCGTGAAACTCTGGGACCTGAAGCAGAGTGGGTCAACCCCGGTTGGACATTGGGACTGGCGATGCTGCCGGCACAAAGCGTTCGGCCGGATCGACCGGCCTTGGGCCGATTGCCGGTCGAAGGAGCAGCGCCGCACGGTGGGCCTGTAGTCGGGCCCAAAAAAGACGAGCGCGAGCGACGAGACGCGGTCCGACATGGCAACCTCCCCAAAACGAACGGTTGCCAACTTCGGCAGCCTGGCTGGCTCCCCCCAGAGGGAGCTCCTCGGCTTTGCGCCCCGACCTCGCGATCGGTTTGCCTTTGTCGGTTGGACGCTTTTCGGCCCTGTTGCCAGAGCCAAACACAACTCCTCTAAAGGTTCTCTAGGTCAGAAATCGGGCCGAGTCAAATCCTTCGGCTGCCCGATCAGCAGACCTGCACATGGATTCGGCCGGGTTATCCGGCCGCGAGCCCGCAACGTCATTTACTCCCGCACGGCAAACTGCCGGGCCTGGGCCGCAATATCCACCCCGGCCAGTCGGCTCCAAGCCTCCAACAGGCGTCGAAACACCGGCCCGGGTCGGCCCCCGCCGATCGGCCGGCCATCCAGCCGGCTGACCGGCAGCAGGCAAAACGGGGTGCTGGCCAGCAGGGCCTCGTCAACCGAGGCAAGTTCGTCGGGGCCGAAATGCCGGTAAACCAGCGGGATATCCAGCCTTGCGGCCAACTCGCCCGCCACGGCCAGGCTGATGCCCGGCAAAACCGTATCCAGAGGGGGCGAAACGAGCCCTTCGCCTCGATAGAGCGCCAGCACGTTGGCCGTCGAGGTCTCGGTCACATGGCCTTCGGCGCTGAGGAGCAGCGCGCGCCCGCCCGGCTGTTGGGCCGCTGCCTGGCGATCGGCCAGATAATAGTGCATGCGACTGCGGCACTTGAGGCTCGCAGGCCAGCAGCGTGGCGAGACCTGTTCGATCTGGGTGGTCACCAGGGCCTGGCCGGTTTCGTATTTTTCGGCCCAGAGATGAAACGGCAGGCGGTAGGTGTGCAAGCCCACGGTGGGGCCGCGGGTAGTGCTGTCGGCATAGGCTGCGTAGGGCCCCGGAGTGACGAAGATCGACAGCCCCAGGTCGTCGCCCGGCGCGAGCTGCGCGTGGTTCTCGGCCACGAGTCGCCGGGCCACCCCGGCCAGCTCGCCGCGCGAGAGGCCGCAATCCACGCCCACGACGCGGAGCGACTGCTCCAGGCGCTCCAAGTGCTCGTCGAGCCGGAAGACGCGGCCGCCGAAGGTGCGCAACTGCTCGGCCACGGTGGTCCCGAGCACGAAGCCGGCGTCGGTGGGCGGGATGGCCAGTTGGGAGGCCGGCAGGTAGCGGCCGTTCAGATATGCCAAAGGCTCGTCCATGTCCAAATTATGCGACACCTCGGCCGCGCGGACCAGACCGGCCGGGGTCCTGCCTCGCCGGAGGGGTAACGGATGTAGCGAAAACGCAACGCGGGGATTGCCAAGAAACGGCGCGGTTCGATTTGCACATCATCGGGCCGCGTGTAGAGTTGTCGTGGCAGTCAACTGACGACGGATCGGGTCTGTCTCGACAGGAGATGTTCACAATGAGGAAACTACTGATTCTGACAGCGGTAGCGATGCTGCTCACCAGCTCGCTGGGGTGCCGCGGCTGGAGATGGTGGCGGGCCGGCATGTACAATCCCTGCCCACCCGCAGCCGTCTACGCCGAACCCGAGGTGGTCGCGCCCTGCGATCCCTGCGCCCAGCCCGCCTTGGGTGCTCCGGTGATTGGCCCCGGCGCCGGCACCTACGTGCCCGGCCCCGTCCAGTAGCACGCAGGGCAGACGAACCTGCGTTGCTCCGCACGGATGTGCCGAACAACCTTAGGGGCGAACCGGAACACCGCCCCCCGGAAATGCTGTTGCTCCAGGAGCAGGCAACCTCCTCCCAGCAGTCGCGGTCCATCGCGCGCCGGCTGTGCGATCCTGAACACAGTCGGCCGCGATGGGCCGGCGGCTCGTGTGCGCGCAGGCAGTAACCGCAGCGGTAGGGGCGACGCATGCGTCGGCCCTACCCGCACGCCGCCCCACACATGCGCGCACGCCGCGCGCATCTCCGCGCCGCAAGGCCCTATCCCGCCCGCTCGACACGCTCCGCGCCCACGGCAATGCAGCCTTCGACGCGCGCGCCCCGGCAGCGCAATGCCGCGGCCGCCGCGGCTGCCTGGCGATAAGCGGTTCGGCCCAGGCAGACCACGAGATAGGCCGAGTCGCAGTAGCGCGCAGCCGGGCTCGTCGGCCCTTCCGGCAGACTGCCGCCGTCGACCACAATCAGCCGAAACCGCCGCCTCAACTCGGCGAACAGCCGCTCCCAGCGATACGGCCTCAAGAGCCGCCCTTCGGGGTCGGCAAACGACACGCTCGGCAGCAGCCTTACCCCCGGCAGGCACGTCTGGCCGACCGCCTCCTGCCAGGCACATGCCCGCAACAAGACGTGGGCCGCTCCGCGCACGGCCAGCACTCCCAAGCGCGCCGTAAGCTGCCCGCGCTGCAAATCCGCGTCCACGGCCAGAAGCTCGGTATCGGCACGCCGGGCCAGGACGGGTAGCAGCTCGGCCAGCAGTTCGGTGCGCGCCTCGCTGTGGCCCACGTCGGCCACAAACACCGCTGCACTGGGCCCCACAGGCAGCCGCGCGACGATGTTCTCGGCCAGGCGCTCGCACGCCTCGGCCAGCGCATCGGGTCGAGAGGACGGCGGTTCCGCTGGAGCCATGGCAGGCTGGCGGGCGCCCGGCTGGAAGGTAACCGGTGTGTCCGGGGGGCCTGCTTGCGCGCCTGCCGCTTGCCTAACTGCAGTCTCCGCGGGCGGCGTTGGCTTGATGGCCGGCCTGCCGACCGACGGCGCGTCGACTGCGCGGGGCAACCCAGAAAAACCTTCACTCGCCGCTGGTTCGATGGACGGTTGCTCAAGGTTCCACGGGGCAACATCCGGTGGCGCGTCGGCAGCAGGCACGTCGGCTTGCGAGACGTCGGCAGCAGGCACGTCGGCTTGCGAGACGTCGGCAGCAGGCACGTCGGCGACCGGCGCGCCGGCTTGAGCAGCACCGACGGCCGGCGCGACAGGTTGAGAGGCGTGCGCGGCCGGCGCGCTCGCAGCCGCATCGCCCGCGGCCGCGGCGTCTGCTTCCTCAGGCTGCTGAGCGCAGAGATGGGCGACGGAGCTTTCGAGTTTTTCCATCGCAGCTTGGGCGCGGCGCGCCGCCTCCGGCCGCGCCTCGGACTGCGTGGCTGAAGCACCTGGCTCGACCTCGCCAGCATCCGCGGAGGCAGCCGTCTTGGCCTCGATCCGCCGCAGGGCTTCGAGCATTCGGCTCATGGCTTTGCCTCGCTGTGATGCTGCCCGCCGCCTGCGGGGCGGCCTGCTCAGCCTCCGGCGGCCTCGCGCAGGCGCGTGAACAGCCGGCCGTAGCGTCGCACACTTGCGGCCCCTCTGGCCGAGTCGGAAGGCGTGCGTTCGGCCCGGGGGCGCGCGGGCTGCTGCACCTCGGCGCCGGCTCCCGCAGTCACCAACTCGCCCGCAGGTTCCGAGTCCCATGGGTCGCCTTCGGCTTGCGCGCCGAGCGCCTCGCCGAGCGGCAGCGTAACGGGCGCGCCCGTCGCGTCGGGCAACGGCTCGGCAACTCGGCTGCCGGGTGTCCAGCGCTCCGGCACAATTTCTTCCTCGGCAAATGGCTCTCGGAACGGACGGTCCGGCTCGTCGAAGACCAATTCCACCTCGGGACCGATCGAGCCGGCCGGCTGGAAATCGGCCTCTGCCTCGGCCAGCAGCCCCTCGATCTGGGCCAGCCGCCTGGCCGGGTCTGCGGAATCGCCGCACGGGGCGGTCGCGGGCACGTGCGCGGTCCCGATCTCCAGCGACGAGCCCTCGCCTGCGAAGTCCGGCAGCGAATCACCGCTTTCGCCTGTGTGACCGGCGTCGACCGAGCCGCCTACACCGGCTGCGCTACTCGTTCCTGCCGAGGCCGTGGGACCACCCGGCTGATCGGACAACTCGTCCAGTGTGCCGAACTCGACCACGCCGCTTGCGTCCGATTCGGTCGGCTCGCCGGCCCACGGGGCAGGCAGTTGCTGCAGATCGGCCCACGCCTCTTCCACCAACGCCGCATCCAGCGTATAGCGCCCGGCCGCATAGGCCAGCAGCAGGGCGTGGTCACACACCTGGTTGACCAGCCGGGGCACCCCGTCGGTGGCCTGATACACCCGCTCACAAGCCGCCACGGGAAAAACGTCGGGTCCCTTGCCGCCCGCGGCTTCGATGCGCTGGTGAATGTAGCGGAGCGTCTCGTCACTGCCGAGCGCTTCGAGGTAGCAGCGGGCCACGATCCGCTGGTTGAGCGATTCGAGTTTCGGGGTGGCCAGGCGTTCCTCCAGCACGCAGCCGCCGGCCAGCACCAGGCACACACAGCGCTGAGGGCCGGAGCCGAGATTGGTGAGCAATCGGGCCTCCTCGATCAATCGCAGCGGCATGCCGTGCGCCTCGTCGACCAGCAGCAGCAGGCCCGAGGTGCATTCCCGGCTCGAACTGATGTAGTCGACCAGCGCCAGGCGCAGCTCGCCCTCGTCCATGCCCCGATAGGGCCGGCCCAGCTCGTAGAGGATCGATTGCAGCAGACCCCGCGGGCTGCCCAGGCGTCCGCTGGGCAATCGGGCCACTTGGAGCCGGTCGCGGAAATGGTCGGCCAGCAGGCGGCACATCAGGGTCTTGCCCGTGCCGGCCGGGCCAACGAGCATGGCCGGTCCTTCGGCGCGCTCGATGCAACGGATCAGGCGTTCGCGCGCGGCTTCAGCGCTGAGGGAAGGGAAATAGTGTTCGACCTGCGGGGCGGCAGCAAAGGGACGTTCGGAAAAGCCGAAATGGGCCTCGTACATGGCCTGCCTTTCGCAGATTCCCACATTGCCTGAGCTACACAATGACAAGCGCACCTGGCGCCGCGCGCGCAAAGAGCGCACGCGGCTGCACCACCGATCCATTCCCTCAATTCGGCGCGCCCGGCCCAACGCTCCACCACCGCAAGCCAATGTATGTCTTGTGCCGAAGACGCAAGCTGGGCAAACGGGTGTTGGAGGAACGGATGGGCGGACCTTGTGGCGCAGCCGTCTCGGCGGCTTTGCGGGCGCGATTGTGGCGCAGCCGTCTCGGCTGCACACCGCACGCGCCGAGCCCGCCTCGCTCAGCCCACCCAGACCCACGCACCGGCCAGACACACAGCCAGCAGGCCCCATCCGGTCAGCATCAGCACCGGGCGGGCCCACTCGGGCTGGGCGGGTGCTTCGTGTGCGTTCGGCTCCAACCCCAACGCCTTGGCCGGAATGCGGCCCGCCAGCGGGGCCCCGACCGCTGCTTCCGCTTCGGCTGCCGTGAGCAACACCGGCTGGATGCGCGCACCGGCGGAGATCAGTCCCACTCCGCCGGCCCCCAGCAGCCCTGCGAGCATCGCAGCCAGCGCCAGTCGCCACACCGGCACGGGACCCGGCAGGACCGTGGCGCGGGCCGGCTCCCTCTCGATGCGTGGCTGCCGCGACGCAGCTTCCCATGCCTCTCGCTCGCGCCGAGTGGCCTGGTCAAAGGCGGCCGACGACTGCTCGAGCTCAGCGCGCAGCTCGGCCAAAGTGGGGGCGCTCGCGCCCGAAGCCCGCGGACCCGTCGCGTCATCTTCTCCCCCGGGGGTGTCTGCGGGCACAGGAGCCGGGGGTGTGGGCGGAGGCGACGCGCTGTCGGCTGACACGTACGGATTCGGCACTCTCGTGGCGGCCGAGCCGGACCGCCCCGCCGAAGCGGAATCCCCCGGCTGCTCGTCCGGCAGCCATTGGGGCTCTTCGGCGAGTCGGGCCTCCGCAGCTTGAAGGTCCTGTTCGACCTGCTGGACAAGCGGGTGCAAAGGCGTGCGCGTTTCGAGCAGTTCGGCTAGGCGCGTGCGGAGTTGCTCAATCTGCTCGCTGAGTTCCGCCCGGCGCGGGTTCTCGACCATGCCGCCATGCGGGTTCTCGATCCGCCGTGCGCCCGGACTCTCGCCATGCGGCCTGCCGCGCTTGATGTGCGGAAGCGGCGCAGCGGCGTGCTGCGGCAGGGCATCGTGGGCGGGCGTTTCGAGCCCAAGCTCCGCTGCCGCGCCTGGCTGCGGTGTTGTCGGTGTATCCAATGGCGGGGCGCCCCGGGCTTGTGCGGCAGCCTGCACCTGGAGAAACACGTCCAGCCGGGTCTGCGCCTTGAGCAACTCATCGCGAGCCTCGGCTGCGGCCGCCTGGGCTGCGTCGCACCGACGCTGCATCTGCTCTTGCCAGCGAGTGCGCAACTGCTCGGCATAGCACTGGGCCAGGGCATCGGCCGTCAGCGCGGCTCGCTCGGGCGAAGTGTCCTCACAACAGATCGCCACCCTCAGGCCGTCCGGCCCTGCGATGCGATCGACCTTCATATCAACGCCTTGGCTGGCTGGGCAAGTGGATTCAATCGCGCGGGACGAGAGAGCCAGGTCGCGCACGGCCTCGACCAGCGGCTTAGGCAGCGCATCGTTCGCGTCTTGCGCGGCGCTTGGTCCCGACGATGTGGGTGACGGCATCAGCGAGGACCACTCGGGCGGCAGTTGGTGATAGAGGACCGCGGTCGCCTGGCAGGGTCGATCGTCGGTGCGCTTCGACCTTTGCCACCACCCCCAGGAGAAGGCCAGGCACGAGATGAGCACGAAGCCCAACGCGACGCGCGTGCTCAGCCGATCGGGCCAGGAGGCGCGAAAGGGCGACGTTCTCGGTTCGGTGGGCGAGGCAGACATGGCGGGTCCTCATCGGAGCACGACCCAGGAAAGACCCAGCAAGACCGGGGCGGCCGGCGTATGATCATTAGTACGGGGCGCCCTTTGCGCGCGCAGAGGCTCCCAGGAATCGACATCGACCAGCCGGACGCCCCAGCTTGAGGCGCCGTGCCCGGGCTGCGATGGCCGCGCCGCGCTGCTGCCACCGCCCTGGCGGCTGCCGGAGACGAGCGGTATGCTGACTCACAGCACGCGCCCCGGCCGCGTTCCCCGCCTGAGGAGCTGCGAACCAGTTGATTCCGTGCGGGCGGCCGGAGTTGGACGATAGCGACCCCCCGGGGAAGACCGGGGCTTCCGGCCGCCCTTTGGGCGTCCGTCCAGCCCCGGCCACCCATCAACGGAAGTTGTTTCCTTACGTGTTCTACCGCCGATCACCCGAATCAGCGACGCATGTTCCAGATCAAGGTTTGCGGAATCACGAACGTGGAAGACGCCCTGGCCGTGGCCCAGGCCGGGGCCGACGCCGTGGGGCTGAACTTCTATCCCCGCAGCCGCCGCTGCGTGGACCTGGATACTGCCGGGCAGATCATCGCGGCGCTGCCCGAGGGGGTGGTCAAGGTGGGGCTGTTTGTCAATGCCCCGGCCGGCGAGGTCTGCGAGACGTTCGACCGCCTGGGCCTGGACCTGATCCAACTCCACGGCGACGAGCCGCCCGAGTACCTCGGCCGACTGGGCGGGCGCCCGGTGATGCGGGCGTTTCGGCTGGCCGCGGGGCAATTGGAGCCCGTGCTGGACTACCTGCGCGAATGCCGGCAACTGGGCTGCGTACCGCGATTGACGCTGCTCGATGCCGCGGTGCCGGGCCTCTATGGGGGCACGAGCCGGGTGGCAGACTGGGAGACGGCAAGGAACTATGCCCTGACGAGCGGATACCCACCACTGGTTCTAGCTGGGGGGCTCAACCCACTCAATGTGGCCTCTTCCATCATGCGCGTGCGGCCCGCGGCCGTGGACACGGCCGGCGGGGTGGAGACCACCTGCTCCGAAGGGCCGGCAAGCACCCCTGGAAAGAAGGATGCTGGCCTTGTGCAGGCGTTTGTTCAGGCGGCCCGAGATTCGTTCGAGGCCGTACGCCATCTCGA
>CAYXPN010000002.1:49387-51274 GCA_964467075.1 uncultured Planctomycetaceae bacterium
CAAGGGTCGGAGTCGGGCGGTGACGTGGCGGACCCCGGGCATTGACGAGGTGCCTGGGCGTAGTTGACGCGGGCGCTGCACAGTCGGAGCCGGCAAGAGGCGGTCTGGTTGGGCCCAACCGCGGGAAGAGGGCACTTGTCAGGTCGCACGACTGGCCCCTAAGATACCCGTTTGGGGTGTTCCAAAATGCCAGCCCGCTGGGGCGGGGGCGAAGTGGGCTGCCGCGGGCGCGCGTGGCCGGGCCGGGTGTGGTTCGGCACGCAAGGCCAAGCGGATGGGTCGGCTCGCGCGCCTGCTTGGCTGCGGGGGGAATTGGCAGCGGGCAGAACACCGACGGTTTCGAATCCACTGAGGTCGATGGAGGTCGGCCGAACCGATCGAAGAAGGAGACTTGACGGTGGCCCAGGCGCAAACGAACACGTCGTCGCAAACTTCCCCGAAAACAGCCAAAGCAGCCAAGCGCCTGCCTTACAAGGTGGCGGACCTCTCGCTGGCCGAGTGGGGGCGCAAAGAGATCGAGCTGGCCGAGAACGAGATGCCGGGGCTGATGGCGCTGCGCAAAAAGTACGGCGCGCAGAAGCCGCTGGCCGGGGCCCACATCGCCGGCAGCCTCCACATGACGATCCAGACGGCCGTGCTGATCGAGACCCTCACCGAGCTGGGGGCCCAGGTCCAGTGGAGCAGTTGCAACAAGTTCTCCACGCAGGACCACGCCGCGGCGGCCATCGCCGTGACCGGCGTGCCCGTCTATGCCTGGAAGGGCGAAACGCTGGAGGAGTACTGGTGGTGCTGCAAGCAGACGATGGTCTTTCCCGACGGCAAGGGGGTGAACCTGGTCGTCGACGACGGCGGCGACGCCACGCTGATCTTGCACCGCGGCTACCAGGCCGAGCAGAACCCGGCCATCCTCGACGAGCCGACCGACCTGGAGGACCTCCAGGCGCTGAACGACCTGCTCAAAGAGACCCTGGCCGAAGACCCGCAATACTGGCACAAGCTGGTGGCCGGCTGGCGCGGGGTGTCTGAGGAGACCACCACCGGCGTACACCGGCTCTACCAGATGCACCAGCAGGGCACGCTGCTGGTGCCCGCGATCAACGTGAACGACTCGGTCACCAAGAGCAAGTTCGACAACCTCTACGGCTGCCGCGAGTCGCTGGCCGACGGGATCAAGCGGGCCACGGACGTGATGGTGGCCGGCAAGGTGGTGGTGGTCTGTGGCTATGGCGACGTGGGCAAGGGCTGCGCCCAGTCGATGCGGAGCTACGGCGCCCGTGTGCTGGTCACCGAGATCGACCCGATCTGTGCCTTGCAGGCGATGATGGAGGGCTTCGAGGTGGTCACCATGGACGAGGCCGCCCCGCGGGGAAACATCTTTGTGACCGCCACCGGCTGCTGCGACGTGATCCGCGCCGACCACATGGAGCAGATGCCCGACGACGCGATCGTCTGCAACATCGGGCACTTCGACCTGGAGATCGACGTGGCCGGGCTGCACCGGATCAAGGGGATCAAGCGGGTGAACATCAAGCCCCTGGTCGATCGCTACACGTTCCCGGACGGCCACTCGATCATCCTGCTGGCCGAGGGGCGGCTGGTGAATCTCGGCTGCGCCACCGGCCACCCGTCCTTCGTCATGTCCAACAGCTTCACCAACCAGGTCCTGGCCCAGATCGCCCTGTGGACCGAGCCGGAGAACTACCCGCTGGGGGTCCACGTCCTATCCAAGACCCTCGACGAGGAGGTCGCCCGCCTCCACCTGGAACGACTCGGCGGCAAGCTCGACAGGCTCACGCAAAGGCAGGCCGATTACCTGGGTGTGCCGGTCGAGGGACCGTTCAAGCCGGAGCACTATCGCTATTGAGGGATTGGGGATTGGGGATTGGG
>CAYXPN010000003.1:0-3542 GCA_964467075.1 uncultured Planctomycetaceae bacterium
GGTTGCGCCGAGGGCTGGGCCGGCTGGGGCTGTGTGTCGCCTTGCTGCTGGCCCGGTTGAGCCGGAGTCGGTGTGCCACCCTCGGCAATGATCTCGATCCGCCGCCGCGCAGACGCGGCCACGTTGGGCGAGGGCTCCTTGTTGTCTTCGGCCTCGGCCCAGAGCATAACCACGGCGCCCGGACTCAGCCCTCGCTGGCCGGGGCCCAACCGCACCTGATCGGGCCGGAACTCGACGGTTCCCTCGAAGGGCCCCTCCAAAGCCGGTTGCGGGGCGGGCCGAGCCAGCAGCGGCAGCACGGGCAGTGCCTGGCCGTCGCGGCTGGTGCGCACCACCACCTTGCGCAGCGCATAGTCCGCGTCCTCGGCACGCACGCGGATCGGCAGTACGCCATCGGGCGCGAGGCGAATCACATCCTGCTCGGGCGCAAGAATCTGCACCCTCGGCGGCAGGTCGGCAATCACGTCGATCTGGTAGCGCACCGGGCGCGGGTTCCAGTGGCCCTCTTGGTCGATAAAGCGCAACTGGTAGCAGTCGTATTGCGGGCGCGAGGGATCGTTGCGGCTGAACCGAAGTTGGAAACCCCCGACAGCCGTCCGATCCTCGACCTGCATGGCCACACTGCCCCGGCCGTCGCAACCCAGATCGATCTCCGCCCGTTCGACCGCCCGATTGGCCCGACCCTGGATCGTCACGCGCGTGCCTTCGATGGCCCGGATGTCGCCCTGGCGGGCCACGGTTCGAGGCGCGAGCCCCGTGTAGGCCGGATAGTCGTAACGCACCGATTCCACTTCGATCACCGGAGGCACTTCCACGCGAATGCGGAACCAACGCGTCAGCGCATCGCCCGCGATCAGGCGATACTGCCAGTCCTGCTGGAACCCGCGACTGCCGGGCGGCAGGTTGCAACGGTGACGATAGTCGCCCGCGTCCTTCACCAGCGGGATCACCTGATCCACGCTCTGACCGTCGGCCGTGCTGTAGCGGAGCAGCACCTCCTCGCCCGTGCGCAGCCCGCGGACCTCCGTGGTCACGGTCACGAAATCGCCCTGGAAGACCACCGCATCGCCCGGCTCGATGTTGTCGATCTCGACGCGCGAAGGGGCCGCAATGTCGGCCCAGGGGGCGAACAAGCGTGCGGCCGAGACCATCGGGCTCTTGGGCGAGAGGATCAGGTAGAGGCAAAACAGGGCAAACACAGCGGCCAGCACGTAGCCCAGGCGCAACACGTGGCGCCGATCCACGGCCGCTTCGACCTCCACTTGCCTCAGATCGGTGACCGCCCGCTGCTCCAATGCCCGATAGATCACGCGCGACACCTCGCGCCGCCGGGTGCGCAAGAGCAGGAAGTTGATCAGGCTGTTCTTGATCGACGGGCGGCTCTGTTCGAGCGTGTAGGCGGCGAATACCGGATTGATGCGTTTGACCAGCGGAGGGAGCACCTGGCGGGCGGCAAACCAGCCGGCAGCGGCCACGAGCAGGCCGAAGGCCAGCAGCCGCCCCCAGAAACCCAGCCCGCCATAGACCACCCAGTGGTCGAGCACACTGACCAGCAGCGTATAGGCCAACACGCCCACGGCCAGCATCATCAGCCCGGCTGCCAGGTCGACGCCTTTCACTTGGCGGCGGGCCTGGTCCAGGCGCTGATCGATAAACCGCTCCATGGGATCGGGCGGTTCAGCGGCCGGGCCCGGCCGGGGTCGCTCGGCAACAGGTGTTTGTGTGCTCATGGGCGAAGTGGTGTTTGTATGCTCATGCGCAGAGTGTTTGACAAGCAGACTTCAGCACAAGCAGCCCCGCTCCGGCAGCGCCCGGCCCTGCGGACCAGACTCGGCTGCTCGGGCTGCGGTTGCCTCCCATCTATTATAGACGCAACCGGCCGCCCAGGGATTCCCTGCCGGACGCCGCGGCGGCAAGAAACGCGGGTTTCGTGGCTGATTCTTCACTCCGAAGGGTGCTTTCGACCACCCGCGCGATAGCCCAACGGGCCGACGCGACCGAAATGGGCCCGGCGGGCGGGCCGTTCAGTGCGGCATGTTGACGCGGCTCAAGGGGCTTGTTAGCGTAGCGTGTTTCAGTCGGCACGAAGGGCACTTGCCAGGCGCGCGGCACGCAGTCTCCGCGGGCAAGCGGCGCCGCGGCAGCACTGTGGCGGAAACGACCGCCGGCCGGGCCAGTGGGGAGAAGCCCCCCTCGCTGGACGGGACGCTCCTGGATTTCACCGGAAAACGACCGTGTGCCACTGCTTGCCCGCCGGACAAGCAGTGCCGGCGCCGGCGAGGCACTGCTTCTGGCGAAGCAGTGGCACACCGAGGGGCAACCCGAATTGTCGGCCACCCTCGTTCATTTGCAGGCGTCAGGCTTTGTCAGGAACCAACGAGCCGGAGGAGACGATGGCGCACCAGGTGACACTGATTACCGGCGACGGCGTGGGGCCGGAGCTGGCCGACGCGGCCCGCCGTTGCGTGGACGCCACGGGGGTGGAGATCGACTGGGACGTGCAGGAGGCGGGCCTCGACGTGATGGAGCACACCGGCACGCCCCTGCCCGACGCGGTGATCGAGAGCATTCAGCGCACCCGCTGTGCACTCAAGGCGCCGATCACCACGCCCGTGGGCACCGGCTTTCGCAGCATCAACGTGTTCCTGCGCCAGCAGTTGGGGCTGTTCGCGTGTGTACGCCCCTGCAAATACTACCGCGGCGTGCGCAGCTTTTTCCAAGACCTGGGCGTCGATCTGGTCATCGTACGCGAAAACACCGAGGACCTGTATGCAGGCGTTGAATTTGAACAGGGCCGCCCCGAGACCGCGGAGTTGATCGCCGAGATCAACCGCCTGTGCCGCGACCGCCAGATTCGCACCGCACCCGACGAGACCGGCCTGTCGATCAAACCCAACAGCATCTCGGCGAGCGAGCGCATCGTGCGCTATGCCTTTGAATATGCACAGCGCAACGGCCGGCGCAAGGTCACCGCGATCCACAAGGCCAACATTCTCAAGCACAGCGACGGCCTGTTTCTGGCCACCGCGCGCAAAGTGGCCGAGCAGTTTCCCGACATCGAATTCGAAGACCGGATCGTGGACAACATGTGCATGCAACTGGTGCAGAAGCCCGAGCTGTACGACGTGCTCGTGCTGCCGAACCTCTACGGCGACATCCTGAGCGACCTGGCGGCCGGGCTGGTGGGCGGGCTGGGAGTGGCGCCGGGCATGAACGTCGGGCCCGCCGGCGCCGTGTTCGAGGCCACCCATGGCAGCGCGCCGAAATACAAGGGGCAAAACAGGGTCAACCCCACGGCATTGATCCTCTCGGGCATGCTCATGCTGCGCCATCTGGGCGAAGAGGAAGCGGCCGACCGGCTGGAACGGGCCGTGGCCGCGGTGATCGCCGAAGGCAAGGATGTGACCTACGATCTCAAACCCCGGCGCGACGATCCCACGACCGTGGGCACGCGCGAGATGACCGAGGCGATCTGTCGCAAGCTGGCCGAATAGGCAGGGGAACCGGCGGAGGAAAAGCGGCGAGGTGCGCGGCGTAAGCCG
>CAYXPN010000003.1:3642-20569 GCA_964467075.1 uncultured Planctomycetaceae bacterium
CGAATAGGCAGGGGAACCGGCGGAGGAAAAGCGGCGAGGTGCGCGGCGTAAGCCGGCGGTTTGGCCGCCACTGGGTTCGACGCGAGTGGTAGTTCGATCCGAACCGGGAGCTGACGCTCCCGGCTCGCCACTGCGCCGAAGTGGCACGCCCAGAGCCTTGAGCGATGGGCGTGGCAAGTCGCTGCGGCAGGCCGGCCTTTCCTGTGGAAAAAAACGCCCCTTGGGCGCGTTGCAATCGGCAGTGCGGCGGCTATACTGGCCGGTGACCCTGCCCCCCTCGAAAGGCATCGGGAGTGCGTGGCGGCCCGGCTGTGCGTGTGCGGCGCGAGCGGCCGTGCGCCGGCCAGCGTGTTGCTTCCAACCGTTTGCTTCCTCCCTGTTTGTTTCCGACCCGTTTCTTCCGGCAGCCGGCACGGCTGCGTTTCCGAACCCCAGTCAACCACCAGGAGGTACGGTATGAGCCGGTCCAACCATCGGTTTGACCGCCGGCGTTTTTTGAAAGGCGCCGCGGTCGGGGCGACCACGTTTACGATCGTGCCGCGATGCGTGATCGGTCGCGGCCAGACACCACCCAGCGAGACCTTGGGCGGGGCTTTGATCGGCTGCGGCGGACGCGGTAACGGAACGTTCAACGGCCTGGGCAAGAATGTCCGTCGGCTGGCCGACTGCGACGTGAAGTTCCTGGACCGTGTGGACAACAAGAAGATCTATGCGGATTTCCGCCGGGTGCTCGAACGCCAGGACATCGACGTGGTGGCCATCGCCACCCCGCCCGGCTGGCACGCCTTGATCTCGATCGCCGCCATGGAGGCGGGCAAGGACGTGCTCTGCGAGAAGCCCATGACGCGCTTCGTCGCCGAAGGCCGCGCGGTGGCCGACGCGGAGAAGCGCTATCGCCGCATCTTCCAGATCGGCACCTACGGGCGTTTCGGCGGCAATCGCGCGCTGAGAAAGGTTTTTGAGAGCGGCCTGCTCAAAAAGTGCGACACGGTGATCGTCCAGCGCGGCGGCAAGAAGGTGCGCCAGTGGAGCGGCAAGGTGGTCTTCGAGGCCAGCGATCCGCCGGCCAGCCTGGACTGGAACATGTATTGCGGCCCGGCGCCGCTGCGTCCCTATCACCCCCACCGGTTCGGCGGCACGCACCGCGGCTATTGGGACTACGAAGGCGGCGGACTGGCCGACATGGCCCACCATCACCTCGACCGTCCGGCCTACGAATACGGGCGCGACATGACCGCCCCGGTCGAGGTCGTGCCCTATGCCCCGCCCATGCACCCCGAGGCCTGCGGCATGTGGGGCTGGTGCGAATTGAAATACGCCGACGGCTTTACCTTCGTGCTGGCGAGCGACGAGTGGGGGCCCGGCTACGACCGCCTGCAAAACCGGCACACGAGCGAAAACGACTTGCGCAATATGCTCAGCGAAGAAGATCGCCAGGCGCTCGACGAGCTGCCCGACCCCGAGCCGCTCTTGCGCTTCGAAGAGGCCGTCAAGCAGCGCAAGCCCGCCGGCGGCAACGCCGAGGCCTCGCACCGGGTGGCCACCATGTATCACCTGACCAACGTCGCCTTCCGCTGCGGTCGGCCGCTGAAGTTCGACCCGGTCAAGGAAGAAATCGTGGGGGACGAAGAGGCCAATCGCCTCGTGTATCAGCCCATGCGCGCCCCCTGGCGCCTGTAAGCTGCCGCACGCCCGGTCACGCCGCCGGTGGCGAGCGGTACGTTGCGCTGTCCGGCGGTGTCCGCGGCAGCAGTTACCGGCAGGCAGCGCCTCGCGGCGCAGGACGCGGGGGGAGAAACCCGGGCGGACGGCGTTGCAAACAGACCGGACCCTTCCCAAACCTGCTTCGAAACCGACCCTTCCAAAAGGAACCGACCGATGGACGAAATCAACCCGAAACTCGTGGCCCTGGTCAACCAGATGCCCGATCCGGACGGCCGGGGGATGTTGACCGAGAACATCGACCAAGACAAGATCGAAAAGACGGTGGCCGCCATCTACGAAGGCGGCACCGAGCTGGTCCAGGGCTTGATCGACATGCTCGGTGAGCCGGGCAGCCCGGAGAACGCCAAGCCCCACTACGCCCTGCACTGTGTGGTCAACCACGCGCTGGTGATCGGCGACGAGAACGGGCGCCGGCGGATCAGCGAGACGCTGACTAAGAACCTGGCAAGCGATCGGCTCTCCACCTACAACAAGGCCTACCTCTGCCAGGAGCTGCAGTGGGCCGGCCGGCGCGAGGCGGTGGCGGCCCTCGGCGCGCTGCTCTTGGACGAGGAGCTGGTCGAGCCGGCCACCATGGCCCTTTCGGCCATCCGCGACGGAGCGGCCGAGCAGTTCCGCGCCGCTTTGCCCAAGGCACAGGGCAAGTGCCGGCTGAACATCGTCCAGGGCCTCGGCGCGGTGGAAGACGGCCAGTCGGCCGCGGCCTTGCGCGAGGCGTTGGGCGACGCCGATCCTGAGGTGCGCCTGGCCGCGGGCTGGGGCCTTGCGCGCATGGGCGACGCCGGTTCAGCCGACCTGCTGATCCAGGCCGCGGACCGCAGCGAAGGCTGGGAGCGCATCCAGGCCACCAAGCACTGCCTGGTGCTGGCCGAGCAGCTCAAGGCCGCGGGCCAGCGCGACGGGGCCAACAAGGTTTACCAGCACCTGCAACGCACGCGCACCGACCCGGCCGAGCGCTACATCCAACTGGCCGCTTCCGCGGGGATGCTCGAGCAGTAGCCACTTGCGGTTGCAGGCACCGGCCGCCCGCAGCGACTACCGATAATCCGCAGCAGGCACCGATAGCCCGCAGCAGGCACCGGTAGCCCGCAGCGAGCACCGATCGCTCGCTGCGGGCCGGTGGATTCGCCCGAGCCGTGACGCTGCTTCCCTGTCCAGCCCAGGGACCATACGCAGGATCCGCGGGCCCCGCGATTACCCTCGCTGTTCTTCGAGGTTGAGAGCGTCGGCCTTCTGTTCAATGGACTTGACCAGTTCCTGAACGGCGTCGACTTCTTTCTCTTCGAAGTAGGCTTCGCCGCATTGACGGCAGACCCATGCCGGGACCGCGTCCAGCATCAGGTGGCACCCTTTTCGATCCACATGGAAAGGAGCCGCGGCCCTGATCATCTCGCCTTGGCAGTGAATGCACTTCATTTCTCAGCCCTGGTTCTGAAGTCCGGCGACCATTCGTTCTTGTCTGGAACGTAGGTGGTGATGATCGCCAGGTAGTCGTCCTTCGGCGAACAGACAAGGTGGATCGGCCGGTTCGCCTGGCCGTATCCCAGTAACAGACAGCTATGTCCTCGCGGATCGTCGGGGTAGTCTTCGATCACCTCCCCTTCGGCGATCACGCGCCGGACCTCATCACGCGATATCATGCGATCCGGCCGTATCATCTGTCGCAGCGCATGCGGAAGGAACAGCACCTTCTTGGCGGATGCCGCGCGGATCCGCATCAGAATATTCGTTTCCTCAGCCACAAGAGGAGTATAGCGCGCCGACGTGCTCCCTTCAATCCCTTGCCGACGCCGAACGATAAGATGCCCCAGGGCCCACCGAATGCACAGGGCAAGCTCGACTGCCATGCGCCAAACGCAGCCGCCGGTGCGCAAGGCAGAGAGTTCGTCGCACTCATTGCTCACCACGCAGCAGCGGCGCCATCCGTGCACGGTTTCACGGTACGACCAGCTCCCGCGTGCCGAACTTCAGGTACGGCACGCGCCCGGTGTATTGCGGCGGCGTGCGGGGCGCCTGAAACTCGGCCAGGCGCTCGAGCAGCTCGCGCTCGAGGTATTGGTCGATCTCGGCCCGGGCCTCGGTCCACTGCTTGTTGCCCGGCTCGACGCCGTCGCAACGGATCAGGTGCATGCCGAACTGCGTGCGCACCGGCGGGCTGATCCGGCCGGGCTCCAGGGCGAATGCGGCCTGGGCGAACGCCTCGACCATGGCCCCGCGGCGGCGGATCGCTCCCAGCTTGCCGCCCGCTTGCGCGCTGGGGGCTGCCGAGTGCTTGCGCGCAGCCTCTTCAAACGAGACCTCGCCTGCCAGGATGCGCTTGCGGAGCGCTTCGGCCTCGTCGACCAGTTGGGCGAGCGCCTCGGGGCCGGCATCGGGCTCAGGGCGCAGGAGAATCTGGCTCACGACGACCTGCGTGCCGTCCAACTCGCGCCGGTGGGCCTCGAAGCACGCCCGGCGACGCTCGTCGGTCAGATACCGCGCCAGATACTTCTGCCAGGTCAGTTTCCAGCGAAACTCGGCGCGCAGCTCCTCGGCGCTTAAGCGCTGGGCGGCGAGCCAGTCTTCCAACGCGCGGCCTTGGGCCTTGAGCGAGGTCTTCATCTCGGCCAGCGCCGCGTCCAGTTCCGCCTCAGTCGCGCCGGAGCGGGCCTGGCGCGCATAGGCCAGCACCAGGCGGCGCTTGACCAGCTCATCGAGCGCTTGGGCCTTCAGCAGCGGCAGCACCGCGGGATTGACCTGCTCGGCGCCCGCCGTGGCCTGGCGCACCAGGCGCTCTACTTCGCGCGCAAGCACCGGCCGGCCGTCGACCACCGCGGCGATCGTTTCGCCATCGTCGGGCCTTGGCGCGGCGAGAGGAGCCGCGGACTGGGCCGCAAGCGCAGCGCCTGACGCCAGCACAAAAAACGAAAAGACACACACCCCCAACACCAGCCGACCCCGTCGGGCCGGCTCGCCCGAGGCCCGGCTGTGACAAACGGCGCTCATGGGCTTCTCACGGCAGACCCTCGGCGCGGGCTCAATCCCACCACCAGGCATCCCGCGGCAGGCTGCGCGCCTGCTGCTCCGCACGCCGGCGCTCGAGCCGGCCGTCGGCGTCCGACTGCAAGGCCCCTTCGCTGGCCAGCGGCACCGGATCGACGCGCACCCCGCCGCTTACGCCCGCGATCACGTGTACCCGATTGATCACCCGGTGGTTGACCACGGTGTCCACTTCCTTGGGCGCCGCGCCCAGGCGCAGCACATAGTCGCCCTCAGGCCCGAAACAGGTCATGTGCCAGCCGACCCGCTCGGCCAGGCCGTGAGTGCGGATCAGCGCCGCGGCCAGCGCCAGGTCGCAGATGTTGCGCAGCTCGGCATAGATCGGATACCTGGCGGCCAACTGCCCGAAATGCGCGGTGAAGCTTTGGGCGAACTTGCGGTTCAGCTCGTCCGACTGGCCGGTGTGCACGCGCCGGCCCTGGGCGGTGAGAAACTCGTTCTCGCTGAGCACCTTCACGCCCTGGCCTTGGATTTCAAACGCCCGGCGATCCGCGCTGGCGCACACCGCCTCGTAGTCCAGCGTGAACCACCAGCGCAGCACGTCCATGGCCGGCGGCTGCTGGCCCGGGCCAAGCTGGATCGAGTCCAAGTAGCTTTGCACACCGGCCACGCCTTCTTCCAGGCCCATGCCCACCAGCTTCATGCGATAGTCGGCCTCGACCAGCACGCGCGCGGCACGCGTGCGCGCGTCGAGCCCATAGACCTCGATAGCCTGCTTGCCCAGCGTGCTGCGCAGGCGCTCGAGCCACGCCGGGCGCTCGCCGGGGTGCAACGGGCGCTTCTTGGATTCCTCCAGGAACGCGCGCAGGTGGGCCAGGTTCTCCTGGCGCGGGGTAATCAGGCAGCCGAAGCGCCCGTCGCCCGGGCCGAACAACTGGCGCAAGACCACCACCAGGTCTTCCAGGCGCACGACCGGCTGGCCGCTCTCGACACCCACCAGGTGGCCCTCGGGCCCGACCGTCCACGGCCCGGCGGGCCCTGCCAGCACCAGATCACCCGTCGCCGGATAGACGAACACGTAGCGGATGCGCCGCAGGCCGGCCAGCACCTGCATGGCCTCGGTGGGCTGCTCGCCCGCGGCCAGGCGCAGTTGGACCTGCTTCTCCAGTCGGGTGAGCGAAACCTTCCTCAAGGGCGACTCGCGGCGCACGTCCTCGTGCTGCCTGCGCACCGCGGCCTCAAGCCTCAGCGCGTCGAGCGCAGCGGGCGCCTCGGTCACCAGCGGGCGCAGCGTGCCCTCGGCATCCACATACACGCCGGTGGGAAACGGGGCCACCGAGCCCGGCCCGCCCATGTCCACCCACGTCTGTGGCTGGATGGTCGAGGTGATCAGCTCGATGAGCGACTCGAAATCGGCCTCGGTCCCGCCGCCGTGTGCGCCCACGGGTTCGGAGCGAATCCGCCGTAACGCCGCCGCGCGCACCTGGTCGTCGTAAATCTCCGCCGCGGTGCGCAAGGCCGCACCTCGGGCACCGGCCTGGGCCTGGGCCGCGGCCAGGCGCTCGAGCAGTGCGTCGTGCTGCTGTGGGTCTGCTGCGGCAAAAGCCAGCGCCATGGCCGGAGCGAACTCGCCGGCCGCCAGATGGGCGGCGAAGCGCTGGTCGAGGTTCGCCTGCTGGGCTGCCGCGGGGCCGGAGAGCCCCTGAAACAGAAGCATTGCCGCCGCCAGCAGAGCGCATCGGGCGGCGACGCGAAAGACGGGCCGACGAGTCATTGTCTGGGCCCCCTGTGTCTGTGGACCGCGCGGTCCGACGGCCAATGAGCCCTTCGCCCCAAACCAGCCGACCGCGCGTCCGACGAGCCGCTTGCCCTCAAAAACCCAGTTTGGCGAATTTCGCGGGAAATGCAAGGGGGGTCTGGCAGGCCGGGGAACGTTTCATCCCAGGTCTGCACGCGATCGCGCATCTGTAGGGGCGACGCATGCGTCGCCCCTACAAACTCCCCTCTCCCGCAGGGGCGGGAGGAATGAAATCTCGCACGCCGGACAGTAGTCACGCGGCCACGACGGAGCGTGGCCCTCCAACTGGCGTGGCCCTCCATTGGCGCACCTGGAGGGACGCGGTCCCTCGCGTCCGTGCACGCCGTATCACGCGGCCACGACGGAGCGTGGCCCTCCAGACCAGAGCTTGCCCCGGGCCCAGCGCCCGATTAAGGTGGCGTCGAGCGGGGCACCACGCTGCATGCGCGGCAGGCTGTGGCCACGCGCCGCGACACGGTCGGGTGACACGCCCAGAGCGCAAGCGACGGGCGTGGTTCGCCGTGCGGTACGGGCACGCCCTTCTGAGGACGTGGCACCATAACGAGAAGGAAAGGGCGACATCATGACTTCCCAGTTCATCAGGCGCGCATCGCGCGGCGCCGGTCGTGCAGAATTTGCCCACATCATGCTGGCGGGCTGGATTCTGCTGGGCCTCTGGGGTACTGTGTGGTCGGGCGAGCCGGCCACCGGCGAGCAGGCAATCCAGGTGCAGGCCGGCGCCGACGCTGCCGCCGAACGGTCAACCAGCCACTCGCCCCGGCGGCCCGACATCCTGCTGGTGATCGGCGACGACCACTCCTGGCACGACATCGGCTGCTACGGCAACCCCCAGGTGCGCACTCCCAACATCGACCGGCTGGCCGCCCGCGGCATGCGCTTCACCGCGGCCTTCACGGCCACGGCCATGTGTTCGCCCACCCGGCAACAGCTTTACACCGGGCTGTTTCCCGTGCGCAACGGCGCCTATCCCAACCACAGCCGTGTGCGCCCGGGCACCAAGAGCATGGCCCACCACTTCCAGTCCTTGGGCTACCGCGTGGGCCTCGTCGGCAAATGGCACATCGGCCCGCCCGAGGCGTTCCCCTTCGAGCGCGTGAAGGATGTGGCAGAGTTCATCGGGCGCGATCCGCACCAACCCTATCTGCTCGTCTACGCCTCGCACAACCCGCACCTGCCCTGGCCCCAGCCGCAGGGCTACGATCCCGAGCAGCTCAAGGTGCCGCCCTATCTGGTCGACACGCCCGAGATGCGCCAAGCCCTGGCCCGCTACTACACGGAGGTGACCATGCTCGACGACGAGGTCGGGCAGTGCTGGGAGCTGGTCGACCAGCGCGGCGCGCCCGAGCACACGATCTTCATCTTTACCAGCGAGCAGGGGGCCCAGTTTCCCTTCGGCAAATGGACCTGTTACGACGCGGGCCTGCGCGTGGCGCTGATCGTCGCCTGGCCGGGGCGCATCGAGCCGGGCTCGGTGAGCGACGCGCTGGTGCAGTATGTGGACGTGGTGCCCACGCTGGTCGAGGCCGCCGGCGGCACCGTGCCCGAGGGGCTCGACGGGCGCAGCTTCCTGGGGGTGCTCCTGGAGCAGAAGGACAGCCACGGCGAATACGTCTTCGGGGTCCACACCACGCTGGGCATCATCTCGGGCAAACCCTATCCGGTGCGCTGCATCCGCAGTCCTCGCTACAAGTACATCATGAACCTTTTGCCCGAGGCGACTTTTGTGAACGTGGTGACCGAAGCGAACTCGGGCGGGTGCTGGCGAAGCTGGGTCGAGCGGGCGGCCGGGGGCGATGAGTTTGCGGCAGCGCGCGTGCGCCTCTACCAGCACCGGCCGGCCGAGGAGTTCTACGACCTCGAGGCCGACCCCTACGAGCTAGAGAACCTGGCCGACCAGCCGGAGTATCGCGCCCGGATGGACGCCATGCGCGCCGAGCTGCTGGCCTGGATGCGCCAGCAGGGCGACCGCGGGGTGGAGACCGAGCTGGAAGCCCGGAGCCGTCAAGGCCGCGGCGATCAACAGGCGCCGAAGCGCGCCGGCAGGCAGGCGCCCGCCTCGGCCGGCCAATGAGGAAACGCGACCACGCCGTGCCGAGTCATCGATTCAGCGCTCTTCGGGCGCCCGGGGCGACGGGTGGCCGGGGCTGGACGGCCTCGCCCGCAGGGCGAGCCGGAAGCCCCGGTTGGTGGGCCCGGCAATAGGACCCAAGCAGCCCGATTCAGCCCTCATCAGCCGGTCGGGTCGGGCAGCTCGACTCGCCGCGCTTTTCCAGGTAGCGCTGGTGGTACTCTTCGGCGCGGAAGAACGGTCCGGCGGGCAGAATCTGCGTGATGATCGGGTCCTTGTAGCGGCCCGAGGCGGCCAGCCGTTGCTTCGCGGCCTCGGCCGCAGCCTGCTGCTCGGGCGTGTGAAAGAAGACCGCGGAGCGATACTGCGTGCCCACGTCCGGGCCCTGGCGGTTGAGCGTGGTCGGGTCGTGGATGCTGAAGAACACGTCGAGGAGCTTCTCGTAGCTGATCTGCTGGGGATCGAACTCGATGCGCACCACCTCGGCGTGGCCCGTCGTGTCGGTGCAGACCTGCTCGTAGGTCGGGCTCTGGGTGTGTCCGCCCGAGTAGCCGACGTCGGTGGCGAGCACGCCTTCGAGCCGGCGAAAGGCCTCTTCGACGTGCCAGAAACACCCGGCGGCGAAGGTGGCGGTTTGGCTCATGGGGAAGTCCTTGGCTGGAAGTCGCAGGTCGGAACGCGGAAGTGGGGTGGCCGGGGCTGGACCGCAGGGAAGCCCCGGGCTGTCGGCAGCGTCGGAAGTCGGAACGCGGAAGTGGGGTGCCCGTTTAACGGTAAGCCGCAGGCGACTGTGTCTGTCGGAAGTCGGAGGTCGGAACGCGGAAGTGGGGTGGCCGGGGCTGGACCGCAGGGAAGCCCCGGGCTGTCGGCAACGTCGGAAGCCGCAACAAACCACCCGAGCCGTGGGGTTCATCCCCGCGGGAGGCAGAGCCAAAGTGGAAAGCCAAAGGCCGAACGCGGGCGAGGGCCTCTCGCACGGCGGACCGCGGCCGGCAACGCCGCGCACCACTGCGGATCGCTGCCATTATGCGTCCCAGCCTCTATCGAGGCCAAGTCCCCCGGCAAACAGCGAGTGGGTCCGGCCATACGGTTGCACGGGGGCATGGCCCCCCGCTTGCAGGATTGCATGGCCTGGCATAGAGTTCCGCCTGCCGCTCAAGAAGATCGATCCGCTGGAGTGACCTGATGTTTCTTCATGTGATCGAGGCCAGACACCTCGAAGGCCATCGCGTCTACGTGCGGTTCAGCGACGGCACGGCCGCGGAAATCGACCTGTCGGAGTCACTCACCGGACCGATCTTCGAGCCGCTGCGCGATGTGGAGTACTTCCGGCGGTTCACTCTCGAGGGCCACACCTTGGCCTGGCCGAACGGTGCCGATTTCGCCCCGGAGGATCTGCGCCAGTTGGCCAGGTCGCAAGCCCACGCCTGACCTGCCCTCCATCGAAGCGGCCGACCCATGGGCATGCTGCGGCGGGCGGCTGCTCGGCACCAAGCCCGCCCCACTCGCGGCCGCCGGGTGTTGGCAGGGCGCGGGCGGCGCGAGACCGCGGCCGCCGGGGCACGGCGAAGCCGCGGATCATGGCCGGCCCCGGGCCGGTGCCCGGCGCCGAGGGGGTTCTTGGCGCCGTTGATCGCTGGAAAAGATCTTGATCTTGTGGTAGAAACCGCTTTGGAAACCGCGCCAACCCGGTCAAGCGCGGCATAAGCGGCACTTGGTCAAGGAGCGAGTGAGGCCGTGGCGGAACGGACAGCAAGAAACAGCAGGAACCGGCCGAGCCGCTCGGCCGGAGGGCGCAGAGCGCGGGAGCCGTGGTGGGCCAAGCTACCGGACGAGGAGCTGCTGGAGGTCCGGTTGTGCGATCTCGACCTGCGGATCGAGGGCACGCTGCTGGTGGGGCGGATCGAGCGGCTCTACGAGGAGCTGGAATACCGGGAGCTGGGCTTCCGCCCCCACTTCTGGCTTTCGGACGAATGGTTTTCGGAAGACGGGGTGCCGGGCATTGCGATTCCCTTCTATCTGGCCCATCCGCGGTTGATGCGCCTGGAGCGCCGGCAGATGTTCGAGGTGGAGGGGAGCAGCGAGGAGTGGTGCATGCGCATTCTGCGCCACGAGGCAGGCCACGCGATCGACTCGGCCTATCGCCTGCACTTCCGCCGGCGGTGGCGCGAGGTGTTCGGCAAGTATTCGCAACCGTATCCGAAGTACTATCAGCCCCGGCCCTACAGCCGCAAGTACGTCCTGCACCTGGACTTGTGGTATGCCCAGAGCCATCCGGCCGAGGACTTCGCCGAGACGTTTGCCGTGTGGCTCAAGCCGCGCTCGCGGTGGCGGGCCCAGTACCGCGACTGGCCGGCGCTGAAGAAGCTCGAGTACGTGGACCAGTTGATGGCGGAAATCCGCGACAAACCGCCGTGTGTGACCACGCGACGCCACGTGGCGCCGCTGCGCCAGTTGCGCAAGACCCTGGCCGAGTACTACGCCGCCAAGCGCAAATACTACGGCATCGAGGAGACCGACTTCTTCGATCGCGATCTGTGCCGGCTGTTCTCCGACGAACCCGATCATGCCTCGCGCATGACCGCCGCGGCGTTTCTCGGCCGGGTGCGCCCGGAGCTGCGCAGGACGGTCGCTCAATGGACCGGACAATATCAATATACCATCGACCAGGTGCTGCAAGAGATGATCTCGCGGTGTCGTGAACTGAAACTCCGGCTGCGCCACCCGCCCCGCCAGACCAAACGCGATGCGCTGGTGATGCTTACCGTCCAGGTGATGAACTATCTGCACACGGGACACCATCGGGTGGCACTATGAGAAAGCTTCACATCCTGGTCCTGATGCACGAGACGCTCGTGCCGCCCGAGAGCCTGGATGGCTACACCGACGCGCAGATGCAGCCCTGGAAGAGCGAATACGACGTGATGGTCACCTTGCGCGACATGGGTCACGAGGTCCAGCCGCTCGGGGTGAGCGACGAGCTGGCGCCGATGCGCGACGCCATCGATTCCCGGCGGCCGCACATCGTCTTCAATCTGCTCGAAGAATTCCACGGCGTGGCGATCTACGATTACTATGTGGTGAGCTATCTGGAGCTGATGCGCCAGCACTACACGGGGTGCAACCCGCGCGGGCTGATGCTCTCCCACGACAAGGCGATCAGCAAACAGATTCTCTCCTATCACCGCATTCCCACCCCGCATTTTGCGATTTTCCCGCGCGGCAACAAGGTCAAACGCCCGCGGCGGCTCCATTTCCCCCTGGTGGTCAAGTCGCTGGTCGAAGACGCCTCGCTGGGAATCTCGCAGGCGTCGATCGTGCACAGTGATGATCGCCTGGCCGACCGGGTGCAGTACGTCCACGAACAAGTCGGCTCCGACGCCATCGCTGAGGAATACATCGAAGGGCGCGAGCTGTACGTCGGTCTGATCGGCAACCAGCGCTTGCAGACCCTGCCGGTCTGGGAAATGGTCTTCCGAAAGATGCCCGAGCACCTGCCCCACATCGCCACTGCGCGGGTCAAGTGGGACTTGGAATACCAGAAGAAGTACGGCATCACTACGCGCGCCGCCAAGGACCTCGAACCGGTGCAGTGCGAACGAATCAGCAGGCTTTGCAAGCGGGTCTATCGCGCGCTGTCGCTGAGCGGTTATGCGCGCATGGACCTGCGCCTGGCCGAGGACGGTCGCGTGTTCGTGCTGGAGGCCAATCCCAATCCCAACCTCGCCTACGGCGAGGACTTCGCCGAATCAGCCGAAAAAGTCGGCATCTCCTACGAAGACCTGCTGCAGCGGATTCTCAACCTGGGTTTGCGCTATCAGGCGCCCTGGAAGGTCTGAGGGCGGCTGGGCTGGCCGGCCGTGCCCCTCGCTTTGCGTGGCACGCCTGCCAAAGCGAGGGGGTGAGAGGCGATTGTGCGGGTTTTTCCGGGCGACAGATTCTTCCTCCGGGTCCGCCACGCGATTAAACTAGACACAAAGGCTCATCTCTGCCTCGTCGCACGTCTGGCTCAATGCTTTCTGAGCCGCGGCCGAAACCCCAGGCGGGCCCGCCACACGGCCGGGCACGCCCCACCGGAGCAAGAGCAGGCTGCTGGCCATGCGTGGAGTCCTTGCCATTGCCGGCTGGCTGTTGGTTTGTGTGTGGCCGTTGTCGGCCGCGGAACCCCCCAGCGCGCACAGAGCGCCCGGCCCTGCCGCGGCTGCCCAGCCGCCGACGGTCCACGAGGCCAAACCCCAAATCTACTACCTGCCCGACAAACAGGGCAACCTGGTGGCCGTGCCGGGCATGACCTGGGAGGACTTTGAGCGTGCGCGCCAGATCCTGATGGAGCTGGCCTCCGGACAGCGGGAGCCGGCCTACAGCATCCAGCGGATGGCGATTCGCGGCACCGCGCGCAACGACCACGCCGAGTTGACCGTCCATCTGAAAATCCGCGCCGAGCAGGAAGGCTGGGTCCGCATTCCGCTTTCTTTCGATGGAGCCGCGCTTCAAGAGGCGAAGTATCAGGGGCCGGGCGAGCAGTTCGTCTCTTTCGAGGGCCCGCAGGCCGGCTATGTCTGCTGGGTCCGCGGCAAGGCCCCTGCCCAGCCCGAGCCGCAGCACGACCTGACCCTCGAAATGCTCGTGCCGCTGACCCGCATCGGAGAGAGGCGACGCATGCGGCTGCGCGCGCCGCGGGCCACGGTTTCCGAACTACGTCTGACCGTACCGGTGCCCAATGCCCAGGCCAGTGTCTCGCCCGGCGCTCTGCTGCGCTCGGTGGTCTCCACACCGCAGGGCTCCGAGGTGACGATCAACGAGGTAGCCGGAGACTTCGAGCTGACCTGGGGCCAGCCCCCGCGCGGCAGCCAGGAAATGCCGCCCGCCCTGGAAGTCGACGCCGTGGTGCTCACCCGCATCGGCGCGCAGACGATCGACAGCCAGGCCACGCTGACCCTCAGCAGCCAGCCGGCCGCCTTCGACCACTTCCTGGTGCGTCTGCCGCCCGGGGCCACTGCGTCGGGCCGCGGAACGGGTTACGAACTGGTGCCCGTCGAGGGCGCAGACGGTGCGGGTGCCGAGGAAAACCTGGTCGAGGTGCGCCTGGAAGGCAAGACGCGCGGCCCGCTCGAAGTCCAGCTCTCCGCCCGACTGCCCTACGAGCCTGCCGCGGGAAACAACCGCTGGATCGAGGTCGGGGGGTTCGAGGTGATCGGCGCGGCCCGGCAACGGGGCGTGGTGGCCGTGGCGGCGGTGAGTGACTGGCAGGTGCTTTGGGGCCCAAGCCGCGGGGTGCGCCAGGTGGACCAACTGCCGGCTGCCTTGCAGGCCGAAGACGTGGTGGCCGGCTTCGAATATTTCGTCCAGCCCTACAGCCTGAAAATCCGCCTGGTGGGCCGCAAGACGCGGGTGAGTATCGAGCCCCACTACACGCTGGCCGTGGAGGCCGACCGGCTGCGCCTCGACGCCACGTTGACCTATACGGTGCGCGGTCCGAAACTGGGCGCCGTGGAAGTGGAAATCCCCGGCTGGGAGCTGTCCGCGGATCAGCCGCCGGTGGGGCCGGACAACCTGGTGGCCGTGGACGGTGTGAGCCTCAGCAGCGCAAATCGGTTGACCATTCCGCTGTCGCGCCCCAGCGGAGGGCGCCTGGAAATCCAACTCCACTTGCAGCGCGCGCTCGAGGCAGGGGCCGACTCCTTCGAAGTCCAACTGCCGCAGCCCGAGGCCACCTGGACCGCCCCAGCCGCGCTGACCGTCCACCCGGCGCCCAACGTGGAGCTGATCCCGCGCAGTGAAGCGATCCAGGGGCTGGTGCGCCACGCGCCGCCGGCTGCGACCCCCGGGCCGGCTGAGCAGCCCGAGCCGCTCTTCTATCGAGCCGAGTCGCTGCCGGCCGTGTTCGCCGCACAGACTCATCTGCGCCGGCAGGAGCTGTCCGTGGAAGTCACCAGCCGGCTGAGCATCGAAGGCCAGGTGGCGGAAGTGGAACAGACCCTGGACTACACGATCGCCTATGAGCCGGCCGACCAGCTCACCCTGCGGGTTCCCCAGAGCGTGGCCAGCTCCGATTTCCTGGAAGTGCTCCACGAGGGCGAACCGGCCATGGTGGTGCCCGGACCCGGCGGTTCAGCCGTCAGCGATCCGGCCCAGCCGGTGCCCGTGCAAGTGCTGCTGGCCAAGTCGTGCCTCGGACGCTGCCGGCTCGTGGTCCGCTACCCGCTGCCCCCGCTCGAACCACTAGGCGCCGGTGAGACCCGCTGGTCGATGCCCCTGGCCATGCCGGCGCAAGGGGAGTTGCTGGGCAACACCCTGGTGATCGCCGCCCCGCCGTCGGTCAAAGTCGAGCCGCTCGGAGAGGGCTGGCAAGTGCTGCCCGCGGCGACCTTTTCGGGCGAAGAGCAGACCACGCGCCAATGGACCTCCGAGCAAAGCCGCGCCGAGGTGCTGTTGCGCATCGCCTCGCGTCCTTCCACCCCGGCTGGTCACACCGTGGTCCAGCGCGCGTGGGTGCAGACGTGGCTGACCCACTCGATGCGCCAGGATCGGGCGGCGTTCCGCTTTACCAGCACCCGACCGAGCCTTCAACTGCTGCTGCCGGCCGGCGCGGCGCGCGAGCACGTCACAATCAGCCTGGACGGACAGGCGGTCACACCGCGCCAGGGCGAATCGGGGTCGCTCGAGGTCTTGCTGCCCGGCGGCTCGTCGGAGCGCGCTTACGTGCTCGAGCTGCGCTACTACTTTCCCCAGCCCCGGGCCTCGCGAGGCCGACTGGATTTGGAATTGCCGCGCATCGACGGCGGCGCGCGCCTGGGCCGGGTGTACTGGCAATTGGTCTTACCCGGCAACGAGCACGTGATCGCCTCGCCGGCCGGCTGGATTCCTGAATCGACCTGGGGCTGGTGTGGGTTCTTCTGGGGGCGCTATCCGGTCTGGGAACAAGAGGACCTGGAAACCTGGAGCGGGGCGGCCCATCGCACGCCCGTTCCCGCTGGAACCAATCGTTACTTGTACAGCAACCTGGGACCGGTGGGCCCCTGCCGGCTGCGCACCGCCGGCCGTTCCTGGATCGTGCTCGTCTCATCGGGAGCGGCCCTGGTGCTGGGCTTGGTCCTGCTCTATGTGCCTGCGGTTCGGCGTCCGGGTCTGCTGCTCGCTCTGGCCGTGGGATTGGTGGGAGCGGGGGCGTGGTCGCCGGCCACGGCCGTGCTGGTGGCCCAGGCCGCTGCGCTGGGGCTGGTGCTCACGGCGCTGGCCGGCTTGTTGCAGCGCGTGGTGGTCGAGCGCCGAGGGCGAGCCAGCCCGGTGGGCTTGGGGCGGGAAACAACCGCCACACCCTGGGAGTCTGCCGACGCGCCCGCACCTGCCCCCGAACAGTCCTCGACTCAGACCGGGATGGCTGCGTTGCCGCCCTCCTCCGGGGGAACGCCGGAATGACGCTCTTCAGCCCGAAGAGACTGGGCGAAAACACAGTTTGGGTGGCCGTGGCTGGACCGCAGGGAAGCCACGGACCGATTCTCCGGGGTTTCGCTACGCTCCAACCCCGGCCACCCAGGCGGCACGCCGGTTTTCGGATAGCCTCAAAGTGGTTTCTGTTGGTCGCCGGGATGCTGCTGGCACTCTGGCCGGGCGCGGCAATGCCCGCGGCCGAAGGGCCTGCCCCGCGGGGAGGCGGCGGCGCGCCGCAGGAAGATGGGGCCGCGCCGCGAGAAGAAGCGGCTGCGGCTGCGCCGGCTGAAATGCGATTTCGACGGGTCTTCGCGCCGGCCGATCGGCTTTCCGAATGGCCGCTCGGCCAGACGCGCTACCTGCGCATGGAGCCCGACCAGTTCGAGGACCTGGTGCGTGCGGGCAGTCCCGCGGCCGCTCAACCGGGCGCAGCGGCCGGTGCATTTGCCGTCAGTGCTCGCTACGAGGCCCGACTGGTCGACGGCCGGATGCTCTCGGGCCGCGCGACGCTGCAAGTGGCCGGTTCGGGGCCGGCGCCGGGCATTCTGACCCTCGATCCCTGCAATCTGGCGGTGAGCGGGGCCGCATGGACCAGCGGCGCAGCGGAAGGTGCGCCGGATGAGAACGCTGCGAGCAACGACAACACGGCAAACGCCGAGGCCCCTGGGCGCTCTGCCTTGCTGGGTGTCGGTCCCAGCGGCGAGCTTGCCGTTGATGTGGAACAGCCCGGCTACCTGGAGTTCGAATGGTCTCGGCGCGGCCGGGCCGGGTTCCAGGGGTCGCTGGAGTTCGAACTGAGCGTGCCCCGTTGCCCGGCAAACACCTGGCTGCTGGACCTGCCGGAAGACCTCGTGCCCCTGGTGGACGAAGGCATCGTGCTGGACGAAGGCATGGTGGACGAGGGC
>CAYXPN010000003.1:20669-49436 GCA_964467075.1 uncultured Planctomycetaceae bacterium
TGGTGGACGAGGGCCTGGTGGACGAGGGCCTGCACCGGTGGCGACTGGAACTCGGCGGGTGCACGCAGGTGCACTTGCGGCTGGCGCCCGCGGGCCGGCCGCCCGAGCCGTGGGGGCTGCTGCGTGAATCAGCGGTCTACGAGATTTCGCAGGACGGGCTGCTGCTGGCCGTGGACCTGTCGCTGGAAGTGTACCGAGGACCGCTGCGGCAAGTCGCGCTTGGCTGGCAAGGACCGCTGCAACTGGTCAGTGTGTCGGCAGGCGACCGGCCCGCCCGGTGGACCATGATGCCCCCACAGGCCAAACGCCGCCGGGCCGTGGTCGAACTGCCCGAACCCTGGCAACCGGCCGCGGCGATCTTGCGCGTTCGGGCACTGGCGCCGCTGCGGATCGAGCAGCCCTGGCGATTGCCGCGGATTGAGCTGGAGGGGGTGGCCTGGCAGGAAGGGGTGGCGAACCTGCGGGTGGTTTCCCCGCTGATGGTTCGGCAGATCAGTTTGGACCGCTGCCGTCAGACCGCGGCCGGGCCGTTGGGCTCGCAGCCCGGCGGGGAGTCGCTGCAATTCCAGTATTTCGCGCCGGACGCGGCAGTGGAATTGGAGTTGGCCGAGCGGCGCTCGGCGCCGGCGATCCTCAGCGGCACGAGCATCGAGGTTCGAGAAGAAGAGACCACCGCAAGGGTGGTGGCCGAGTTGAGTGCCGGCGGGGCAATCGTCGCCTCGCTGGAGGCGGACGTGGGACCGCAATGGTTGATTCAAACGGTCGAATCGGTGCCTGCGGAGACTCTGGACGACTGGGTGCTGGAGCGCGATTCCGCGGGACGCAGACGCCTGAGCTTCGTGTTGTCCCGACCGCTGGCTTCGGGCAGCCCGTTGCGCATCGTCGTCAGCGCCCGACAACTCCGCTTTGCGCCCAGCCGGCCCCTCGGACCTGAGGACCTGGTTCCGCTGCAGTTCACCGGTTTGGGAGGCGGCCGACACCTGGTCGCGGTGCGCGCGGCAGGCCCTTATCAGCTCGAGTTGGCCGCGGCCGAACGCATCGAATTGCTCAGCCCGGACCAGCTTGACCCCAGCGAGCGGGACCTGTTCGCCGAACCCCCGGCCGGTCTGCTCTTCGAGGACGATCCCCAGGCCCGTTCCTGGCAAGTCGTCTTGCGCAAACAGCAAGGGGGCTATCGAGGTGCGATCGAGGCGGTGGCCACCGTGGAGGGAACCCAGTTGCGCGAAGAGTACGTGCTGCGCGTCTCACCTCTGGGAGGTCCGGTGGAGCAAGTGCGCGTACGCTTCTTTCCCGCCGAGCAGACGCCCATGCGTTTCCGGTTGGGAGCCGGACGCCCGAACGGGCCGCCCGTGCGCGCCGTGCTCGAATCGCCCGAACCTCCGGCGACTGCGCCGGACAGTGAAGAGACCTGGGAACTCGTCCTGCCGCGGCCGCAGGAGGGACCCTTCGAGATTCACGCCTCGCGCGAAGTGGAAATCCGCGATCGACGGCCGATCAGCCTGGCCTGGCTGCCCGACGCGGTCAATCAGCAGGCAAGGCTCACGGTGCGTTCCGATTCGCCCGACCGGATTCGCACGCACAACCTGCGCCTGGAGCCGACGCTGGCCGGCCCACCCGAGTCCGGACACTACTCCACCGTCTGTGCCGCGTATCGCTATGGGCCGGGAAGCCACGGCAACGAGCCCGCGGTGGAAGTCGCTCGCGTGCCACACACCGCCACCGTGCCCGCATGGGTCTGGAACGCCCACTTCCAGTCCTGGCTCCACCCGGACGGCCGCGCCGACCACCTGGCCACCTACTGGATCGAGGCCGCGGGCCGAAGCAGTCTCCTGCTGCGCCTGCCCACAGGCGTATCGAGCGGGCAGGTCCAACAGGTGTGGATCGACCGGCAACGCGCTGGTTGGCGGACCACCGGCGGCCCGCCGGGTGACCATCTGAGCATCGACTTGCCGCCGGGCAAGCGGTTTCCCGTAGTGGAAGTCTGGTTCACAACCAACGGACATCCGCTGGGAACCACCGGCCGGTCTACGGCTCCGCTCTTGCTCAGTCAGTCGCCCGTGCTCGCCCAGACATGGAGCGTTTGGCTGCCGCCGGGCTATCGGGCCGTGGGAGGCGATGCGGGGCGTCAATGGCCGGAGCCCCCCGCGCCGAACATCCGCCGGAGATTGTTTGGTCCGTTGGCTCGCCCGGCGGGCCAGCCTCCGGCCGATCCGTTACAGCCGTCGAGCTATTTGCCGGCCCTGGGGTGGTGGCAACAATGTAGCCAGGCAGCAGACCAGGCCGTCGCGTGGATGGAGTCGGTCGGCAAACAGCTCCTTGGGCCCGGGCAGGCCGCGGCCAATGATTTCGGCCGGCTGCTCGCGGCCTCCCGGCCCCGTTCAGCGGTCCTGCTGATCGACTCCCGGTCCGTGGAGGGCCTGGGCATTCGGCCGGGTCAGCCGGTGCCGCTATTGGCCGGAGCAACCGCGGCGGACCGAGGCGCTGAGTTGCTGCGCAAATACGACCTGAGTCTGTTGGTCGGCGACGGCATGCTGGTATTGACGAGCCGGCGGTTTGCCGCCCTGTTCGGTGATTGGCTCGAACCGTTGCCCCTGCGGTCGGTCTTCGTGATCAAGCCCGGCCCGCTGGCCGAACAACTTGCTCAAGCGGCCGCGGGAGGTGGCGACGGGAGCCTGGTGTCGGCCGATCGCTGGCCGGCTGCGTCCCGCTCGAACCCTGTGCCGTGGCCGGGCCCGGGCGGGGCAGAGATGTCCGAAGGCTGGACTGCCTGCCAGGTGGCGGTCTCAGCCGACAGGCCCGCCGAACTGACCTATGTCCATTCCGAGAGTCTGAGGCTGTGGGCGTGGCTTGCATTCCTGGTGGCGGCTGCCGCCTGCTGGTGGCTCGGTCGCCTGCGTTGGCGCCGGCTGTTTTGGGTCCTGGCGGGCTCGATGTGCGCGGCCCTGCTGATCCCCCAGCCCGTGGTGGCACTGGCCACCGGGGCCACACTGGGCGGGCTTTTCTGCTGCGCGCTGTGGCTGGTGCGAGCGGGCGGCCCGCGGCGGTCGCCGGCCGGGCCTGACCAGCAGACCGCGGCCACTGAAAACCGTGCAGCAGAAGCGCCGGATGCGGAGAACAGCCAATCCCGCGGAGATTCCACCGCCGGGTACGGGGCAAAGCTGCTGGTGATCGCCGCGTGCTGCGGGTGGGTCGGCTGGGCGGCTGCAGCAGAGACTTCGCCAAGCCCGCCCCAGGGTTCCCCGCCGGTTTACGAGGTTTTCATTCCCATCGACGCTAATCGCCAGCCGACGGGCGACCGCTACTTCGTGCCCGAGCCGCTGTATCGCGAGCTGTTTCGCCGCAGGGCCGCAGCGCCCGAGGGCGTGCCCCAGTGGCTGCTTGGCGAGGCGGTGTATCGGGGGGTGCTCTCGCGTGATGCCCTCGCGGGCAGATTGCGCATCGACGAGCTGAAGGCGGGGTTTTCCCTGCGCGTGTTCGCCGGGCCGGCGCGGGTGCGAATCCCGTTTCGTCGTGCCGGCGCCGGGCTGCTGCCCGATGGTGCGCTGCTGGACGGGCGCCTGGTGCAGATGGATTGGGAGCCGGGTGGCGAAGCGCTGGTTTTTGACGTGGCCCAGCCGGGTGAGTATCGGTTGGGACTGGCCCTGCGCCCGGTGACGTATTCGGCCGCGGACGGGGGTGGGTTCGATCTGGCGATTCCCCGTTTGGCCGGATCGCGTGTGGAGCTGGTGCTTCCGGCCGGCAGCCCGCCGGTGGAGGTCCCCTCGGCCCTGGGGGTGGTGGCCCGGCAACCGGCTCCACCGCAGGTGATTGCCCATCTGGGGCCCGGCGAGAAGCTGTCGGTGCGTTGGGGGCCCGGCAGCCCTGGGGCCCTTCAGCCGGCCGCGGACGTAGAGCAGTTGATCTGGCTGCGCGTGCAGCCGGGCACGGTGGTCGTGGAAACGGAGCTGGAAGTGCAAGTGGCCGAAGGCGCGGTGGAGCGCCTGCGCCTGTCGGCCGATCCGAGGCTGCGCCTGCTTCCCCTGGAAGGAGAGGGTTCCGCGGCGAGCGTCGAGCTGGACAGCCCGGCTGAGGGCCCACAGACCATCACGGTGCGCTGGCCCGAGCCGGTTTCCCAGGTGGGCCGGGTGCGTGCGCGTTTCTTGTGGACGGACGTGGCCGGCATCGGCCGGCTGCGACTGCCTCTGCTTGCAGTTGAGCAAGCGCGAACCATCCGCCGTTGGGTGGCTGTGTCGGTGGACCCGGCGCTGGAGTTCCAATTGGAGCCGGGCCCGGCGTGGGCCGCGGTCGAAGGCCCCGAACTGCTGGCCCGATGGGGCCGGAGCGGGCCACCACCGGCACTGGCCGGCCGCTTGCCCGACGACGGCGCCGATTGGAACCTGGCCACCCAGCCGCGTGCAGTGCACACCACGGCCGAGCAGGCACTGGTCTGGACGTTCGACGACGGAGTGGCTGATCTGGCCTGCACCGCGCGTTTGAACACGGTGTCGGGCTCGCGTTTTAGATATCAGCTTTCGGCGCCGGCCGGCCTGGAAGTGACGGACCTCTCGGTCCAGGAGGAAGGGCTGGAGCGCCTGGGCCGCTTCTCCCAGCAACCCGACGGCACGATCACGCTGTTTCTCAACGCACCTGCCTCGGGCCCTCAGCAGTTGGCGCTCAAAGGCCGTCTGCGCGTGCCGGCCCGGAATCGCTTCACCCTGCCCGCGGTGCAGCTCGACGGCGTGGAGGTGGAGCGCCTGACGATCGAGGTCTGCCGCCGATCAGGGGTGATGGCTTCTGTCAAGAAGGCTTCGGGGCTCTCGGTCCTGGAAGCACCGGCTACCGGGCTTGCTGCGGGCAGTGTGGTGGCACGCTATCAAGCCGACTCGCCGGAATCCTATGAGTGCATTGTCGCTCTGACGCCCAACCGGCCCGTGGTGGATGCTGAACTGATCACTTGGATTCGCCCGGAGGGTGGCCAGTGGTCGGTCCGGATCGACTGTCGGGGGCAGGTCGTGGACGGGGCCCTGGACAGGCTTTCGTTCGGCGTTCCCCCCCAATTGACCGGGCCTTATGAGGCCCAGCCCGGCGGCCGTGTGGAAACCAGCGATCTGCCGGATGGACGGCGCGTGGTGGCCGTGTCTGTGGAGGAGCCGATCAGCGGGCCGTTCGAGTGCAGCCTTGTGGCTCGGCTCCAACGAGTCGAAGGCCAGCGTCTTCGGGCACCGAATGTGACCATGCACCCGTCGCGCCGCTTGCAGCGGTTTGTGGCGCTGCCGCGGCAGACGGACGGCAGGCCGCTGGCCTGGGAAGTGCAGGGATTGCGCCCGGCAGCTCTGCCGACCGCGCCGGTTGCTCCCGCGGGCTTTGGACCGTTTACGCTCTACGAAGTGACCGACGAGGGGTTTGACGCGGTGGTGCGACCTGCGCCGGGCACCAGTCAGGCGGCCCGAGTGATGCTGGCCGACATCTATCTGGCGCTCAACGTGGACGGCACGTATTGGGGCTTTGCCGCATTCGACCTGGAACCGGGTGGTGCCACGGAATGTCCTCTCTGGGTCCCCACGGGCGCACGGCTGGTGCACGCGCGCGTAAGCGGTCGGTGTGTGGCTCCCCAAGCGGTCAAGGCGGACACGTGGATGGTTCCGCTGGGTCCGCCCCAATTGCCGCAGCGCATCGAGCTGGTGGCCGTGGGCAAGCTGACCGAGAATTCGGCCGAGCCGCTCCGCTTCCAATTAGGCAATTTGCCGGTGGAGCAGACGCTCTGGACCATCCTCGAGCCGGAGACAAGCCCACCCGGCCGATTGGCCGCGCACCCGGCCTCGGCCGCCTGGCGCCAGGAGATGGTGCGTCTGAAGAGCGTGGCCGCGGTGCTGCAGTCGGGTTCGCGACTTGTGGGCGATGACCCTCAACAGCGCATGCCATGGTACGAGCTGTGGGTCGACCGGCTGGTGGCGGCCCGGCGTGCCGTGGAACGGCAGCTCTCGCTGCTCGCACCGGGCAGGCAGGCTGCCGCGGCGTGGCAGGAGCTGCGCACTATCGACCGCGAACAGACCGCGTTGGCCGAGCGTTTGGGAACCACCGAGATTCTCCTTCGCGCCGCGGCCCAGCCCCCGGCACAACCGCAGGAGTGGTTCCGCCTAAGCGCCGGCGACGCGCATCGCGTGCGTCGCTTCAGCTTCGCCGGCTCCAAGACCGCGCTGAGCCTGGAATACCCCAGAGCCCGGGCAAGCGGGCTGCCGGCCCGGGTGGTTGCCGTGTTGGCCCTGGTGGGACTGGCTGCGGGGATCGTGTGGGCCTGGCGCCGGGGCGTGCTGCAATGGCCGCTCAAGAAGTGGCCGGCGCCGCTGCTGGCTGCGGCGGGAATCCTGTGGTGGTTGTTCCTCTCTCCCGGCGTGCTGGGTTGGCTGCTGGTCGGCGCGGCCGTGTTGCTGAGCGTGGGCCCACGACTCCGCGCGCCGCGGCCCGAGGAGGGCTCCTCCCGGATCGCGCTCGACCAACTGACCCGATAGGAGGGATTCACGGCCCCGGTCACCGCCCCGTGCACACCCTGGCGGCTTGGGACGAACGCGCAGCAGCAGTGTCCCGGTTTGCCCGCTCTTCGATGCTTCGCTGAGAATCCCTGGGGGGCCCGGTCTTGAGCCGGCCGATAAGACTCAAGGCGACCGCGCGGGCCGAGCCGCCGGCCGGGTGCTAGCAGTGAACGTCCGTCGAGTGTGCGGAGATGGGCGTCAGTTCGTCTTGGCCGCGGGGCGGGCTTATGCTACTGTATTGGCCCGGCGGGACGTGCGGCGGGCCATTCGCCGCGGTGGTTGCCCGATCGTCTCACGACGTCTTGTTGAGCGTTGCGGCACGAGGCCGGGAATCCCCCAACGGATGAGGGAATCGAGGGGAAGGCCGACAAGGAAGGAGGCCGGCATGCATTCCGATCAAAAGCAGGAGGTCCGTGTCCATATTCGCTGGATGATCCGGCGCGATATGCCCGAGGTGCTCGAAATCGAGCGGCACAGTTTCGAATTCCCCTGGTCCGACGAGGATTTTGTCCGCTGTCTCAGGCAGCGCAATTGTATCGGGATGGTGGCCGAGCACGAGGACCGCGTGGTCGGCTACATGATCTATGAGCTGCAGAAAAACCGCATCCACGTGCTCAATTTCGCCGTGGCTGCGGATCGCCGCCGCCAGGGGGTAGGCAGCCAGATGGTTGCCAAGCTGATCGCCAAACTCTCAGCCCAGGGCCGCACCCGTATCCTCCTCGAAGTGCGCGAAACCAACCTGCCCGCCCAGTTGTTCTTCCGCGAGAACGGGTTTCGGGCGGTCTCGGTGTTGCGCAACTACTACGAAGACACGCCCGAAGACGCCTACCTGATGCAGTATCGCTATCGGCCCGAGAAGAGCGGGGCCCTGCAGGTGGTCAACCGCATCTCGCGCCTGGCCGGCTGAGGTTTCCGCGGCGGGCGACACATCTCATCGCACGCCACGCGCCATGCTGCGAGCCGGGAGAAGCGCGGACCCCGACAGGGGCGACGCATGCGTCGCCCCTGCTGATGCCGCGACTTGGCCCGAAACACGCGCTCCCCCGCGAATGAATCCCGGGCCTGGCTGACCTTTCTGCCCGGGGCCGCGCGTTCTTGGGCCCTGCTCATACGTTTCCGCCGCGGGAAGGGCCGCAGGCTGCCGGCTGCCGCGCCCCCAAGAAAACTCCCCCGGGACGCACGCCCGTGATTCGTAAGCTATGCTTCAAGTAGACCGATCCTTCGATTCAACCGCGCCTGTTTGTTTGTGTCGTTCTCGTCTTGGTTACGGGTAGTGGTCCTTTTCTGGAGGGTCGTGAGCCATGTTACGCGCGAAAAGCTTCCGCGTGCGAGGGTCGGTCGGCAGTTCAAGGAAGCGCAAAGGAGCGGTCCTGGTTCTTGCCGCCCTGTTGATGGTGGGCCTGATGGCCTTTCTGGCATTCTGTGTGGACCTCGGCTACATGATGGCGGTGCGCAGCGAGTTGCACCGGGCCACCGATGCCGCGGCCCTGGCTGGTGCGGGTGCGCTGATCGAAGGCGGTGATCAGGCCCAACTGGCCGCCTTCGAGTACCTGGTGCGGAACCCCTCCGGAAAGCGCCTGCTGGTCGAAGGCGAGGGCTGGATCGACGAACTGCCCACCCTGATGGCCGAACACGAAGACAATTTCGACGTCGAGGTCGGCTACTGGAATCCCGACACTCGCACGTTTACGCCCGGCGACGTGATGCCCTCGACCGTGCGCGTGGTGGCCTATCACCGCGACGTGCCCAGTTTCTTCGGGCGGTTTTTCCGGACCCATGAGCGGGTCTACAACGGCGAAGGCTTCGAAGACCGGCCCGTGCCGCTGGACATCCGCTCCGAATCCATCGCCCGCTACCAGCCCCGCGATATCGCCCTGGTGCTCGACTTGTCGGGGTCGATGAACGACGACAGCGAACTGAAGCGGATCGGCCAGTACGGCGAGGAGGTGCGCGAGCGCGTGGAGACCAACCTCCAGCAGATCTACGAGGAGCTGGACTCACCCGTGTACGGCAGCCTCCAGTTCGCGCCGCAATACCTGACCGTGGTGGGCGAGCCGCCCAGCCATCCCAGCCTGCCACAGATCACCGTCACCTTCCGCTCCGACGACGTGTATGTCGAGTCGACCAAGGACCTGTCGAACGTGGTGCTGCAGTTCTCCGACGGCTCGACGCAAAAGATCGAGGGCCTCAGCGGCACGACGGGCGCCTTCCGCGGCACCGGCTCGAATTATTACAAGCGGATCGACACGGTGTGGGTCAAGTCGGGCCAGAACGGCAGCGGCGACTGCCCGGGATGCGGCGAGCGCTTCGATGACGACTATGCCACGATCATGGAGGCCTTCGGCCTCGACGGCGTGCCGTATCCCTATCCTTCGGGAAGCTGGGAGGACTACATCAGCTACGTCAAGTCGAGCTACAATGTGCGCAACGCGGGCTACCGCAAGATGTACGGCTTGATGACGCTGATCAACTACTGGCTGGAACAGAAACCCAAGGCCAGCCAGACGCCCGACCTCTGGCAGGTCAGCGCCCAGCCGGTCGGCTCGGTCAAAGACGCCGCGGTCTTGTTCCTCGAATACCTCCAGGAAGTGGAGGACATCGAGGATCGTGTGGCCCTGGCCATCTACGACTCGCCCGACCAGACCGCCCTGATCGAGCACAGCCTGACTGACGATTTCGGTCAGGTTCAGGAGACCATGGTCCACCGCCAGGCCGCCCACTACGACAATTACACCAACATCGGGGCGGGCATCCAGTATGCCCGCGAAGAACTCGAAGCCAACGCCCGCAACGGCGCGTTCAAGATGATCGTGCTGTTGACCGACGGCCAGGCCAACCGGCCCTACGGCTCGGCCGACGAGTTCGCCCTGGAGCAGGCCCAATTGGCGGCCGACCACGGCTGGCCGATCCTGACCATCAGCCTGGGTGATAACGCCGACACGGCCCTGATGCAGCAGATCGCCGATATGACCAACGGGGCCCACTTCAACCTGCCAGGCGGAGGGACGGTCACCGACTACGCCGACCAGCTCCGCAATGTCTTCCGCACCATTGCCGATCACCGCCCGCTGGTGCTGGTCAAGTAGACGACGGACCGTCTCCCCGAGTGTGACAGGCGCGTTTCCTCCGCCGCAGTCCGGCCGATCCGGGGCCGGCCGCGGCGGAGGGCCTTTCTTGAGCGGGCCGCAAGGCACGCGGCTCGTCCGTCTGCCCTCACGGCAGCCGGGGTGTGCATCGCGGCACTCTCTGCCACAACGGCCGGCTGCTCACGCAGCACGGCTCAGCGGCCGAACTGCTGACACCAGAAGATCGTGCCGCTGGGCGTGCGATAGGCGGCCACCCCGATGCGCGAGTGGCGGCGGTTGAGGATGTTGGCCCGGTGGCCCGACGAATTCATCCAGGCCCGCACGGCTTCGCGGCTGTGGCGCTGCCCCATGGCGATGTTCTCCGCCACCGGCTGGCTGGTATGCACCAGTGCGCGGCGCCGGGCCATCCAGCCGCAGTGCCGCCGGGCCGAGAGCATCAGCCGCCGATCCACCCTGAGCGGCGGCAACCCATAGCGCTCGCGTTCGCGATTCGTGTACGACACGATGTTCGCCTCGATGGGCAACAGATTGTCCGGCTCCCCCTCGCCGTCCCCGGCCTTGGCGTCTGAGGACGCGGTTCCCTCGGCCGCCTTGTCCTGCGGCTGCTCCCCCGCCTCGGTAGACTGCTGCGCCGCCCCAGTAGACTCCTCCCCTGCCCCAGTAGACTCCTCCCCTGCCTCAGTAGACTGCTGCGCGGCCGGATCAGCGGCCGGCTGCTCGGTCTGCGCTGCCGGAGCCTTTGCCCCGGCATGCGCGGGCGCGGGCACCGCGTGCGCCGACTCTCGGGCATGGTCGCTCGAATCCGCCACCAACAACGCCAGTGTGCAAACAATCAGCCTCACCGTCATCGCTCACCTCCTTCCCGGGTTGCCCGATTCTGCTGGTTACAAAACCGCCTGAACTTGTTCCCGCCAGAATCGCGGAACGTCCTTCAGAAACCACGCAACGGTTTGCCGCGGGCCGCTCAGCGCCAAGCAGGCTTTGGAGGGTGCCCTGCGGGGCGCAGAGCACGTGCTACTCATCCGGCGGCACGGGGTTCCGAGGAACCATCCGCCGAGCATTCCAAAGGGCGCCGCAACGGCACGCGGGGTGGGTGTTTCCGCTGGCCCGGGCAAGCGGGATCGCGGGGGTGCGTCCTGCGGCGATCCGGGAATCCTGCGGAAACCTGGCTGGTAGGATTTGTTGAGCTTAGTAGATTCGCGGCCGATTGCAAGCGCCGGCGCGAAATTTTTTTGGCGGGATTTTCTGGCGCGGTTTTCAGCCCGTCGAACAGCGTGTCAGCGGTAGATGGCACACCTTCAAAAGGCCCTGGCTGTCTTGGCAACACGCATCGAAAGCATGTCATCGGTAGGGGCGACGCATGGCTCGCGGCAGGGGCGACGCATGCGTCGCCCCTACAGGACGACTGCACGATCGGCAAACCACCACGCCCATCGCTATCGCTCTGCGCGCGCTACTCAACCGCGAATCGCGCATGGTTTTGGGGGAATCGGGAACAGACCCGGCCGTGCATTGTGGTGCCGGCGCCTCGCCGACTCGTTTAACGGCGAGCCGCAGGCGACTGTGTCCATCGCCGCGGCGTCCCCTGTGGAGCCGGCGCCTTCGGCTTGCCGTTAAACGGTTCCACCAGTCCTGCCCCCATCGCGCCGGCAGCACTCAGGCCCGCTCGTCCAGCGACGTGAGCGGCCCGATGGTCATGGTCGTGGCGGGGGTGAGCGGAAACTGTGAGAGCAGCTCGGCGAGGTCCTCAAAGGCAACCGCCTCGACCGCCTCCAGCTCCTCTTCGACACTGCGGTACTCGCCGCGGTAGAGCCAGTTGTCGGCCACGGCGAACAGGCGTCCGCGCGGGCGCTCGGCATGGAGCACGATCCGCGCACGGTACTTGTTCTTGGCCTGGACCAGCTCGTCGGCCGTGATGCCTTGGGTCTGGGCCGCAAGGAACACGTCCGCCAGGCGCCGCAGATTGTCGGCGGCCAGATCGGGCTGGCAACTGAGCGTGGCCATCCACACGCCGGCATCCTGGTATTCGCCGTGCTGCAAAGCCGCGTGTTCGGCCCAGCCGGGCTCGATCAACTCCCAGTAGAGGCGGCTGCCCAGCTCGTCGCCCAGCACGATGGCCAGCAGCTTGGCGGCCCGGCGCCGCACGTGGTCGGCCCCGGGCGCCGCGGAAAGCTGCATCACGTATTGGTGGGCTGCGCCGGGCCTGTGGAGCAGATGGAACCCCGCGCGCCCTTCGGCGGGCAGCACTCGGCGCGCAGCCGGCGCGCCTTGCCATGAGCCGCAATATTGCTCGGCCCAATCCACCAGCGCGGCGAACTCCAGCTTGCCCGCCGCGGCCAGCAGCACGTTGCCGGGTGAGTAGCGCCGCTGGAAGTAACCTCGCATGGCTTCGACCAGCAACGCAGAGATGCTCTCCGCGGTGCCCAGCACGCTGTTGCCCAGCGGATGGCCGTCGAAATAGGCGGCCCGGCATTTCTCATCCGCACCGAACGGCGGCTGGTCTTCGTACATGCGGATTTCTTCGAGGATCACCTGTTTCTCCAGCTCGAAGTCCTCGGCGCGCAGGGCGGGGCGCAGCACGTCGGCCCAGAGGGCCACCACCGGCTCCAGGCACTCGGGCAGCATGGCCGCGTAATAGGCGGTGTTTTCCTCGTTGGTAAAGGCGTTGTAGTGGGCGCCCAGCCGGTCGAACTCGCGGTTCACCTCGTCGGCCGAGCGCAGCGCCGTGCCCTTGAAAACCATGTGCTCCAGGAAGTGGCTCACCCCGGCCAGCTCCGGTGTCTCGTCGCGCGCCCCGGTGCGCGCGAAAAACCCCACGGCCGCGCTATGGGCCGCCGGATCGCTCTCCGCCACGACTTCCAGGCCGTTGGCCAGGCGGTGCCGCTCAAACTTCACCGGGCATCTCCAATTCCTCTGGCCCCAGGGTGACGATGGTGAACTCGGCCGGCGGATGTGCCGCCAGATAGGCGTTGATGCTCTCGCAGGAAAGCTCCTCGACCAGCCGGTCGATCTCCTCCAGGCTGCGCGCCCGGCCCAGATGATACCAGTCGCGCGCAATCGCCGAGCTGCGCGCAAAGCTCGACTCCTGCTGCATCACCAGGGCGCTTTTCATGCGGGCCTTCAGTCTGGCCAGCTCGTGTTCCTCGACCCCTTGGGCCAGGCGCCGCAGCTCGGCCACCAGCACGTCGAGCGTCTCCTGGGCCCGGGCCGCGGTGGTGCCCGCATAGCACAACACGGCCCCGCGATCGCGCAGGGTGTGGCAATAGGCATAGACGCTGTAGCACAGCCCGCGCCGCTCGCGCACCTCGGTGAACAACCGGGCACTCATCCCGCCGCTGAGCACTCCCACCGCGCCCCAGGCGCGGAAGTAGTCGGGGTCGCGATAGGGCACGCTGGGCCAGGCCACGCCGACCTGGGTTTGTTGGGAGTCGTAGCCCAGGTGGCGGTATGCGGCCCGGCCGTTACCTTCAGCCAGCCGCGGCTCGCCCTGCTGGGCCCAATCGCCCAGCAGCTCGGCGACGGCCTGTTGAAGCTCGTGCCAGTCGAAGCGCCCGGCCACGCCCAGAATCGCGCCGTTGGGCCGGAAGTGGTCTTCGAAGAAACAGCGAACGTCCGGGATGCCGATGGTCTGGAGCGCCTCGCGCCGTCCCTGGGCCGGGCGGCCCCAGGGTTCGCCGTAGTGGGCCAAGCGCAGTTCGATCATCAGCTTCTGCGAGGGTTCGTCCTCAACGGCCTGCAGCTCCTGGAGCAGGAGGCTGCGCGCGGCCTCGAGGTGCCTGTCGGGCAGGTGCGGGCGGCGCAGCAGGTCGGCGTAAATCCCCAGCGCTGCGCCCAGGTTGTCGGCCACCGTGGCCCCGCCGAACATCAGATGGGCATGGCCGACCGATTCGGTCCGTTCCACGCCCAAATGATCCAGGTCGAGCACGAACCGGCGATGGTCGCGCGGCCCGCTGCCGCGCTGGACCATCTCGCAGGTAAACGCGCTGAGCCCCTCGCGGCCTTGGGGCTCTTTCGCACACCCGGCCGGCACCAGGAACGTGAAGGCGGCCGACTGCCGGGCCGCCAACTGTTCGGCCACCAGCACCAGGCCGTTCGGAAACGTACAGGATTTGATCTCGCTCACTTTCCGTCCCTGTCGGCCGGGAAAACCAGGCGCCAAACCGCTGCTCCCGGTGAGCACCCGCGGTAGCGAGCCACACTGGTGCAGCGAAAAAGATACAGCGGGCAGCCACGACAGGCGATTATCCGGTGAAAGACCGCTCCCGACAAGCCGGCCGCACCGGAAAGCGCCCTCCCCGCGGAGCTGCCACAAGTATTGTAGGCCGGAACAAGCGCAGCGCTGTTCCGGCGCGTTGGCTGCCGGAACGGCGTCGCTTGCGCGACTTGTTCCGGCCTACGACTTGCTCCGGCCTGCGGCTCAGCAATAGGCCACCTCAGCGGACTTGTACACGATCTTGACGGTCTGGAAGCCCAAGCGCTCGTAGAGCCGGATGGCCCCGTCGTTCTCCGCGGTCACTTCCAGGTGGACCCGGTCGATCCCCGCCCGCCGAAACCCGTCCAGCGCGCGCAGCAACAGCGCGGTGCCCAGCCCGAGCCCCCGATGTCCAGGAACGATTCCCAGGTTCTGGATGGCCCCCGCGCCGGACCGGTCGCGAATCCCCTGGATGGTGCCGCAATACTCCTCGCGCGTGGCGCCGTCAAGACGATAAACTGCCAGCCAGGTGGCGCCCGGCAGAAAGCCCGGGCGCGCGGCAATCTCGCTCATCAGCCGGCGACACCCCGCCAGCTCGCCCAGGCAGGGAAACACATGCGCGTCCATCTCCTCCCGGAAGCTGTGATACTTCGCCAGCGCAAAGGCATCCAAAAGCGCGCCGTCCCAGACCACGATGGCGTATCCCTCGGGCAGCGGGCGCGGCAACAGGTCGCGCCCGGCCAAGCCGATCTCCATGCGGTATCGCTTGAAGTAGGTCAACACCGTCGGGCTACCTGCATCTGAGCTTCGCCCCCCTGGGGACCGCGGGGACCGGCGATCGCCACCGGGCCGCAAAAACCCTCACCATCCTACCATCCAATCTAGGAATCGCCGGCCGGCACGTCAATTTTCGACCGGCCTGGTCGGGGGTCGGCTGGTGCCGCGGCCTGCAGGGGCCTTGCCGGCCGCGTGCTTCGGATCGATCGCCGCGGGCCGCACAGCCAGGCCACACCGGCCGGCTTCCCGTGGTTGACATCGGCCGTGGGGGTCGCAGGGCTATTCGTTTTCGCCGCAACGGCGTATTTCCCGCACAACGCGTTCCCCCGCGCCCTGGGATTCCCCGCGCCGCTTGCTCGCTCCCAGTGTCCCTCTATTTCCCACACAAGTAAAATGTCCGGATGCACAGTCACCGCTTCCAAATGCTCCATCGGGCTAGGCCGGATCCGATAACAGCGATTTCCGGCTGTAGCCACCGTCGCCAGACGGTGGAAGAATCTGCCTGCCGCAAGGCGTTGGTCGATGGCGCACCACGCTCTGGCGAGCGTGGCTACGACTATCAGACACTGCCTGCTGTCCAGCAGCGATCAGGCGATGCTGGCCCGCGGCCGAGCACCGCACGCCGCGGGGTGGCGCGCCCTGAAAACGCATGGCCGACACCCCGGCTGCACATCGCCTGGATCACGGCCGCGGTGTGGCTGGCGATCCTGCCGGGCTGCGGGCCGGCCGGCACGGGTGGTGCTGGTTCGCGCCATTACCCGATGCGCGTGGTGTGTACGACCGGCTATGTGGCGGACCTGCTGCGCCAGGTGGGCGGGACTCACGTGGAAGTCGAGGCCCTGATGGGCCCCGGCGTGGACCCGCATCTCTACAAGGCCACGCCCGGCGACGTGCGCAAGCTCAGCGGCGCGCACGCGGTGTTTTACAACGGGCTGCACCTGGAGGGGCGCCTGGCCGATCTGCTGGAGGAGCTCGCCCGGCAGAAGCCCGTCTTCGCCGTCACCGCGATTCGAGTCGAGCAGCAGGACCCGCGCCTGCGCAAGCAGCCCGGCGCCGCGGACGTGTATGATCCCCACGTGTGGTTCGACGTGGCGCTTTGGTCGCAGTGCGGGCTGGACGTGGCCGAGCGACTGGCCGCGCTGGACCCGCAACATGCCGACGATTTTCGCAACAATGCCGCGGCATATGGCGGGCAGTTGGCCGAGTTGGACGAGGAATGTCGGCGCCGACTGGCTGCGATCCCGGCCGAGCGCCGCATGTTGGTCACGGCCCACGATGCGTTCGGCTATTTCGGGGCGGCCTACGACGTGGAGGTGCACGGGCTGCAAGGGATCAGCACGGCCGACGAAGCAGCCCTGGCCGCGGTCAACCAGTTGGTCGATCTGCTGGTCCGCCGACAGGTGAAGGCGGTGTTTGTCGAGAGCAGTGTGCCGCTCAAGAACGTGCGGGCCCTGGTCGAGGCTTGTGCTGCGCGCGGCCACCGGCTGGCCGTGGGCGGCGAGCTGTACTCCGACGCCCTTGGCCCAGAAGGCACTCCCGAGGCCACGTACGTCGGCGCAGTGCGCCACAACCTCGAGACGATCGTGGCGGCGCTGAAATGACTGCTGCGAAAACGGCGGTCCCACTGGCCGGCCGCCTTGCGGGGTGTTATTCATAGGAAAGCCGTTCACCCCGGCTGATCGCCCGTTTCCCACCAACACGAGAGACCCATGGACGCTACCGGCCCATCCATGGCCCCCCGCGAGGACCGCCCGCCCTATCAGCCGGGCGAGCCGGTGGCCCTGTTCATCCCCTGCTACATCGACCAGTTCTATCCGCAGATTGCCGAGGCCACGGCCGAAATCCTCCGTCGCCAGGGTGTGCCCGTAGAGTTTCCGCCCGAGCAGACCTGCTGCGGCCAGCCGGCCTTCAATTCCGGCTATTGGGACGAGGCCCGGCAGGTGATCCGCCACTTCTGCCGCGTGTTCGCCCCCTATCGCTGGATCGTGTGTCCGTCGGGCTCGTGTACGGCCATGTGCCGGGTGTTCTTCGGCCAGGCCGATCCCGCGGCGGAGATCGTCGGCGTGGGGCGGCGGGTGTTCGAACTGACCGAATTCCTGGTGGACATCCTGGGAGTGACCGATACCGGGGCCCGTTTCCCCCACAAAGTGACCTTGCACATGGGCTGCCACGGCCGGCGCGAACTGGGCCTGACCGAGCAGCCGCTGCGCCTGCTTCAAAGCGTACGCGGCATCGAGTATTGCGAGCTGCCCAACATCGAGGAGTGCTGCGGCTTCGGCGGCACGTTCAGCGTGAAGATGCCCGGAACCTCGCTGGCCATGGGACGGACCAAGGTGGCGAACATCGCCCGCAGCGGGGCCGAGGTGGTGGTTTCCAACGACATTAGCTGCCTGATGCACGTGGGCGGCATCCTGCGCCGCGATCCGAAGCTGCAACACATCCGCACCATGCACATCGCTGAGGTGCTGGTCGAGGGCCTGGACGGCAACGGCCGAGGGGATATGTAGCCTCGCCGGCGAGCCGGGAGCGTCAGCTCCCGGTTGGGTTCGAATCACCATCCGCGCGGCTGCGCTGCCGGCGGATGGCACGCCCTCAAAAGGGCTTGCTTCGATTTGGAGGGCCACGCTTTGTCGTGGCCGCATGATCGGGGGACGGACGGACGCGAGGGACCGCGTCCCTCCAACAACGCACGGATCATGGAGGGCCACGCTTTGTCGTGGCCGCATGATCGGGGGACGGACGGACGCGAGGGACCGCGTCCCTCCAACAACGCACGGATCATGGAGGGCCACGCCCGTCGCTTTCACTCCGGGCGTGCCACCCAACCCCCGGGCGTGCCACCCAACACGCCGTTGATGCCGACATCGAAGAGCACGAGTCACCACCATGAACGCCAATCTGAAATCGGATCAAGCGGAACTCAGCGGTGCCGCCTTCTGGAAGGAGCAGAACCGGGGGCTCTATGAACCGGCCGGCTCGCCTGCGCTGGGCGAGTCGACCGAGCGATCGAGCAAACACAACCGCCAGATCACCGATGCCATCCCTTATTTCCAGCAGTGGCGCGAGGCCGCCCGCCAGATCAAGTCCTGGGCCGTGGCCCATCTGGACGAACTGGTCGTCGAGTTTGAACGGAAGATGATCGCCAAGGGCGCCACGGTGCTCTATGCGCGCGATGCCGAAGAGGCCAACCGCCACGTGTTGCGCATCGTGGCCGAGCACAGCGTGCGGCTGGCGGTCAAGTCCAAGTCCATGGTCAGCGAGGAGATCAACCTCAACCACGTGCTCGAAACCCGGGGCGTGTGCGTGATGGAAACCGACCTGGGCGAGTACATCGTGCAACTCGCCGGCCAGCGACCCACGCACATCGTCACCCCCGCCCTGCACATGTCGGCCGAGGAAGTAGGCCGGCTGTTCGCCCAGCGCCTGGGTGAGCCCATGAGTGCCGAGCACCAGAGCCTCACCGATATCGCCCGCCGCCACCTGCGCGGGGAATATCTGGAGGCGGACCTGGGCGTCTCGGGCGCCAACTTCGCCGCGGCCGATACCGGCACGCTGGTGATCGTGGAAAACGAGGGCAACGCCGGCCTGTCCACCGCCTGCCCGCCCGTACACGTCGCGCTAGTGGGCATCGAGAAGGTCATCCCCCGACTGGCCGACCTGCCCCTGTTTCTTAACCTCCTGGGACGCAGCGGCACGGGCCAGAAGCTGACCACCTATACCCACCTGGTCCACGGCCCGGTGGCCGGGCGTAAGCTGTACATCATCCTGCTGGACAACGGGCGCACCAACATGCTGCGCGATCCGGCCCATCGCGCGGCCCTGCACTGCATCCGCTGCGGCGCGTGCCTGAACGCCTGCCCGGTCTATCGGCGCACGGGCGGCTGGGCCTATGGCTGGGTGTATCCCGGGCCGATCGGGGCGATCGTCACGCCCGGGCTGGTGGGCCTGGAACAGGCCGGCTTGTTGCCCTTTGCCTCGTCGCTTTGCGGTGCCTGCGCCGAGGTGTGTCCGGTGAAGATCGACCTGGCCCATCAGTTGGTCCACCTGCGCTATCTGGCCACCAGCCGGCGCTCGCCCGTGCGAAGCTGGACCGAACGGCTGATGTGGAAGGGCTGGGCCTGGGCCATGAGCGGGCCGTGGCGCTATCGGCTGGCCATGTGGGCGGTACGCTGGGGCGTGCGCCTGGCACGCTTGCTGCCCTGGCACCCCGGCAAGCTGGGCGCGTGGACGCGCGGCCGGGCCCTGCCCGCGATTCCCGGCCCGGCCTTTCGCACGCGCTGGCGCAGGCGCCAAACGCCCGAGGGTTGAGCACCGCCCGATTGCCGAGCGTTTACCGTTTACTGCCCGGCGCATTGTCGAGTGTCAAACCTAACGACCACCCACACTTGAGGCCGCCATGCCTGATCCAACGCCTTCGAGCCGCGACGGCGTGCTCCAGAACATGCGCGAGGCCCTGCGCGACCGGGCGGGTGCGGACGAGCCCCTGCCGCCTGTGTCCGAGGTCTGGCCGCGCACCAATGCGGACGCCGATGCGCTGGCCCGGCGCTTTGTCGAGGAGCTGACGGCCGTACACGGCGAGACGATCCGCTGCCGCTCGATCGAGGAGGCTCGGCAGCAGCTTCTCAGCCTGATAGACCAGTCCGGCTGGCAGCAGATCGCGGCCATGGACCACCCGCTGCTGGCCGAGCTGCTCGGCGCACTGCCCGCCGGGCGAGTGAGGGGCCTCGACCCACAATGGGCGCCGGCCGAGATGGCCGGCATTCCCGCGGGCTTGCTGGCGGCCGAGAAGCTGCTGGCCGACACGGGCAGTTGCGTGGTGGCCTGCCACACGGCCCAGGAGCGCATGCTCTGCTATTTGCCGCCGGTCTCCATCGTGGTGGCACGCCGGGAGCAGTTGGCCGAGCACCTGCCCGCGGCGTTCGACGGGCTGGCCGCCTTGTGTGCCGAGCCGGAGCGGCGCGGGGAGCTGGTCATCATCACCGGCCCCAGCCGCACCGCGGACATCGAGAAGATACTCATCCTGGGCGTTCACGGCCCAAAGCGCCTGGTGGTGCTGCTGGTGGGTTGACGGCACGCGGCGGCTCAAGGTGGTTGACAACCGAGCCGGGAAAAACTGACGAGCCGGCGGGTTCATCCCGCCGGGCGCACGAACCATTGCCAACGCCGCCTCCCCCGGGGATAAACCTCGGGGCTCGCTCTGTTCGCACACGGAGTCTGATGGTCGTTCGACCCCAACCGGGCACTGACGTGCCCGGCTCGCCGCCCTACTCAGCCCTACTCGGCGCGCGTTGCCGGCAGCTCGCTCGGCGAGTCGCTCGTGGCGGCGCGCTCGTGCCAAACCTGCCAGCGGCGGCGCATCTGGTCGAGCTTCGCCCGATACTCGGGCAGCGGGGCCAGGTTGTGGGCCTCGTGCGGGTCGGCCTTCAGGTCGTAGAGCTCCTCGTACAGCGGATCGCTCTCGACATAGCGGATGTACTTGAAACGCTGGTCGCGCACCGCCTCGCTGGCGGGAATGCGCGCGTGCTTGAAAAGGTGCTCGTAGAAGAACTCCGTGCGCCACGGCGTCTTGTGGCCCTGAATGAGCGGCAGCAGGCTCTCGCCCTGCACCTGTTCGGGGATCGGCGCATCGGCCAGAGCCAGGATCGTGGGCGCCAGGTCGATGCTCAGCGCCATCTCCTCGCGGCGCTGGCCGCGCTTTTCCGCGGGCAGGCGCGGATCAAACACCACCAGCGGCACGCGGATCGACACTTCGTGGGCCAGCCACTTGCCCGCAAACCCGCGCTCGCCCAAGTAGAACCCGTTGTCGCCCGAGAAGATGATCACCGTGTTGCCTTCCAGGCCTTTTTCGCGCAGCTTCTTGCGCACGCGTCCCACCACACGGTCCACGCCGCTGATGAGCCGATAGTAGCCCTTGACCATTTCCTGGTACTTCTCCGGCGTGGAGAAGCGAATCTGCCAGCGCACACGGTTCTCCGACTGGCGCATGAACTCCGGCAAGGCGGCGAAGAACTCCGGCTCGCTCAAGGGGGCGGGCGGAATGGTCACGTCCTGGTAGAGCGGTTCCAACTCGGGGTCGTAGAGGAACTGGTCCGGGTGGCCGTCCTGGCAATGGGGCGCCTTGAAACTGATCGACAGACAGAAGGGCCGGTCCTCGGGCAGGCCGTCGAAGAACTCCATGGCCTGGTCGCTCATGATGCGGGTCAGGTGCACGGTTTGGCCGTCCTGCTGGTGGAAATAGCGGTTCTGGCCGGGCCAACCCTGGTCGTAGTCGAACAAGTCCTCGGGCGGCTTGCCCACGCCCCACTTGCCGATGAACCCCAGGTAATAGCCGGCCTGTTTCAGCCGGCCGGGATACGTCCAGCGAAGCTGTTCCGGAGTGAAACTGGTGCTGAAGCTCCACACGCCGTGGCGGGCCGTGTACTGCCCGGTGAAGATGCAGGCCCGGTTGGTCATGCAGATCGACGTGGTGACAAAGCAATTGGTGAAGACCACGCCCTGCTCGGCCAGGCGGTCGATGTTGGGCGTCTGGATAATAGGGTTGCCCATGCAGCGGAGCGTGTCCCAGCGCTGGTCGTCGGTCAAGAGGAAGACGATATTGGGCGGGCCTGGTTGCGCGGCCGCCGCGGTGCGACCGAACAGGCCCATGAGCATTCCCGCTGCTACTCCCAGCGCCAGCAGTCCCGTCAACTGCCGCGCCAAGAACTTGCAAACGAATTGTTTCCCCGATCCCGTGCCCGGGCGCGGGTGGCCGGGGCTGGAGCAAAGCGAAGCCCCGGGAAGTAATACCTCGACAAGTTCTGAAATCCGGTTGTGTCGTTGCATGGTTTCATCTCCCAAGGGTTTGAGGAAACGGCGGGTGGCCGGGGCTGGAGCAAAGCGAAGCCCCGGGAAGTAATACCTCGACAAGTTCTGAAATCCGGTTGTGTCGTTGCATGGTTTCATCTCCCAAGGGTTTGAGGAAACGGGGCGCCACCATTGAACCATTGCGGCCCGCCCATCGCAAGCCACGCGGGGCACCCAGTATCGTAGCCCGGAACAAGTATCGTAGGCCGGAACAAGCGCAGCGCCGTTCCGGCACAAATCCGTCCCGTCCGCGTACAGGAACAACGTTTCGCTCGGAGGCAAACCACGAATCCTGATGCCGGAACGCCGTCGCTAGCGCGACTTGTTCCGGCCTACGTTACTTGGCTGGAGTGTTACCCACGCCCCTCTGAGGGCGTGCCACCCTGCCGCCTTCCGACTTCCGCCTTCCGACCTCCGACTTGGTGCTGCCCGAACCGCGAACTGGCGCTCGCGGCTCGCCACGTTCCGACTTCCCATCTCCACTTTACTCCGGCGGCTCCACGTGGATCACCACGCGCCCCAGCCCGCGAATCCGTTCGCGCAGGAAATCCTCCAGGCGCATGGTCAGGTCGTGGGCGACGGTGATCGCCGTGTCGGCCTCCAGCGTGCAGTGCAGCGAGACCGACAGCTCCTCGCCCACCTGTTGGGCGCGCACGTCGTGGGCCTGAAACGCAACGGGGCTCTGCTCGCGAAACTCGCCCAGCAGCTTGAGCACCTGGAGCTGCCCGACCGGCTGGGCTTCGCGGGTCGCAGCCGCGTCGCCCGCGGGTTCGATGTGGGTCACGATGCGCGCCAACTCCGGCAAGGCCCGGCGCACGTCCTGCTCGAACTGTGAGGCCTGCTGGTGGGCCTCCTCCAGCGTGAGCGACTGGTCCACCTCCACGTGCAGCTCCAGCGACCGGCCGGAGCGCAGCTCGTAGATGCGGATGCCGTGGGCCCCCACTCCGTGGCGCGCCGCCAAGAGGCGCACCGTGGTGGTCAAGTCCTCGGTGCCGGACGAGACCGGCTCGACGTGGACGATCACGTCGGCCGCGGGCAACACGCGGCGCACCGCGGCTTCGGCACGCTCGCTGATCGAGTGGGCCTGCTCGAAGCCCGTGTTCTGGTCCACGCCCAGCGTGATGTCGGCAAACACCGTGGGTCCGCTGCGGCGCACGCGCACCTGGGTGACCTCTTCCACGCCGGCCGCACTAGCCGCGGCCTGGCGCAGGCGTTGCTGGAGGTCGCGGGGCACGCGGTCGAGCAGCTCGTCGACCGAGCGCCGGCCCAGGCGCATGCCCACCCAGATGACCACCGCGGCCACCAGCAGCGCGGCCACGGCGTCGGCCCCCACCAGCCAGGCTGGTCCCCAACGCTTGGCAATCACCACCCCTGTCAATCCCCCCAGCACCACCAGCGACGACCACACGTCGGTCGCAAAGTGGAGCGCATCGGCCTCGAGGGCCTGGCTGCGGTACTTGTGCGCTGCGGCGTGCAAGGCCCGCGAACGCGACACGTCCACCACGATGCAAACGATCACCACCAGGAACGCCCAGACGTTGGGCTCCACTTCGCCGTGGCCGCCGCCCAACAGCCGATTAATCGCCTCGTAGATGATCCATGCGCAGGTCAAAAGCAACAGTCCCGTCTGGGCCAAGGCCGAGAGGTTCTCGAACTTGCCGTGGCCGTAGGTGTGCTCGCGGTCGGCCGGCCTGCCCGAGATGTGCACCGCCCAGAGCGTGAGCCCCGCGGCCACTAGATCGAGCGCCGAATGGGCGGCGTCGGAGAGCAGGCCCAAGCTGTTGGTCCACAGGCCCACGCCCAGCTTCATCCCCACCAGCACCAGCGCGGCAAGGAGCGAGGAAAGGGCCACGCGGCGCTTTTCGCGCTGGGCCTCCAGACCACTGCTTGTGCCCGCCGAGGAATGCATCAGCGCCGTAGTCCGCTCGGGAGAATCCAACCTGTCTGCCGGTCCGGCAAGTGTACCACGTCGGCCGGCCTTCGCCAGCCAGGGGTGTCTCAAACCTAAACCGTGCAGCCACCGTCGCCGGTAGCCACCGTCGCCAGACGGTGGACGGATGAATCAGGAAAGCGTCGAGTGCCGTCCACGTTCTGGCGAACGTGGCTACCCGCCTACGACTCCGCGCGCAGCGCCAGGCTCAGATACTTTCCGTCCACGCAGGCCATGATGCCGGCCTGCACCCACTGTTCGAGGGCCGCGGCGATCTGCTGTTCGTTTGGCTTGGGTGCGGGCATTTCCCGGGCCGCGAACTGATAAACCTCTGCGGCGGTGTGCGCGGGATCGCAATACAGGTACAGCTCGCGCTGCCAGGCGCTTAAGCGCCGCTGAAACGTCTCGGCCTCCGGCCGCGTGTCGGTAATCAGCAGCACGCCGTCCGGCCGGTCCCAGTAGCGGAGGCTCACCGTGCCGCCGAGCTGCTGCCACTGGCCCGCCGCGCGCAGCACAGCTTGTGCGTACTCCTCCGGCGTGCGCCCGTCGGCGTAGTCGAACTCGAAGTAGTATGCCAGCCGGGCCAACGCGTCGGCCGCGAAAGGATAGACAAAAGCGAAGCTGCGGTGGGGGCGCACTGCCGCCATGCCGAAACGGGCCGGATTCTCAAAGTAAGGCGAGAAACGATCCAGGCGCACCCGGCCCACCGCTTGCGGCGGCGCCAAATGAAACAGCGAAGGCAGCAGCTCGGCCAGCGCGGCGTAGTCCTGCGGGTCCTCTCCCGGGAAACCGTAGAGCAGGTTCCATTTCACTTCGATCCCCGCCTCGGAGAACCACTTGAGGGCCTGGAGGTTCTCGACGGCCGTGGTTCCCTTGCCGGCCAGTTTCAACACCCCGGTGGCAAAGGTCTCGATGCCCAGTTGGGCTGCGCCCAGGCCGGCGTCGACGAGCAGCCGGGCATCTTCCCGCCGCAGGCTGGTGCGCATCTCGCATTCAAATTTCACGCCCAGCCCCGCTTCTTTGAGCATCGGCAGCAACGAGCGGAAATAGCGGGGATCAAGGATGTTGTCGGCCCAGCAGACCCGGCGCACCCCGTAGCGGCCCGCCAGATAGCGCAGCTCCTCGAGCGCGCGGTTCGGGCTCTTGCTGCGGAAGGCCAGCCGTGCGCCGTTGAGCCCGCAGAAAAGGCAATGGTGTTTCCGGCCCCACCAGCAGCCGCGCGAGGTTTCGAAAACCAAGAGCGGCTCGATCTGCTCTCTGAGCCCGCTACGCTCAAGCCGGGCGAAGTAGTCGGCAAAATCCGGAAAGGGCAGCGGATCCAGCTCCTCGACCATGGCCACCGCGGCATGGGCGCGCCCGCCGTCGGACTGCGGCCCCGCGCAAAGCAAGTCGGGGCCAGCGCGGCTGAAATCTGCGTTTCGATGGCTGCGACCGGGCGGGGACTGCTCGGACAGCGGGACCGAAGGGACTTCGTGCGCCCGGCGGCCGATCACTCCCGGCGGCAAAGGCTCCAGGGCCCGTCCGGCCAACAAGCGCTCGGCCAGGACGGGAAACGTCAGGTCGGCCTCGCCGCTAAACACGAAATCCACCTCGGGAAACCATTGCAGCAGCTCGGGTCCCATCTCGCCTTCGCAGGCCGCCCCGCCCAGCACGATCGTGGTCTGCGGCCGAAGCTCTTTGATGCGCCGCGCCAGGCACATCGAGGCCATGGTCTGCTGGAACGAAGCGGCAAAGCCCACCACCTCGTAACGCCGCCAGTCCACTGCCTCCAGGCAGGCGTCCAGAAAGGGGCCCACACAGCGGCCGATCCGCTCGTACTCGCCGCGGTCTTCTGTCTCCAGTCCCGCATCGGCCGGCAGCAGCACCTCGCGCCAGTAGCTCGCGTCGTCGGGCAACCGGTCGCCGAAGTACTCTCGGGCAAAGAGCCGTTCGCCGCCCAAGACAAAAGCGAACTGGTCGGCGATCCACAGGTACGATTCCAGCCCCACGCGCTCGGCAAGATCGAAATTCAGATACGCCACCCGGCAGCCGATCCCCTGCCGTTTCAATGCCGCGGCCAGCAGGCCCAGCCCCAGATTGGGCCAGCGCAGGTGGAAGAACGGCATGTTGACCAGCAGCACGTCGCCCATCATGGCCTCGGGTGCAGACCCGCCTCGGCACACCACACACGCCCCGGCAGCGGCGCCCTTCTGCCCTCATTATAGAGCGGCCGGCGCAGCAAGGCAGTGGTGGGGGGCGCGCGCCGCCAGGCCCGGCCACGATTCCGCACTCGGCTCGACTTGCTTGACCCCGCCGCGGCGCGCAGGCTAAGCTGGTGTGGCACCGTGCGGGCCTGCGCCGGGCGCCACGGCGCGTAGGGTGCGTGCTCGCACGCACGCGCTTCCGTTGCCGGGTGATCACACTGCTGGACAAGCCAGCAGTGGCACCCGACGCGCAAGCCCGCATGGTTGTCGCCGTTTTGGAGCACCTCACGATCGGAAAGGAGCATTGCCGTGAAACGCTGGTTGATTTTGGGAATGGTCTGTGCGGCAGCGGCGATGGCGGCTGTGCCGCTTGAGGCCGCTGAGGCGGACCAAGGGAAGGCGCTCCGCGTGCTGCTGACCTTCGGCGGCCACGGGTTCGAGCAGGAGCCCTTCTTCGCCATGTTCGACGCTTTGCCCGGGGTGAAGTACACCAAGGCCCCCTTGCCGGAGTCGGCCGGCCTGCTCAAGCCCGGGCTGGAGAAGGACTACGACGTGATCGTGATGTACGACATGGTCCGGGGCATCACGCCCGCTGAGCAGGAGAACTTCGTCAAGCTGCTCGAGCAGGGCATCGGCGTGGTCTCGCTGCACCACAACCTGGGGGCCCATCGCGACTGGGACGAATTCGTGCGCATCATCGGCGGGCGTTTCTTTGTCCAGGAAACGCAACTCGACGGCCGGCGCTACGGCAAGTCCGGCTGGACCCACGGCCAGGACATGCAGATCAGCGTGGCCGACTCCGATCATCCCATCACCCGCGGGCTGAAAGACTTCACCATCCACGACGAGACCTACAACAACTACTACACCGCGCCGGACGTACGCGTGCTGCTCAAGACGGACCATCCCGACAACGACCCCGAGATCGCCTGGGTTCACGAGTACGGCAAGAGCCGGGTGTTCTACCTGATGCTCGGCCACGACAGCCAGGCCTGGAAGAACCCCAACTACCCGAAGCTCCTGCTGGGCGCTATCCGCTGGGCCGCGGGGGAAGAGTAGGTGCTTGCCGGCGACCCAGTGTTGTGGTGGTTGCGAATTCGGGTGCGTTGCGAAGGATCGCCGAGAGCGCACGAGCGGCGAGCCGGGCACGTGAGGCGCACGGCGAGCCGGGAGCGTTAGCTCCCGGTTCGGGTGGAATGAGCATCCGGTCGTTTCCGCCGCCGGTGTGCCGGATTCCATGCTAGTGCCGACCGAACGCAGTGGAAGGCCGGTCGAGAGTGGCGACCGAACCGCAGGCTCACGCCTGCGGCTCGCCACTGGTGGCGCGATGGTTGAACCGGCGGCTCACGCCGCTTACCTCGCCTCTTCGCTGGGGTCCGGACCTACGGCGCTCGGAATTCCGCGGGGCGCACTCCGCCGGTGGCGCTGCGAAGCTGCCAGTTGCTCCGGCCGTCCTGCTCGCAGTGGCGCATCAGCTCCAAGAGCACAAAGAAGGTCTCGGCCGCGCGGGCCGAGGGCTCGGACCGCGCCGACGCCCGGCCGGCGTTCGCCGCAGCGTGTGGAAGATGGCCCGGGTCTCCGCCTGTCGGCGCCTCGCCGGGAGCAGCGGCCCGCTGAAAGGTGACCGCATAGATCAGGTAGATCACCTGATTGCCCTGCTTCTGTGTCTTTCCGGCGTATTCGTAGTAGCGGGCCGTGGCGTGCGGGCCGAGCGCAAGCAAGGTGCGCACCAGGTTGGGCGGCTCGCCCTTTCCGGCCGGCGCCACGTAGTTCTGAAGACCTTCGCGCCAACGGGGCCCGGTGCGGTAGTATTGCCAGACCTCATCGTCCAGGCGCGGACGCCAGCGCGGCGGCAAGGTGAGCAGAAACGCCTTCTCCGGCCGGCCGCCGGCCAGGTGGTCGAACCACATATCGGCATATTGCCGGGCCTCGCGCACCACCAGCCAGCGATGGCCGCACCACGCCACCGCACCCGCCACACCCATGCTCACCGCCAGCACCAACCCGGCCAGCGCCACCCCGCGCCCGACCAGCTCCTCGCGCCGGGTAATCCGCCAGAGCCCCAGCAGGCTCAGTGCCCCGGCCAGCAAAGGGAGCACCCAAAGCGCAGGCCCGACCAGCGCCAGCGGCGAGAGGATTCCCAGCACCAGCCCGGTCACCGCCGCGGCGCTCAGCGCGTGGTATCGGACCAGCTCGGGCTCGGGACTCAGCGCGATGCGTTCCGGGGGCGACATGCGGGCTCAGTAGTGTTCCTCGAAGTTCTCGTCGCGCACGCGCAGCCGGCCGGTGGATCTGATGTGGGCCTCGAGGTTGACGCGGCGCTGTCGATACTTGTAGATGAAATCGCTATGGCGGTCGAACACGGCCAATTTGCGCTGCCCTTCGGGTTCGTCCTTGGCCAGGCCGTAGCGCCGGCGGGCCAGCTCCTCGCTGGAGAGCGTGCGGCAATACAACCCCCGGGAGCACTTCTGCACAAAGGCCAGCCACATGCGGTCCGGCCCCAGGCCGAAGAAGTTCCGCTCCGCGGGCGAGTCGGGCTGGAACGACGCGCGAAAGAAATCCTCGCCCAGCGGGGCCACGTGCAGGCTCATGGCCGTAAAGCAGACCATCACCCAGCCCACGCACACGGCAAACACGCCGCTGCCGATGCGATCCACGATCTTCAGGAAGCGGACCTTCACGCGCGAGAGCAGGTCGGTCACCGCGCGCAGCAGCGAGACGAACAGGGCGAACAACCCCCAGAGGATCAGGAAATCCCAAAGATAAGTGTACGAAGGCTTCCAGCCGGCCAGCCAGGCAGCCGCGGGCTCGAAGAAGTTTACAGCCAGCAGCGTCGCGGTGACCACGTTGATCAACCGGATGGCATTGCCCCACATGCCCTCCAAATAGAGCGCGGCCACGCAGGCGAAAAACACGGCCAACAGTACGAGGGTCAACATCGGGGAGGTCCGTTCCTCGGAAGGTGGTTTTCGTGACTCGTCAGGCGGCTGGACGTCCGGTGTTGCAGCGCGCCTTGGTACGGTATCGCGCCCTTTCGTAACCGTTCACGGGCCGCTGCCCGTTTTCGGGCCATTTCGCGTGGATAGTCGCCTTTCGCTCCGCGAAAGCAGCGCCACTTTCGCGGAGCGAAAGGCGACAATGGCGGCCCGTGAACGGTTACGGGCTTGGGGACACGCATTCGGATCAAATCTTGAGAGTGTAGCATCAATACAGGCGCTGGTTGCGACAGTCACACTTCAGAGACCAC
>CAYXPN010000004.1:0-28470 GCA_964467075.1 uncultured Planctomycetaceae bacterium
ATCCCCCTCCCCCAAGTTAAACAGGACACAATAGCCACGCTCGCCAGAGCGTGGATGGTTGCTGCCGGCTGCCGGTCGCCTTTGCCAGGACTTGTTCCACCGTCTGGCGACGATGGCTACAGACACTTCCACCGTCTGGCGACGGTGGCTAGTTCGTAGGGTGGGTCAAGCCGAAGTTCGTAGGGTGGGTCAAGCCGAAGGCGCAGACCCACCATCTTGCCTTGCCGGTGGGTCTCGCTGTCGCTCGACCCACCCCACAAGGACTCCGCCGTCCGGCTTTCGGCGGCTACCAAACCCTCTTGCCCTCTCAGAGCATCTCTTCCAGCAGCGCCGCAAGCTCTTCGTCCGTCAGCTCGCGCGGATTGCCCGACATGCTGCTGCCCCGCGAGCCGGCCACCAGCGCGGAAATCTGTTCGCGGCGCACGCCCAGCGCGCCGAGCCGCTCGGGCACACCCACGCGCCGGCAGAGCGATTCGATCTCGGCGACGAGCACGTCGATCGCTTCGTCGGGCTTTCGGGCCGAGACTCGCGGAAACAGCGCGTGGGCCAGGCGGGCCAACTCCTGGCGGCGCACCTGGCGGTTCACACGCAGCGCCGCGGGCAGCATCACCGCGCAGGCCAGCCCGTGCGGCACCCGGCAGTGAATCCCCAGCGCCGGGGCCACGCCGTGGGCCAGCCCCAGCCCGGCATTGGCCAGCGCCAGGCCCGAGAGCAAGGCCGCGTGGGCCATCCTCTCGCGCGCCGGCCGGCAGGCGCCGTCTTGCACTGCGTCGGCCAGCGCCGGGAAGGCCAGCTTGAGCCCCTGCACAGCCAGCGCCTGGGGAATCGGCCGGCTCTTGCGCGAGATGTAGCTCTCGATCAACTGCGTGATCGCATCCATACCGCTGGCCGCGGTCACTTCCGGCGGCACGCTGACCGAAAGCTCGGGATCGACCAAAGCCACCTGCGGCTGGATGCGCTCGTCGCGCAGGCTTTTCTTAAACGGCGGGTCATAACTGGAGATCACGGCGTTGCGCGTGGCCTCGGCCCCGGTGCCCGCGGTGGTGGGCATGGCCATGACCGGCAAAGGCGATTCGCGCAACACCAGGCCCCGGCCCACTCCTTCCAGATAGTCGCGCACCGTGGGACTCTCGGTGTTGGTGGCCATGGCGGCCGCGGCCTTGGCCAGGTCCATGGCTGCCCCGCCGCCGATGCCCAGCATCAGGTCGCCGGGCGCGGCCCGGTGGCGCCGCAACTCTTGGGCCGTGCGGTCCACGTCGGCCACTTCCGGCTCGCGGTCGATCATGGCCACCAGCACGCTCTCGACACCCTCGCGACGCAGGATGTCGCCGAGCTGTTCGAGCACGGGCTCACCAACGTCCTCGGGCAGGCCGGAGACCACCAGGGCGCGGCGTCCCAGCCGGCAGGCGAGTCGTCCGGCCTCGCTGCGCCGGCCCCAGCCGAAGACGATCTTGCGCGGAGCCGTGAAGTCGTAGGTCAGTGCCATTTCGTCCGACATGGCTTGCTCCGTTGCACTTCGCGATCACGCCTGAGCGTATCCGAGAGCCGTTCATGCGCAGAGGCCAGCGAGCCGGCGGGTTTATCCCGCCGGGAAGAAATCGCTCCCAACGCCGCACGCCTGGAGATAGACTGTGCGGCTCGCGCATCGGCACTCACACTCCTCCAACGTAAGTGAAATCTGCCGCAATGGCCAGCCGTGTTTGCGTTGCAATGTGTTGCGTTGCTTGCCGGCAGCGCTATAATCGGGAGACAGAAGGGGGTCGGGAGTCTTTTTCGGTCAAAAGCCGTTCCGCATGGAGAGAACCACAGCCCGAAAAAGACTCCCGACCTGGGGTGGTGAAAAGGTGGTCCAGAACCGCGACTTGCTGGTTTCCGTTTCTGCGTCGGACGTGGCAGGATGCCAGCAGCGCACAACTGTTGCACAAATAAGCAGTTACGCTATCTTCAGGCAGTTCCGTAACGGGGGAACAAAACGCGAATCAGTACCGACACCAGTTTCGCGGAGCTTTCACCTCCCCACTCCCGACCCCTTTCGACTGTTCTGACACTCCCGATGGCACGATCGTATGTGCATCAATGTGTACTCCCATGCACGCCCTTGAAATCCGACCCGCCGGCCCGGTCCACGGCAGTGTGCGCCCGCCCGGCTCGAAGAGCATCACCAACCGCGCCTTGGTCTGCGCCGCGCTGGCCGCCGGGCCCTCCACGCTCTTCGGTGCGCTCGAGAGCGAAGACACCCGCGCGATGATCGACTCCCTGCGACGACTGGGGCTGCGGGTGGAGCACGATCCGGCAGCGTCCCGTGTGCGCATCGTCGGCTGCGGCGGACAACCGCCCCGCAGCGAGGCAGAACTGTATGCAGCAAACAGCGGCACGACCATCCGCTTCCTCACCGCCCTGGTCGCCTTGGGCCAAGGCCGGTTTCGCCTCCACGGCACCCCGCGCATGCACGAGCGACCGATCCAGGACCTGCTCGATGCACTCAACCGCCTGGGCGCAAACGCCCGGAGCGAGGCCGGCACAGGCTGCCCGCCCGTGGTGGTCGAGGCCACGGGGCTTCGCGGCGGGCGCACCGAAGTGGCGGGCACGATCTCCAGCCAGTTCCTCAGCGCGCTGTTGATGGCTGTCCCTTGTGCGCGCGAGCCGGTGGAGATCGTAGTGCGCGGCCGGCTCGTCTCAGAGCCTTATGTGGCCATGACTCTCGGGGTGATGGGGGCGTTCGGCATCGAAGTCGAGCACGAAGGGTTCCAGCGGTTCCGCGTGCCTGCGGGCCAACCCTATCGCGCGCGGGAGTATCGCATCGAGCCCGACGCCTCCGCGGCCAGCTACTTTTTCGCGGCCGCGGCGGTGACGGGCGGCCGGGTCACCGTCGAGGGGCTCTCGCGCAAGAGCCTGCAGGGCGACGTGGCCTTTTGCGAGTGTCTGCGGCGCATGGGCTGCCGTGTGGAATACGGGGCACAGAGCATCACGGTAGAAGGCGCACCATTGCGGGGCATCGAAGTGGACATGAACGCCATCAGCGACACGGTGCCCACGCTGGCCGCGGTGGCCCTGTTTGCCGACGGACCGACCACGATCACCGGCGTGGGCCACATCCGCCACAAGGAAACCGACCGCCTGGCTGCGGTCGCAGCCGAGCTGCGCCGCTTGGGTGCCGCGGTCGACGAGCACGCCGACGGGCTTGTGATCCGGCCCGGCCCCCTACACGGCGCGCAAATCCAGACCTACGACGACCATCGGATGGCTATGAGCTTCGCGCTGGTGGGGCTGCGCGTGCCGGGCGTGAGAATCCTTGACCCGCTGTGTACGGCCAAGACGTATCCGGGGTTTTTCGACGACCTGCGGCAATTGGCCGGCTGTTCCCTTGTTTAACGGCAAGCCGAAGGCGACTGCTGTTTAACGGCAAGCCGAGGGCGACTGCTGTTTAACGGGAAGCCGAGGGCGACTGCGTACTGGCTTCACTGGCGCCTCCGGCTTGCCGTTAAACGAGTCGTTTTTGGGCGCAAGCAGTAGAACCACCGCCGGCGCCGAAACTGCCATCTGCGGACATTCCAATGCTGACGCACACACGAAGACCGGCCGGGCAGACAGAGACTCTGCCACGAGCCGCGCACGCGCCCGCTGGGGCCACGCGGGAGTCGCGCGCCTCCGCACGCGCCGCCCTGGGCAGGCGTCTCTGGGGCGTGATGGCCGGGCTGCCGGCTGGGGTGCTGATTGTGGCCGTGCGGTTGTATCAGCTCCTGCTCAGCCCGCTGTTGGGCCGACACTGCCGGTTCGAGCCGAGCTGTAGTGTCTATTTCATCGAGGCGGTGCGCAAGTACGGGGCATTGCGGGGAAGCTGGCGGGGGGTAAGACGTATCTTGCGCTGCCACCCGTGGAGCCCCGGCGGCTACGACCCGCCGTGAGGTCAGTTTGGTGCGCCGGCCGCGACGGCTCTCATCTTATGTAAGCTTCTCATCCTGCGTATGCTGCGCATCTTGCGCCCCTTCCAGGCAGCGGCCGAATCATTGCCGAATTATTATTGAATCGTTCCGGCCGAATCAGTATGGTCCGGCCCGCGACTACCTTTTCCCCGTGTCCAAAGTCCTTTTCCATTGCCGTCCTGGTGCGCGCCGGCGGGCTGCGCGTCTCGGCTTGCTGCCCGCATTGGGCGCAGCGAGCGGTCGAAACGCGGCGCAAGTCGATTAGTCCGACACACGTAAAGTGTCGAGTTGGGTGCCACTGCTGGCTTGTCCAGCAGTGCCGAATACACGGTTGGGCAAGCCAACCGTCGCACCCCGCAGTTTAGCCGTGTGGGACTACTATGGGCTGGCAGGCACGTGGCCGCCGGATCGCGCAAGACTCCACCACACTCCGCTCTTGCCTCAGCAGGAGACCGATCGATCATGAAACGCCCGACGGATTGGCTGTTCGTTCTCTCGGTGATCGGACTGACGGCCGCAGTGGGATGCTCGGCCATCGACACGCTGGCCGTGCGCTCACAGAGCCCGGAGAAGTCCGAAACGCCCGATCCGGAGACTCGCATGGTGCGCGACTTGGCTGCGCCGTTCGGGCTGTTTCCGATCCAGGTGGAGGCCGTGGGGCTGGTCACGGGACTGAACGGGACGGGCGGCGATCCGCCGCCTTCGCCGCAGCGAGCCGCCCTGATCGACGAGATGCAGGCCCGCGGGGTGAGAGAGCCCAATACCGTGCTGGCCTCATCCACCACGGCCCTGGTGCTGGTCCGCGGGGTGCTTCGGCCGGCGATCCAGAAGGGCGACCGCTTCGACGTCGAGGTGCGTATCCCGTCGCGCAGCCAGACGACCAGCCTGCGCGGCGGCTACCTGCTGGAAACGCGGCTCAAACCCATGGCCCTTTTGCCCGACCACCGAATCCACGAGGGCCACCTGCTGGCTCTGGCAGGCGGTCCGGTGATGGTCGATCCCGGGGCGGACCCCAAGGCCGATGCCGTGATCCTGGGTCGAGGCCGCGTGCTGGGCGGGGGAGTGGCCCTGAAATCGCGCCCGCTGGGCCTGGTGCTGCGTCCAGACCACCAAAGCGTGGTCAACAGCGCGCGCGTGGCCGAGGCGGTCAACCGCCGCTTCCACACGTTCGAGCACGGCGTGAAAGTGGGCGTGGCCACGGCCAAGACCGAGCAGTACGTGGAGCTGAAGCTGCACCCCCGCTACAAGAACGACGTGCAGCGCTATGTGCGGGTGGTGAGCGCCGTGGCCCTCAGAGAAAGCGAATCAGAGCGCATGGAGCGCATGGAGGCCCTGCGCACCCGGCTGCTCGACCCGGCTTCGTGCGCCGACGCCGCGCTAAAGCTCGAGGCCATCGGCGCCCAGGCCGCGGATGTGCTCGTCGAGGGGCTGCGCTCTTCCAACCCCGAGGTGCGGTTCCACGCCGCCAAAGCACTAGCCTGGCTGGATCGGCCCGAGGCTGCCGAGCCGCTGGCCGAAATCGCGCGCTACGAGCCCGCCTTCCGCGTCTTTGCGCTCAACGCGCTGAGCGCCATGGACGACTACAGGGCCTACGACGCGCTCTTGGAGATGCTGGAACTACCCAGCGCCGAGACGCGCTACGGCGCGTTCCGCGCCCTTCACGCCATGAATCCCCACGACCCGGTGGTGCGCGGTCAGCGCCTGGGCGAGCAGTTCAGCTACCATGTGCTGGACACCGCGGGCCCGCCCATGATCCACGTTACTCGCAGCCACCGTCCCGAGATGGTGCTCTTCGGCTCAGACCAGCGCCTGCTCCCGCCGCTGGCCGTCAACGCCGGCAACCAGATTATGCTCACCACGGCCGGTCCGGACGAGATCGCCGTGAGCAAGTTCGCCGTGGGCGAGCCCGACCAGCGGCGCGTGGTGTCCAATCGCGTGGACGCCGTGGTTCGGGCCGTCGTGGAGCTGGGCGGCACCTATCCCGACGTGGTCCAGGCCCTCCAGGAGGCCAAGGCCAGCGGGGCCCTGGTCAGCCGATTCGAGGTCGACGCGCTGCCCGAGCCCGGCCGCACCTACCAGCGCGTGGCTGACGAGCCGGAGCCGGAGGACGAGACCCAGACCGGCGCGGCCGAGACACAGCCACCACGGCAGCGCCGCGGGCCGCTGGCAGGGATAGTGGGCCGACTGCGCCGGTGAGAGCGTGAGGGGGTGAGAGCGTGAGGGGGTGACGGGAGCGCGGATTCGGGCTTGGGGTCTTGTTGGCTCCTCGCAGTTGGTAAGATAGATGGATCGGCAGGCAACCCCCGAAGCACCACGCCGGGTGGCCGGGGCTTGCGGCGAAGCGAAGCCCCGGGAAGCAATACCTTTACGAGTTCCGAGCACCGAGGCCGAGGCAGTCGGTCCGCGAGACCCCCGCCTCAGTGGTGTCTTGACCCCCGTTTAAAATGGGGGAGTGTGTCCGCGGATTGTCCGACTCGCACCCAGCGTTGCGCAGATGCTCAAAGCCCTGGAACTCATCGGATTCAAGAGCTTCGCGGACCGCACCCGGTTCGAGTTCCCGCCCGGCATCACCACCGTGGTGGGGCCGAACGGGTCGGGCAAGTCGAATATCGTCGACGCGATCAAGTGGGTATTGGGCGAGCAGAGTGTCAAGAGCCTGCGCGGCCAGGAGATGGCCGACGTGATCTTCAACGGCTCGGGCACGCGCCGGCCCATGAACATGGCCGAGATCACGCTCACGCTCGACAACTCCCAGCACCTGCTGCCGATCGACACACCGGAGGTACACATCACGCGCCGGGTCTATCGGGGCGGCGAAGGCGAGTATCTGATCAACCGCGCTCCGGCGCGCCTGCGCGACATCCGCGATCTGATCTCGGGCACCGGCCTGGGGGCCCAGGCCTACAGCGTGATCGAGCAGGGCAAGGTGGACGCCCTCTTGCAGGCCTCGTCGCGCGACCGGCGCGTGATCTTCGAGGAAGCCGCGGGCATCAGCCGCTTCAAGGCCAAGAAGCTCGAGGCCCTGCGGCGCCTGGAGCGGGTGGAGCAGAACCTGCTGCGCCTTTCCGACATCGTCGAAGAGGTCGAAAGCCGGCTGCGAAGCGTGCGCATGCAGGCCGGCAAGGCACGCCGATACAAGGAGTACACCGACCGGCTCCAGCAGTTGCGCACCCAGGCGGCGCTGGTGGACTGGTGCCGGTTGGGCGACCGGCTCTCGGAGTTTGAAGAGCGGCTTGAAGCGATGCAGGGCCAGCGCGACGCGCTGGCCGCGGAGCTGGAAGCCGCGGAAGCGCGCCTGCTGGAAACCGATACGCGCATCAGCGACGTGAACGAAGCCATCCGCGCTTCCGAAGCCCGTAACGCCGCCAACCGCGAGCGCATCGCCGCGGCCGAATCGACCATCGAACACGAGCGCCGCCGCGGGCGCGACCTGGAACAACAGGTCGAGCGCCACCGGCGCCGGCTGGTCGAGCTCAGCGCGCGCGAGGGCGACCTCAGGCAGCAAGTCCAAGACACGGTCGATCAGCTCCAGCACGCCGAGGCCGAACACCAGCGCGTGGCCATGGAGCTGGCCGAGCGCGAACGGGCGCTTACGGAGCTGACCGCGCGTGTGGACCGCCTGCGCAGCGAAACCCAGCAACTGCGACAGACCCACCTGGACCAGGTGCGCGCGGCCGCGGAGCTGGGCAATCGGATCGGCGGGCTCGAAAGCCGGCTGGCCGCGGCCGAAGCCACCGGCGCGCGGGCCCAAGAGCGCCTCGCCCGACTGCGAGAGCAGTGCGAACAGACGGCCCACGAGCACCGCCGGCTCGAAGCCGAACACCAGCAATTGCTCGAAGGGCTGGAGCAATGCCGCGGGCGCCTGGACGCGGCCCGGCAGCAGGTCGACGCCTGCCGGCGCGACCTCGGCGCACGCCAGGAGGACCTGGCCGCCTTGCGCCAGCAACACGGCGGGCTGGGCGAGCGGGCGGCGGTGTTGGAGGAACTCCAGCAGCGCCGCGAAGGGCTCAGCTCGGGTGTCAAACAAGTGCTGGCCCAGGCGCGCGACAATCCCGACGGGCCGTTCGGCGGCGTGTGCGGACTGGTGGCCGATCTGTTGACCGTAAGCCTGGAGATCGCGCCGCTGGTGGATGTGGCGCTGGGGCCGATCGCGCAGTACGTGGTGATGGAGGCGGATCGCGGGCTGCGCGAATATCTGGTCCGTCAGTCGCCGCAATTTGCCGGGCGCGTGGGCTTTGTCTGGTCCGACGAGACCGAGCCGCCGGGCGCCGAGGTGGACCTGGAGGGGCAGACGGGCGTGTTGGGCCGAGCCGACCGGTTTGTGGAAACCGAGCCGCGCTTTGCCGCGCTCGCTCGGCGCCTGCTGGGGCGCACGTGGATCGTCGAGCGCTTGGCGCACGCCTTGCGGCTGGCCGGGGCCCACGCGGGGCCGCTGCGTTTCGTCACGCTGGCCGGCGAGCTAGTGAGCGACGGCATGATCGTGGTCGGTCCGCGCCAGGCGGCCGCGGGTCTGGTGGCCCGGCGCAGCCAGTTGCAGGCCCTCAGGACCCAACTGGCCGAGTTGAATCGCCGCATCGAAGCCGCCCGAGAGCGCACCGACCAGGCCGACGAGCGCCTGCGAGCGGCCCAGGCCCAAGTGGACGCACACACCGCGGCCCACGAGCGCTTGCACGATGCGCTGGGCGAACACCGCCTGGGGCTCACCGCCGCGGCCGAGCGCCGCAGCCAGCTTCAGCAGCAGCAGTCGGTGCTCGAATCGGAATCGCGCGCAGCAGAAGCTGAACAACAGCAGGCCGCAGCCGAACTGGAGCAAGCCACCGCCCAGCACCAACGCCGCGAGACCGAGCTGGCCGAGCTGGAAGCCCGGATCGACGAGCTCGACGGCCGGCTCGAACAGCTCGAGCTGGCCCGAAAACAGGCCGCCGCTCTCGCCACACAAACGCGCGTGGAGCTGGCCAAGAGCGAGGAACGGCTGCGCAACCTGCAAATCCGGCTGCACCAGTTCGAGGAAACGCGCGAGGAGCGCCGCCGGGCCTTGGCCGACAGCCGCGAGCAGTTGGGCGAGTGTGTGCGCCGGGCCGAACAGGCGCGGTGGAATATCCTGCGCACCGAGTCCGAGGTGGCCGAGCTTTACCTGCGCAAGGAGAAGCTCGCCCGACAGACCGTCCGGCTGATCGAGCGCCGCGAGGAGCTGCGCCGGCGCCGCAACGAGCTGGCCGAGACCACGCAGCAGACCCGCGCCCGAATCCGAAAGCTGGAAGAGCAGCTTCACGCCCTGGAGCTGGAGGCCGGCCAGTTGCAGCACGAGCGGCGCACGCTGGCCGGCCGCGTGCGCGAGGACTACGGCGTCGAGCTGGCCCACATGGAGCACGAACCCACGCCGCAGGAGCGGCACCTGCGCGACGAAACGCAACAGGAAATCGACGACCTGAGGCGCAAGATCAACAACCTGGGCAACGTGAACCTGGACGCCCTGGAAGAGCTCGAACAGCTCGAAGGCCGCTACGGCCACTTGGCCGCCCAGTACCGCGATCTGTGCGATGCCAAGGCCGCGCTGGAAAAGATCATCGAGCGGATCAACACCGACAGCCGGCGCCTGTTCAGCCAGACGCTGGAGAGCGTGCGCGGCCATTTCCAGACGCTCTTCCGCGATCTGTTCGGCGGCGGCCATGCCGACATCATGCTGGAAGACGAGGCCGACATTCTGGAAAGCGGCATCGAGATCGTGGCCCGGCCGCCGGGCAAGGAGCCGCGCAGCATCTCGCTTCTAAGCGGCGGGGAGAAGACGCTCACCTGCGTGGCCTTGCTGCTGGCCATCTTTCGCAGCCGGCCGAGCCCGTTCTGTGTGCTCGACGAGGTGGACGCGGCGCTGGACGAGCCGAACATCGACCGCTTCATCCACGTGCTCAAGGGCTTCCTGGCCTGGACCCAGTTCATCATCGTCACCCACTCGAAGCGGACGATGACCTGCGCGGACACGCTCTACGGGGTGACGATGCAGGAGTCGGGCGTGTCGCGCCAGGTGTCGGTGCGTTTTGAGGACGTGAGCGAAGACGGCGAAATCTCGCCCGAGCGGCTGCGCGAGGCCGGGCTGGCCGCGGAGGCCGCGGCGGCTGCTGCGAATGAGCAGGACTCGGCCCAGGACTCGGACGACGAGTCGCAGGCCGCGTGAGGTGTCTGCATCGCGTAGCTGGGCCGCGCCTCTCCGGCCGCCGGGCCATCACGCACTGTTCAAACTTCACGTACTCCCGGCACAGGTCCCATAGTGTCTTGCTTTGTCGCTTTGTTTCACTCGGCGGATTGCCGTCAAAACACCGCCCTGAGAAAGCTTGTCACCCTCGGGGAAAGAAAGCCGGTCGCCCCTCACCCGTGCTGATCAGCCTGCGGATCTCCTGGCAGTCCGCCAAAAACTCCTCGCGCGTCACCCATCGATACCGCCAACAACTGAATTCTGTGTTTCGAATCTCTTGAGCGTATTCCTCCGCTTTTGCGATCCTCTCCTCCGCTTCGCTAGTCTCTCCCGCGGCCCAGCACGACACTGCGAGACATTGCTCATAGTTGGCACCTCGGCGTCCTTTGTCTGACGCGTCCAGTTCGACTACCCGTGCAAACAGGTCCTTGGGAATGCTACCGGTGTGACCCCATTTGGCGATTGCGTAGTTAAACGTGGCTTCGATCAGGAGTTCATCAATCGAACGCCCCATCTGGGCAAAACACCTCATCGCCTGATCTATGTCGGACTGCCCCATTAGAACCAGCCCAAGATCCAGACGGGCGTGCTCGCGAATTCTTTCCGGAGTGTCCTGACTATCGGCCAATACCCTAAAGACGTCTGCCGCACTCTCGATTGCTCCTTTCTCGAACATGGCTCCTGCGACCACATGTTTCTCGTTTGCGTCCAAAGCCCGAAACGCTGCACTCTGAGGAACCTGAGACAGCACCTCCTGATCACCGGGATTCAAGAGTTGAACAGCTCGATAGACCAACAGCTCTCCGGGCTCAGCCAGTTCCAGAAGCCGCTGTACGTCCTGGGTAGTCCGGGCACGATCACCTAGCATTGCATGGCATGTCGCTCGTTCGACTAACGCAGTACTCGCTCGACAACCCTTGTCTAACGCCAGATCGAACAAGGCCACTGCCCCAATCAAGTCGCCCTGGTCCTTTCGTACAATGCCAAGTCGAAACATGGCCTCACCGTTGTCCTCGTGCTTCTCACGAATAGACCGCAGACGCTCCTTAACGTTTGCCACTTTCCGGCGAAAGCCAAAGTAAGGAGACCTATGCAGCCGTTCGAGAAATCGCAAGACGCCTTCAACGTCCTCATCATTCTCGTCGACGATTCGGTCCTTCAACCGGCGGTACTCTTTCGCAAGTCGGCTTCTGGGTCGCTCCTGCGTGAAAATCGTCTGGTTGAGCAAAGCAAGGCTCGGGTAGCTGTGGATTATGCTGAGGTCTTCGTATCGCAATGCCCGGCGGAATTCTTGGAGTCGTCTACGGAGAATGCCGTCTTCGTCGTCCAAGTCGGGCACATTCGACATGACAAAATGAAGCGAAACCGGGGACTTGTCCTTGCGAGTCCGTTCCCTCTCTGCTCGAATGTCACCAACTACCTCCTTCAACCCAGAGAGATTCTGCTCATTCGGAAAGAAGAGAACCACCACCGCGTCTGGAAGTTGTCGAGTGCATATCCCCTCAAGATCCGTATGACCGGTTCGCGAATCGATGAGCACGTAGTCTGGACTGAACGCCTCTTTCCATTGGGCCTTCAGGTCTTCGAAGAACAGATAGCCATCCAGGTCTCGGTAAAGGCTCTGCCAATTGATGGAGGCGAGACGTCGGTGGTAATCGTCGTTGCCCTTGCCGGCGGGCATAATCCACATTCGGCCGCCGTTTTCAGCCAATTCCGGTTTGTCGTAAATGTATTCGCGGACATCAGGCGCAGACTGCGTTGCCACATAATCCGTCACATATTCCACAACACCCGGAGACGGCTCGTGGGGGCTGAGAGCTCCAAAAGTGTGAATGCCTGGAGCCTCCAGGTCGAAGTCGGCGAGCAGCACTTTGCGACCGGTTTTGGCGAGGTCAACGCCCACGTTAACCAATGCAAACGTTCGCCCGACGCCGCCTTTGAAAGAGTAGAAAGTCACAACGTACATGTTAGGCTGCTCCAGCCGTATTGAGAACGAAGAATGCGGCTTCCCTCGTTAACGCAGCGGTTACATTGAGGGCGCGAAACCTCGGCGCGGTAGCCGTAGCGGACTCTGGAGCCGTTGCGGACTCCGCTTTTTCAACGCGTTGGCGCAGTCTGATGAGGTTTTCCGGAAAAGTCAGCAGGTGGAGAAGCTGATCGTAGGCTGCGTTCTGAATCAGCTCTCCACGTTCCCACCTGCCGATCGTCGCTTCGCCCAACCTCGTGACACGAGCGAACTCAGCGCGAGAAAGACCTCCACATTGCTGCCGAATCCTCCGCACCTCAGAAGGTGTCATGACGCGAAGATGCCGGCATACTGCTTCATGCATCAGGTCTTCTGCTTCATCGTCGAGAAACTGATCACCGCATTCGTCGCACCTACGTACTGGGATGCGCGCAGACAGTTCGACAGCAGAGTCTTCCTGACCGTAGGGAAAACGGTGATCCACCACTTCGGTGGCAATTCTCTTGCTTCCGCATTCTGGGCAGGAAAGGTCTCGGTTACTGAACGCTGAAAGGGTCGAATTGTTGTTTCTGTAAGGCATGGCTACCAGTACTTTCTGCAAGCTCAGTTTCTTGTTGGTGTTCGCGGGAAAGGACAACTCCACCCAGAGTAGAAGAGACCTCAAGTGCTCCGGTTTCCTGCTGTCTTGCTGTAGTGAAAACTTCTTACCTTGATCTTCCCGGACCCGAGCTGGACTTTGATGTAGATGTTCCTGCCACCATGAGGAACGATGATTTCGATTGCTTTCTTCCCAGGTGGGTTCCTTAACTCGACCCAGCGGGCGGTTTGGTTCGCGTCTTCAAGCTTCTCGGCTATGAACTCCCAGGCACCGGCATCAGTGAAAACAGTCCCAGTTTGAGGGTTAATCACGGTCTGCGGCTGCCAGTCGATTGGAGCCTCCCGGCTGAACTGCACCACCCGAGCCTTCTTCCGTCTCGCCAGGATTGCCGCCTCTCGGCGGACATGGTCTGGTACATCTGACATCTCTCACGGGTCCCCTCGCTCCATCGCTTGGCATGCAAACCATGTCTCCCTCCAAATAGATCATATGATATATATTGGACCGAGTCAACTGACAAATCGGACCATATGATCTATTTCTTGAGAAACACCGGCTCTTTTCAGGAAATGGAACCTAACTTGTTACCAATATCGTACTTACGTCGTCCCTGTCCAACGTGGCCACGTCCGTGCTCTCAGTACCGTAGGGTGCTCTGCGAGCACCAGAATAGTCGTGGTGCGCACAGCGCACCCTACGGCTACGGCTACGGCCTGCGGGAAGGGATTCCGGACGTGGCCGCGGAGGACCTCCGCGACGAGGTCGTGCCGGCTCGCCGCGGGTACAGATTCCGGGGGACCGGCGGGGGCGGGTGGCCATTCGGCCCGACAGTGCGGTCCTGGGCTCGCGATCCGTTCCAGGCCGCGCCGGCCGTCCAGGCTGTCCAAGCCGCAGCATCGCTACGGCCGATCTGCTCGGCACGACTGGACAAACTTTCTAAAGTCGCACGGTGGATTATCTCGAAGTTATTGATCGGAAGGCTCGTTCCCGGGCGGTGATGCTGCGGGATACCCGCCGGGCGAGGGAACGGCTTCCAAGGGGGGAGCCTGCCTTGAAGGCCATGCCACCAGCGTCCGCCACGTCGTCATGGCGGGCCATCTGGGCGTCTCTCTCCGGGCCTCCGCAAGTCGCCGGGTACCAGGAAGCCAAGGGGTTCGAGATGGGGTGACTGGACACAGCTTCCCTATTTTACGGATTTTCTCTGGCTTCCGGATACTTAGGCAGTCGATTCCTGATAATGGCGCGGGTCAGAAGGAGCTGAGCCACAGCCAATTGAAGCGAACCACGTCAAAGCCCCGACCCAGGTGTTTGCGGTGGAGCCGGCGTCCGAACGACGCGGGCCCGACGGACCGGCCCAGAACGGAAAGTGCCGCAAGCACGGGGCGATCAAGGGTGCCCGCCGCGAGCTGGCCTCCGGACGGGACCCAAACCGAAACCAATGTGAAAGAATCGGAGAGCCTGCGATGAAGGTGTTCACTACTGGTCAGGTCGCCAAGATCTGTAAGGTGGCCCCGCGCACCGTCAGCAAGTGGTTCGACTCGGGCCGGCTGAAGGGATACCGAATCCCTGGTTCCCAGGACCGACGCATTCCCCGCGAATATCTGATCAGGTTCCTCAAGGAACACGGAATGCCGTTGGGGGAACTCGAAGACGAGACGATGGCCAAGGTCCTCGTGGTGGCTCAGGACCAGGTGCTCATCGAAAACCTGAAACGGGAACTCCCGGTAGACCGCTCGTTCAAGGTGGCCGTGGCCGCCAGCGGTTTCGAGGCCGGTATCCAGGCCGAGAGTTTCCATCCTGACTGCATCATCGTGGATTTTTCCATCGGCCGGACCGAGGCCCTGCAAATCTGTCAAAACCTCAGGCGCAACAGTGAGTTTACCGAGGTGATCCTCATCGCCCTGTTGCCCGACGACGGCGGTTCGACCAGCTTCGATCGCTCGAGTATCAACGAGACGTTCAAAAAGCCGTTCGACGTGGCTTTGCTGGCCGAGCGCCTGAAGACCCTGATCGGAGCCAAGAAGGAGCTGATCTGAGGCACTGGCCCCCGGGCTCCATCCCGCCGGTTCGACCCGGCCCACACCATTCGCCGTTTCGTTCAACCCGCCGCGGCCGGACCCCCGCGGCGGATTTTCTCTCTGCCCACCACTCCGGGCATTGTGGTGCAGGCGTCTCGCCTGGACATAGCACTCGACGCGGTTCGTTTACTTGCCTCGGCACCGTGCAGCCGAGACGGCCGCACCACAAGGCAGTCGAGCCCCGGCCCTTCAGACGGCTGAAGTGTTACGCACTTTGTAGTTGCCGGGAATGCCGGTAGACGAGCAGGGGGAAATCCTTGCTCGGCCCGGGGCTGGGCAGAGGGAATATGGGCAAGCCCATTGGGAATCTGGTCAAAGGAGGTAGCCAAGGGTGGCTATCAGTGCACGGTTGAAGGAGCGGATATGGAAGATGGCGACAGCGTTGCGGCGGGAAATCTGCGGCGAGGCGACGATTCTGCGCGAGGGACCGCGAACGGGGCAAAGTACGTCTTGCATCCCGGGCAGCCCCCTCCGCCCGAGTATCAGCCCACTGCCATTGACCCTCCGGAGCCCGTGCGGCTATATTCCCCGCCCCGCAAAACTGGCAGAGCGGTGTGCCGATGAGCACCGCTGGCATGTCCTTCTGCCCGGAGGCTGGCGATGGAGAAGCTCCGTTTCCTTCATATCCCCAAAACGGCAGGCGCGTCGCTCACGGCGCTTCTGAAGCGCATTTATGGGGGGCCGGCCTGTTGTTTCATATTTACCGGCAACTTCCAGGCGGACCTTCGACGCTACACCGAACACCCGCGCAAGAGCGAGATACGCTTTGTTGGAGGCCACGCACCTTTTCGCACGGGCATCGCCGAGATCGACCGGCTGCCCGCGATCACCCTGCTGCGCCACCCGGTGGAGCGGGTCAAGTCCTACTGCCAGCACGTCTATGAGGGCAAGAGCCCGGAACTCTCCGACCGTTTTCCGCCCGAGAGGTTCTGCCTGGACGAGTTCCTGGCCAGCGGCGAGCCGCAATTGGACAACTTGCAGGTGCGCATGCTGACCGGCCACTACGTCGGGCCGATCGACGCAAGCAACCAGGCGGTGCTGGTGCGGCGAGCGATCGAGGTGGTGGAAGGCGAACTGGCCGGGTTCGGGCTTACCGAGCAGTTCGACCAGAGCGTGCTGCTCTGGAAACTCACATTCGACTGGCCCCCGCCCACGTTTCTCCGCTTGAATAGTCGCCGCGGACCCGCCATGCGGTTTACCAGCGAGCAGGTCGAGCGGATCATCTCTCTTAACCGGGCTGACCTGGAACTCTATGACGCAGCCGCGGCCACCTTTCCAGAGCGGCTTGCTCAGCACCGGCAGTCGCTGGACGATTCCCTGCGTCAGTTCCGCCGTCGCCAGCGGGTCTTTCACGCCTGTGGCTGGATTTATCAGCTCGGCAAAAAGGCTGGCCGCCGCCTGTTGCGCCGCGCAGCATAGGGTCTGCCGAACTCGGAACGCCGTGCCGAGCTGCCCAGGGTGCGGACTGTCTGCGTGGTCGCCCGACAGAACGCGACCCGGCACGAATCCACTCGCGGCGGTCGCAGCCATGGAATCGGGAGGGCGGGCGTCCCGGCGAGCCGTTGCGCCGGCAAACGCAGAGGCGTTCGGGATTATCGCCTCAGCAGCAGCTTCGCCCTCCCGATCGGCTTCGCGCTGCGATTTCGGCTCAGCAGGAGCTTCGCCCTCCCGATCGTCGCCCTCCCTTGCGGCGGGCGTGATCCGGCAGGCGCGGGCAGGCGGGGTGGGGGGGCGCAAGCGGTGGACACCCGGGCCGTCGCCGCGTATACTGACCCGATTGAGCACGGTGCCGTTCGGCCGCCTGAGGCCTCTGGGCCACCGCGGTCTGTGGGCCGTCCTTGCCGGTTCGATCGTCCAATTGCCTTGGAGCCAATCCCGAAACCTGCCGAGAGACCTTCGGTCGAGGCGAGTGGCTCGGTTGGGGAGACCGGCCACAACGAGCGGGATTGGACATGCGATTGGGGAAACAATTCGCTTACAAGCTCTTCGAGTCGCCGGGATCAGATCATGGAGTGCAACAAGACACAAAACCTCGAGGCCTGCACGTGTACCTACGAGCCTTGCTCGCGCAAGGGGGTTTGCTGCGAGTGCATCAGCTATCATCTCAAGTCGCGAGAATTGCCCGGCTGTTGCTTTCCGGCCGCGGCCGAAAGGACCTACGACCGTTCGTTTGAGCACTTCGCCAAACTGGTAATGAACAAGCAGATTTAGGCTCGCCCGCGGGGCTTGCGCCTGGGGCGGCGCGACCTGCAGGCACGATCAGGCGTGGGGCGGAGCGCCGCGTGCAGCCGCAGATGGATTTGCCCGCCTGTGTGCGCGGCCGGGTGTGCCCCTGTCGGTCCTGCCGGCGCACGGCGCCGGGCGCGCCAAACCGGCCGACACAACCCACCCAACCAGCGCTATCGCTACCGGGTTTTTCCTATGACGTCCGACGAGTCGTCCCACGATCCGCAGCAGGTGCGCATGGTCGATGTGAGCCAGAAGCCGGTCACCGTGCGCAAGGCCCGGGCCACCGGCCGCTTGAAGCTCCGCGCCGAGACGCTGGCCATGATCCGCCAGGGCCGGATTCCCAAGGGAAACGTGATCGAAGCGGCGCGTCTGGCGGGCATCATGGCGGCCAAGCGCACGCCGGATTTGCTGCCGTTGTGCCATCCGCTGCCGCTCAGCGCCGTGGAGGTGGCCTTCGATTTTCCCGACGAGACTACGATCACCATCGAGGCCATGGTCCGCGCCGCGGGGCAGACCGGCGTGGAGATGGAGGCCCTCGTGGCCGTCAGCATCGCGGCCTTGACCATCTACGACATGTGCAAGACGGTCGACCGCGAGGTGGTGATCGAGCAGATCCGGCTGGAGGAGAAATCGGGCGGCAGGAGCGGGCATTTCGTGCGCGCGAATTGATCCTGTGCGCTTCGACGGAGCGATCGGAACGGACCGGGACGAGAGAAGTCGTTCGAGCGACACAACCGGCGGGCTTTCCAGCGCCGGCCGAACGAACCGCGGAACCAGGTGGATGAGCGAACTGGCCGAAGACCCCACGATCGTCCCCGATGCACTGGCGGCGCTATATGCGCCGGTGCGCGCAGAGCTGGACAAGGTGGAACAACTGCTGCGCGACGAGCTGCGCAGCGACCACCCGTTCATCGATCGGCTGGTCCAGCACGGTTTCCGCCTGAGCGGCAAACGGCTGCGCCCGGCCTTGGTGCTCTTGTGCGGCGCGGTTTCGGGGCGCCCGGGAGCGGAACACCGTCGGCTGGCCGCGGCCGTGGAGCTGATCCATACGGCCACGCTGGTCCACGACGACGTGCTCGACGAAGCCACCATGCGCCGCCACCGCGATACGGTCAACGCCCGGTGGGACAACGAAGCCAGCGTGCTCTTGGGCGACTACCTGTTGAGCCTTTCGCTCAGCCTGGCGGCTTCGGTGGGCGACGGCGGCGCCTGCCGGATGATCAGCCTGGCGGCCCGCGATATGTGCGACGGCGAGCTGCGCCAGGTGGAAAACCGCGGCAACTACGGCCTGGGCGAGGAGCAATACCTGGACATCATCGCCAACAAGACGGCCGCCCTGATGGCCTGCTGCTGCCGCCTGGGCGCCCATTACGCGCGCGTCGAAGCGGAGATGGTCGAAGCACTGGCCCGCTACGGGCGCAGCCTGGGCGTGGCATTCCAGATCACCGACGACCTGTTGGACCTCTTGGGCGACGAAGCCGCGGCCGGCAAGTCGCTGGGCACCGACCTGCGCAAGCAGAAGGCCACCCTGCCGCTGATCCGCACCTTGACGCTGGCTTCGGACGCCCAGCGCGAGGCGCTGCTCGCGGTGCTGGCCCGCTCCGGCAGCAACCACCGCGAAGCCGTGCGCCCGTGGTTCGAGCGTTTCGATGCGGTCGACTACGCCCGACAGAAGGCCACCGCCTTCGCCCGACAGGCTGCGGCCGAACTGGCCGGCCTACCCGACTCGGCAGCCTGTCGATCGCTGCTGGGACTCACCGAGTTCGTGCTCGCGCGGCGGCAATAGCCGACCGCGGCCCGGCAATGGGAAGGGCGGGCCGCGGAAACCGGGAAAGGCCCCGTGGCGGCCCGGCCTCTCGCGCCCCCGGCCCAGAGCCACCCCGGGAAGCCCAACCTATGGGCTGCGGCGTGCCCGGGCGAGCATGGGGCGCAGCTCGCTGACAAAGTCGTGGACATCCTGGAACTGGCGATAGACGCTGGCAAAGCGCACATACGCCACCTGGTCCAGCTCGCGCAGGTGTTGCATCACCAGCTCGCCCACCACCTGGCTCTCCACCTCCGGCTCGCAGCTCCGCTCCACCGCGTCTTCGACGGCCATCACAATCGCCTCCAACTGGGCGTCGCTGACCGGCCGCTTCCAGCAGGCCTTCTCCAGGCCGTGCTTGATCTTCAGCGGGTCGAACGGCTCGCGCGAGCCGTCCTTCTTGATGACCTTGGCCGTGGTGGCTTCGATCCGCTCATAGGTGGTAAACCGGCGCTTACACGCCAGACATTCGCGGCGCCGGCGGATGGCCAGTCCGTCCTGGCTGACCCGAGAATCGATCACCCGATGGTTGTCCTTGTGGCAGGATGGGCATTTCATGGGATTATCCCGGATGGGAGATCACGCGCCAAACCCCCAGATGTTGTACCAAGAGCAGCCTGAAACCACAAGTTGTGGCACTCTCCTTGCACCGTTGAAGCCGTGAGCATTCCGCGGATAGGATGGACCTCCGGTCCGTCGGCATATCATCTCTGCTTGCACAGCCCAAACCCGGGGGCATTCCGCGGCACCTGTCCGGCACACCCGAGCCCTCGGGCGTGTGGCGGCATTCATCCTGCGACTTCGGGGCCTCGTCTGCGCCGTTGCGGTCTTTCGCTGTCTCCGCCCGTGGTGGCGCCCGCTGGTCTTTGGGCGGGGGCAGAGATCGCCCCGTGGACTGGCCGCCGGGTGGCCCTATAATGATAGTCTTACGCCTGATGATTCGGCTTTTTCCCGCTCGGCAGGTGGCGTCGGGGGGTGGCCTTGGCGCGCCGGGGGCGGGGGTTTCCTGTGGAAGGATGGCAGTGACCTTACGATGGCAGAAAAAGTAGTCATTATCGGCAGCGGACCCGCGGCCTGGACGGCCGGGGTCTATGCGGCCCGGGCCGAACTGGAGCCGCTCGTGTTTGAGGGGGCGATCACCGAGGAGAACCGGCAGCGGGGCACCCTGCCGCTGGGCCAGTTGGCGCTGACGACCGAGGTGGAGAACTACCCGGGCTTCCCCGCGGGCGACCTGGAGGCCTATCTGCGGAGTGCCCTGGACGAGCAGCGTCTGCGGTTCCTTGCGCCGCACGAGGGCCATGGGATCACCGGGCCGGAGCTGATGGAGCTGATGCGCCGGCAGGCAATCAATTTCGGGGCGCGGGTGATTACCGAGGACGTGGTCGAGGTCGAGTTTGACCGGCATCCGTTCCAACTGACCGCGTCGGACGGCAAGACCTGCGAGGCGCGGGCGGTGATCGTGGCCACCGGCGCGCGGGCCAACTGGCTGGGGCTGCCGTCGGAGGATCGCTTCAAGAACCGGGGGGTGAGCGCTTGTGCGGTTTGCGACGGGGCCCTGCCGCGGTTTCGCAACCAGGCGCTGGCCGTGGTGGGCGGCGGCGATTCGGCCGTGGAAGAAGCCGAGTATCTGAGCAAGTTTGCCGAGCGGGTCTATATGGTCCACCGCCGCGACGAGCTGAGGGCCTCGAAGATCATGGCACGCCGCGCCATGGAAAACCCCAAGATCGAAATCCTCTGGAACCGCGTGGTGGACGAGGTGCTGGGCGACGACCAGCACGGCGCAACCGGCGTGCGCCTGCGCAGCACCCAAGAAGAAGACGACATCGAACTGCCCGTAGCCGGCGTGTTCATGGCCATCGGGCATACGCCCAATACCGATTTCCTCCGGGGCAAGCTGGAGTTGGCCGAGAACGGCTACGTCCGCTTGACCACACCCGGGCGCACTCACACCAGTGTGGAAGGGGTGTTCGTGGCGGGCGACGCGGCCGACCCCTACTACCGCCAGGCGGTCACGGCCGCGGGCACCGGCTGCATGGCGGCCCTGGACGCCGAACGCTGGCTGGCCGCCAAGGGCGGCGATTGAACCGACCGCCGGCCGGCCGGAGGCCGGCGCGCAGTTCGACATTCACCGCGGGCGTCATGTTTTCGGGGGATGCCATGCCGGAGAAGATCACGGTGGCCGAGGCCCGGCGGCCCGAGGCCGCGGGGCGCGAAGTGGTGCTCGAAGGCTGGGTGCGCACGCGCCGCGATTCCAAGGCGGGCTTCAGCTTTCTGGAGATCAACGACGGCAGCTCGCTGGGCAACGTGCAGGTGATCGCCGAGGCGGGGCTGCCCAACTACGAGACCGAAATCAAGCGGCTTTCGGCCGGTTGCAGTGTGCGCATCGAAGGCCGGGTGCGCGCCTCGCCCGGCAAGGGCCAGGCCACCGAGGTGCTCGCCTCGGGCGTGGCCCTGTTGGGCCCGTCCGATTCGGAGACCTATCCGCTCCAGAAGAAGCGCCACTCCTTCGAGTTCCTGCGCACCATCGCCCACCTGCGCCCGCGCACCAATACGTTCGGCGCGGTCACGCGGGTGCGCAACTGCGTGTGCCGCTCGATCCACCAGTTCTTCCAGGAAGAGGGCTTTCTCTACATCCAGACGCCGATCATCACCGCCAGCGACTGCGAAGGCGCCGGCGAGATGTTCCAGGTGACCACGCTCAAGCCCGAGGAGCTGGCCGCGGGCAAGGCGCGGGCCGACTATGCCCTGGACTTTTTCGACCGGCCCACGTTTCTGACCGTCAGCGGCCAACTCGAGGCCGAGGCGTTGGCCTGCGCGTTGGGCAAGGTCTATACGTTCGGCCCCACGTTCCGCGCGGAAAACTCCAACACCAGCCGCCACCTGGCCGAGTTCTGGATGGTCGAGCCGGAGATGGCCTTCTACGAGCTGGCCGAGAACATGGACCTGGCCGAGCGGTTCCTGAAGCGCATCTTCGGCGACGTGCTCGAGCAGTGTGCGGAGGACATGGAGTTCTTCAACCTGCGCATCGACCGCACGGCTGTGGAAACGCTCCGGGGCATCATCGGCAGCGAGTTCGTGCGCCTGGGCTACACCGAGGCGGTGGAGATTCTCCGGGCCGGCGGCCGGGAGTTCGAGTTTCCGGTCGAGTGGGGCCGCGATTTGCAGGCCGAGCACGAGCGCTATCTGACCGAGGTACACTTCCGCGCGCCCGTGATCCTCTACGACTATCCGCGCACGATCAAACCGTTCTACATGCGCCTGAACGACGACGGGCGCACGGTGCGCGCCATGGACGTGCTGGTGCCCAAGGTGGGCGAGATCATCGGCGGCAGCCAGCGCGAGGAGCGACTCGACGTGCTCGCTGAGCGCATGCGCGAGCAGGGCCTTAAGCCCGAGCACTACTGGTGGTATCTCGATCTCAGGCGCTATGGCACCGTGCCCCACAGCGGCTTCGGGCTGGGGCTGGAACGGACCGTGCAATTCATCACGGGCATGACCAACATCCGCGACGTGATTCCCTTCCCGCGCACGCCCGGCAATGCGGAGTTCTGACCAGCGCAAGTCTCGGGTCGCCGAGGCGCGCTGCTTTCCGTAGGGTGGACCTCCGGTCCGTCACCGGACAACAGCGCGCAAGTCTCGGGGGCCCGAGCCGCACGCTTTTCGTACCCCGCCCCCTCTCTGGGGTGGACGTGGTTTCTCGACGCTTTGTTTGACCCGTTTGTTGCGCGTGGCCAGAATGAAGGACAGGTTGGCGGCAGGGCGTGTGGCGGCCTGCGGCTCGCGCCGGCGCGGCCTCGGTGCTCTGGTTGTGGTCGGGACTGCCGAGGCAACCTGTCACTGGCGGGGCGGTCGGCAATCCGCCGTACGGCGAGAGGTCTCGAATCGCCCTGCGCATAGACACCGGAATTGTGGACGCTATGTCGATCCGCTGGATCAAACACGGCATCTGCTGCTGCCCGCGGTGTGTGGCGGCGACCGTGCGCGCGTGCGGCTGCTTGGCCTTGCTGGCGGCCGGCGCGTGGTGGGCGATGTGTGGTCCGCTGTGGGCCTTGGACCGGTCGACCGGCTCAGCGGGTGTGGACGCGGATTTGCTCACCCAGGCGCCGATTTCGCTTTCCGGGCTGGGAGTCACGGTGGGGGTTCTCGACGGGCAGATCGACGCCACGCATCCCTCCCTGCTCGTGGCCGGCAACGGCGGCAGCGGTCCGGCCCAGGCCCGCGCCACAGAAGTGGCCGGCGTGATCGCCAGCGGCGATCCGATCTACACGGGCGTGGCGCCGGCAGCGTTTCTCTTCGGCTACGGGCTGACCGACCGGAGCCAGGCGTTCGAAGGCGCCAACTGGCTCACGCGCCCTAGGCAGGGTGCGGACATCGTGGTCTATTCGCGCACGTGGCCGCTGGGCGGCAACCTGCTGGACGGCAACTCGCCGGAGACCATGCACGTAGACCACCTGGCCCGAGAGCGCGACGTGCTGTTCGTCGTAGCCGGCAACCAGCAGTCGGGCGGCGCACCCCTGCCCACCGACGCCTACAACGCGCTGACGGTCAATGCCTTGACGCTGACGCTCTTCGAGACTTACGTACGCTACGATCAGGTGGCCGCCTGGAACCATTACGGCGAAGCGCCGGCAGACGGCCGGGCCAAGCCCGACCTGCTGGCCCCCGGCGGCTACGAGGGGCCCGGCGAGCGCGATCCGGAGTCGATCCGCACGACGACCCTCGGCGGCGGATTCGTGGACGTGAGCAATACCGCGGTGGCGGCCGCGCACGTGGCGGGCACCGCGGCGCTGTTGACGGAATACGGCAGACAAGCCTCCCTGAGCACCAACCACAACGTGCTCAAGGCGGTGCTCGTCAACTCGGCCGAGAAGATGGTGTGGGACACCAATTGGCAGGACTGGTTCCAGTCCGAGGCGATCCACGACCCGAGCCTGCCGCTCGACGACCAGATGGGCGCCGGAGCGGTGCTGGCGTCCTATGCTTACTACCAGTATTCGGCCGGCGAGTGGGAACCGGGGATCGTGTCCTCTTGGGGTTTCGACCAGAACATACTGACCGGCTCCACGCCGCGTCGGACTTACCATTTCGGCGTGCCCTTGGCGGCCGGCAATCCACTGACAGCCACCTTGACTTGGGATCGGCGCGTAAGCCTGGAGGACGACCAGGACGGCGACGGCGAATACGACTTCGGCCAGACCGACCGCCTGGTAGCCCACGGGCTGAACAACCTGGACATCAACCTCTATGACCAGCAGGGCAATGTGATCGACGGTTCCTGGTCCGCGGTGGACAACGTCGAACACCTCCATTGGATCGTGCCGCAGGAGGGCATCTACTACTTGAGCGTCGAGCTGACCGAAGCCCGCGATCTGCCCGAGCAGTCCTACGCACTGGCCTGGACCGCGTTCCCGGCCGACGTGGACATTCTTTACTGGGAGGGCGGCGAAGGCGAGTGGGGAAGTGCCAACTGGCACGACGGCACCGGGCTGCGCAGCCCCGCGGGCGGTGAGCAGGCGTCGGTGACATCCGGCCGCGTGACCGTCGAGTCGCCGTATGTGGGGCCGGACGGCCCCGCTTCGCTGCTGCTCTACGGCGGCGAGGTGGATGTGACTCCCGCTGGCGAACTGGAGGCAGCCGACGCGGTGAGCGTCTCCGACGAATCCACCTTGCTGGTCAACGGCATCCTGACGACCGGCGAACTGTTTGTCCAAGGCGATGATTTCCCCGGCGGTGCCCGCGGCGGCACGCTGGCCGGCGATGGGGTGGTGCAAGCCCGGCAGGTCTATCTGTTCGGCACGCTCTCACCGGGCGATCCGGCCGGCCTCGGCGGTGCGCCGGCGCTGGGCGGCGCGAACCAACTGGGCACGCTTGGGGCCCCGGTGCCCGAGCCCGGCAGTGCTCTGCTTCTGGCAGCGGCCGCTCTTTCTGCGGCGGGGGGCGTGTTATATCGGCGATGGGCCGCCCGTCGCCGGCACGCCTCTGTCCGTCACTGCTCCCGTTTCCGGTGGAAACCCTCGTTTAACGGCGAGCCGAAGGCGTCGGTTTGATGGACACAATCGCCTGCGGCTGGCCGTTAAACGAGATGGACACAGTCGCCTGCGGCTGGCCGTTAAACGAGATGGACACAATCGCCTGCGGCTGGCCGTTAAACGAGATGGACACAGTCGCCTGCGGCTCGCCGTTAAACGAGACGGCCGCGCTGCTGCGAGAGGCCTGCTACGCTCCGCAACAACTATTGGTGTTTGCATTGTCAATGATCGGCGGATCAGGCCCGAATGCCCTGAAAACCGGCCTCCGGTTGGTCGGCCTCGCTCATTGGCAACGCAAGGCTCAATAAGGTGCCTCGGGCCACTGGCAGCGCGTCACGGCCCGAGCTATCTTCCTGGCGGCCGGCGCACAAATCGGGCTGGCCCGCGTGTGCACTTCGAGCTAGGATTACGGGGCCGCTGAAGCGCGCCGGTGGTTGCACTTGTTCGTGGTCCGAATTCGCTCCCGCGGGGGGCAACTGCCGGCAGGGCGAGGCGCCTGCGGCGGAAAAGTCAAGGAGCCGTCAATGTGGCTGCACTGAAGCGAATTTTGGTCACCGGCGGGGCCGGTTTTCTCGGCTCCCACTTGTGCGACCGGCTGGTCGCCCAGGGACACGACGTGATCTGCCTGGACAATTTCTTCACCAGCCAGAAGTCCAACGTGGCCCATCTGCTGCCGCGGCCCAACTTCGAGCTGGTGCGCCACGACATCACGCTGCCGATCTACCTGGAAGTGGACGAAATCTACAACCTCGCCTGCCCGGCCGCCCCCGGCCACTACCAGTACAACCCGATCAAGACGATCAAGACCTCGCTCTTGGGTGCGATCCACGTGCTGGGACTGGCCAAGCGCTGTCGGGCCAAGGTGCTCCAGGCGTCGACCAGCGAAATCTACGGCGACCCCGAGATCCATCCCCAGCCTGAAAGCTATCGCGGGGCGGTCAATCCGCTCGGTCCGCGCGCCTGCTATGACGAAGGCAAACGCGCGGCCGAGACGTTGTTTATGGATTACCACCGCCAGAACCACGTGAACATCCGCATCGTGCGCATCTTCAACACCTATGGGCCGCGCATGCACCCGTTCGACGGGCGCGTGGTTTCCAACTTCATCCGCCAGGCACTCGGGGGCGAGGAGCTGACGGTCTTCGGCGACGGCTCGCAGACCCGATCGTTCTGCTATGTGGACGACATGGTCGAAGGCATCCTGCGCATGATGGACGGGCCGAATGAGTTCATCGGTCCAGTGAATCTGGGCAATCCTGATGAGTTCACCGTGGAAGAACTAGCGCGGCTGGTGCTGGAGCTGACCGGCTCGCGCTCGCAGATCGTCTCGCGGCCCCTGCCGCCTGACGACCCGGTGCGCCGCCGGCCGGACATCACGCTGGCTCGGCAGCGCCTGGGCTGGGAGCCGCAGGTCGGCTTGCGCGAGGGGCTGGGCAAGACGATGGAGTGGTTCGGTGCGATCGAGGTGGACAACTACCGACCGCCCACGCCCAACTACTGAACGGCCTTGCACGACCCTGGGCAGGAAAAGGTGACCGGCACCATTTGCCTTTGGGCGGCCCGCGACCGACCTTCGGCCGGTGCCCGGCTTCGCGCAAGTGGTGCCTGCCATGTTCTTCCCACGTCGCTGCGCTGGACAGGGAACGCGAGCTAAGAACTTGTAAGAGTATTACTTCCCGGGGCTTCGCTTCGCCGTGAGCCCCGGCCACCCGGGGCTGCGCATCGAATTCGGCAAACAATTCCTTTACAAGTCCTAAGTTCAAGTTTCGCACTTTTCCGCAACGTATTCCTGACGATCCGCAGCGGGGTTCGCGGCGGTTTGGGGACGGAGGCTTGTGGTCGGGCTCGTCGGTTGGCCCGCGCGGCCGCCACTCAGCCGGCAAGGCTGAGGAATTCGACGATCCGGCCAAGCTGTTTTTTCGCGCGTCTGCTTGAGAGCCTGCACTTTCTGGAGAACCGTCTGAAACGGATCGGCGGGCCGGTGGAGCCGCCCTTTCCGACCCGGACTGAGGGCGGTATATTTGCAGTGGAGAGGTGTGCCCGGCGGGGTTTGTCTCCAGGTTCTCCCCGCCTTGGGGGATGATTGCCGACCCCAAAGAGCGAACGCGGCCGCGTCCTGGTGAGGCCGGCCGGTGAGGTATTCGCCCATGCCCGACTACGTGGTCCGTTTCGGTGCTATGCGCTTCCTGGGCGTGTTCAAGGCGACCGGCGCCCAGGAGTTCGGCCGCGGGGCCAAAGTGATCACGCGCACCGAACGGGGCCTGGAGGCCGGCGAGGTGCTCTGCCCGGCCGAGGCGGAACTCGTCGAGCGCTTGCCCGATCTGCGTGAAGGCCAGATTCTGCGGGAAATCACGCGAGAAGACGCGGTGGAAATCCAGCGCCTCGGCGAGCTGGCCGAGCGCGAGTTGGAGGTCTGCCGCCAGAATGTGGCCAAGCTCAAGCTGCCCATGCAACTGGTGGACGTGGAACACATCTTCGGCGGCGAACGCGTGGTGGTCTACTACCTGGCCGACGGGCGCGTGGATTTTCGCGAGCTGGTCCGTCTGCTGGCCGGCGAGTTCCAGACGCGCATCGAGATGCGCCAGATCGGCGTGCGCGACGAGGCCAAGCTGCTGGCCGACTACGGCGACTGCGGCCTGCCGGTCTGCTGCAACAGCCACCTGGTGCAAATCCCCCCGGTCTCCATGAAAATGGCCAAGCTGCAGAAGGCCACCTTGGACCCGACCAAGATCTCCGGGCGTTGCGGGCGCCTGAAATGCTGCCTGCGCTATGAATACGACTCCTACGTGCAACTGCAGCAGCAGTTGCCGCCGATCGGCTCCTCAGTGACCACTCCGGAAGGACCGGGCCGAGTGGTGGGCCACGAGGTGCTGGTCGGGCAGTTGGTCGTGCAAACCGAAGACCGCCGGCGCGTGCTGGTCGGCGCCGGCGACTGCCAGGTCGAAAAAGCGCCCTCGCGCGCTCAGGGCGACCAGGCGCCTTCGCACGATCAATAGGCCGCGTTTGTGTTGCAGCGGGGCCGCGCGGGCGCGCAAGGGCCCCGATTGGGGACTGTGTTTTTCGAACCGAAACCGAGATCGGCTACCCATGCTTGATCCGTCACATCCGATTGCCAGGCTCTTGCGCGACGACCCGCGCTACAACCTCGACGCCTATGCGTTCGTCTTCCACGCCCTCGAATACGCCCAGCAGCACTTGGGGCTGGGCCGCGAGGTGCCCAGCGAAGCGCCGCCCGGAGGGTCGAGCGAGGATGAGCCGCGCGGGCCCGAGCGCCACATCTCCGGGCAGGAACTCTGCGAGGCGGCGCGGCGGCTGGCCTTGGAGCAGTTCGGCTACATGGCCCATACCGTGTTGAAGACCTGGGGAATCCGCAGCACCAGCGACATCGGCGAGATCGTCTACAACCTGATCGGCATCGGCCAGATGCGCAAGACACCCGAAGACCGGCGCGAAGATTTCGACGACGTTTACGACTTCGATACGGCCTTGCGCGCGCAGTTCCGCATCGAGCACCCCGATTGACCCGCGTGGCAGTAGGGTGCGTGCTCTGCACGCACGCGTCCGCCAACGGCACTGCTGGACAAGCCAGCAGTGGCACCCCGCGTGGCAGTAGGGTGCGTGCTCTGCACGCACGCGTCCGCCAACGGCACTGC
>CAYXPN010000004.1:28570-45842 GCA_964467075.1 uncultured Planctomycetaceae bacterium
TGGACAAGCCAGCAGTGGCACCCCGCGTGGCAGTTTTCCGATGGTGCAGCCATCTCGGTAGGGGCGACGCATGCGTCGCCCCTACCGAGACGGCGCCGCTGGTGGCTGAAAATCCAGACAAGGATGCCGGCGTCAGCCACGCCCTTCTGAGGGCGTGCCACCCTGCTCGGCCTGGTTCGGTTTCCCGCGCCCCAGCCGCGACGCCCGCCAAGGTCTCGCCAGGAGAGGACGACCCATGGCACGCCGCAAGCGATCCGCCGCAAAGCCCCGAGTTGACTCCTCCCCAAGCGTGGACCCCGCGGACGAAAGACCGCCCCGACGCCGCCCGCTCAGCCCCCAGGCCCGCAAGGCGCTGCTGGCGGCTGCGGTCGGACTGGAGGCCGTGTGGCTGGCGTTTCTGACATGGATGGCGGTCGGGGGCTGAACGCCGGCCGGGATATCCAAGAAACGGCCGTTCCGGGACGGCCGGTCTTCGATCGCGTCGACCGGCCGGAGAAGAATCGCTCTGGGGCCCACAGCCCGCGGACACTACAATAGCCGCCCAAAGACCTCCTCTTGGCGAGCCCGCGGCGTAAGCCGCGGGTTCGGCCGGAACCACGCCGCCGTATCAACAAGGCCGTTGCCCACCACTCGTCGGGGAAGGAACCATGTCGAGGGCAAGGATGGCCCGAGCCGACCTCTTGGAGCCGCTTGCCGGCCGGGTCTGCGTGCAAGCACGCACCCTACGCGCAGGACGTACTCGCTTTGTCGCGCCCGGGTGGCACGCCCAGAGCTTCAGCGTGGGCGTGGTTCAGACGGGCTCGGCTTCCACCACGCCCTTTCAGGGCGTGCCACCCTACAGCCGACGCCTGGCAGCGGTGCTCGGGGCGCTCGTGCTGCTCTGCGCCGCCGGCCTGGTGAGCCCCGCTCCCTCAGCAGGCCAAGACGCCCTGCTTGCCGACGCATGTTTGAACGACGTCTGTTTCGTCGATGCGCAGCACGGCTGGGCCGTGGGCGAGCGCGGCGCGATCTGGCACACTGACGACGGCGGCCGCCACTGGCACTTGCAGCGCTCCGGCGTGGGCTGTCCCTTGCACGCCGTCTGCTTTCTCGACACACAGACCGGCTGGGCCGCCGGCGGCGGCGCGCGCCCGTTCGCCCGCTCCACCTACGGCGTGATCCTCCGGACCGAAGACGGCGGACGCCGCTGGCAGCCGTTGCCCGGGGCCCTGCTGCCGGCGATTCGGCGCATGAGGTTTCTCAATCATCGCGAAGGTTGGGCCGCGGGCACGCCTTCGCCCATGTTCCCCAGCGGCGTGTTCGTCACGCGCGACGGCGGGCGGAGTTGGCAGCCGCTCAGCGGGGCTGCTGAGACCACCTGGCAGGGAGCAGATCTCCTCGACCCGCTCACCGGCGTGCTGGCCGGTGGTCGGGGCACTGCGGCCATGGTCCGGCGCGGCGGCGCGGAGCCGGCACGCATGGGCAGCTTCGGCATCCGCACTTTGCACCAAGTGGCGCTGGGCAGTGATGGGCGCGCGTGGCTCACGGGCGATGGCGGGCTGGTCATGCTCAGCACCGATCTGGGCGCCTCGTGGCAAACGCCCCCGGCCGCGTTGCCCGACGGAGTGGCCGAGCAGTTCGACTTCCAAGCCCTTTGCGTGCGCGGCCCGAGGGTGTGGATCGCCGGCTCGCCCGGCACCCGCATCCTCTTTAGCCCCGATGCCGGCCACTCCTGGCAGGTCCAGCCCACGGGGGTGAACGCCCCGCTGCGGGCCATCTGGTTTGCCGACGAGCAGCACGGCTGGGCAGCCGGAGAGCTGGGAACCATCCTGGCCACGGGCGACGGCGGGCATACCTGGCGAGTGCAGCGGGCCGGCGGAGAGCGCGCCGCCTTGCTGGGGCTGTTTGCCCGCGCCGAAGAAGTGCCCTTGGAGCTGCTGGCCGCGCTGTCGGGCGAGGAGGGCTATTTGGCGGTCGTCAGTGTGTTGGGGCGACGTGATCTGGACGCCTCCACTCCCGACCAAGGCCCCGAGGCCGACCGGCTGCGCGAGGCCGTGCTGTCCGCGGGCGGCTCGGCCGCGGATCGGGCCTGGCGGTTCCCTCTCTGGCCGGCTGCGCTCTGGATGGATGCCGAACGCCTGGTCGAACTCTGGGACCGGACCAACGACGGGCACGCCCTGAGACGGGTCGAGGAGGAACTGGTACGCAGCATCCGGCTGTGGCGTCCGGAGATCATCGTTACTTCCAGCGCCAGAACCGACAGCGGCGATCCCGCGGGCCGGGTGGCAAGCCGGATGGTGCTCCGGGCCGTAGAGCAGGCGGCCGACCCGACCGCGCTGAGCGACCAATTGGTGCTCGGCGGTTTGAGACCGTGGCAGGTCAAGAAGGTCTACAGCGTCGTCTCCGATGCGCAAACGGCCCCCGTCCAACTGCCTGCCGGGCGCCTTGCGCCGCGTTTGGGACGCTCGCTGGCCGAAGTGGCGGCTGATGCGCGAGGGCTGCTCTGCGAACACTACACCCCGCCGGCAAGCCTGCTGGGCTTCGAGCTGCTCCTCTGCCGGCTGCCCGAGGGTCAAGGGCGCACGGATTTCTTCGCGGGCATCGTGCTCGAGCCGGGCGGGGGGGCGCGGCGGATGCTTTCGCACGGACCCGTGCAAAGCCTTGATGAGCTGCGCCGGATTGCGCAAAAGCGTCGCCATACCGAGGCCATCCTCGAGCGGCTCGAACACCTGCCGCAGGACAGCACCGCGCTGTTGGCACAGACCAGCGAACTCAGCGCAGAGCTCGACCCCGACGGCGCAGCGGCCGTGCTCTATCACCTGGGCCGTCGCTACCACGAGCGCGGGCAGTGGGACGCGGCCGCCCAGACCTTCGGGCTGCTGGCCGACCGATATCCACAACCCCCGCTGGCCCGGCGGGCCCTGCTTTGGCTGGTGTCGTATTATGCCAGCGAAGAGGCTGCTTGGCGCTCGGAAGGGCGGCAGCGCACTGTGGTCGCACAGGCCGCGGCCGAGTTGCCGCCGGGCGCGGACCCCAGCGCCCAGGCCCTTGCCGATGCCGTGCGCCTGCGCAGCGCATCCACCCGGTCGATCGACGCTGCGGCCGCGGAGGACCGGGCGCGTGAGGCTGTTGATCTGGCCCGGCAGTTGGAACGCGCCGATCCGGAGCTGTTCGCACATCCAGAGCTGCGGTTTCCCGTGGCCGTGGCCTATCGGCGACTGGGCTACGCGCACGAGGCGGGGCGCTTCTACCTGGCCCTGGCTCACGGCGCGCGGCGCGACGCGTGGTGGAGTTGCGCGGCGGGCGAACAGTGGCTGGCCGAGCCGCAGGGTCCCGCACCCAAACCAGTGCTCCGCTGCCGGTTGGCTGCGGAGAAACCACGCCTCGACGGACGACTCGAAGAGCCGCTCTGGCAACGGGCGCAAAAGGCCGCCTTGGACCATGCCACGCCGGGCGACCAGCAGTGCCCGGCCGCGGTGATGCTGGCCTGCGACCGCGAGTTCCTCTATCTGGCCGTCGAGTGTGAGCGGGCAGCGGGCGCAAGCTACGCGCCCCCGGCGCGGCCCCGCCCGCGCGATCCTGATCTGGCGCGTCAAGATCGCGTGGAAATCCTCCTGGACCTCGACCGCGACCATGCCACGTGGTATCGGCTGGTGGTGGACTCGCGCGCCTGGGTAGCCGAGGACTGCTGGGGCGATACGACCTGGAACCCTACGTGGTTCGTCGCCCGCGGCGGCGACCAGCAGCGCTGGACCGTCGAAGCCGCAATGCCGCTGGACCAGTTGACCGGACGCTATCCGCAGGCCCGCGACGTCTGGGCCCTCGGCTTGCAGCGGATCGTGCCGGGCGTGGGGTTCCAGAGCTGGTCGGAGCCGGCGGCGCCGCAAATCCGGCCCGAGGGATTCGGCTATCTGATCTTCGAGTAGGGCTACCCAGTGGTTCGTAGTGACCGTACTTGTACGGTCTTCCCAAGACCCGATGAATCGGGTCACTACGAGCAGTTTGTAGGGTGGGTCGAGCGGCAGCGAGACCCACCGACCAGGCAAAACGGTGGGTCTGCGCCTGCGGCTTGACCCACCCTACGCCTTGTTCGGTCCTCAGCAGACCCGATGAATCGGGTCACTACGAACCGCGGGTCACTACGAACCGCGGGTTGACGCGGCCGTGGCCCGGTGCGAAAATTCCAAGTGGTATCCGGTGCGGGCATCTTCCGGAAGTTTCTCTTTCTGGGAGGGAAAAAGGTGACAGGCACCATTTGCCGGAACGGCCCGCAGGGTGCTTCGCACAAATGGTGCCTGTCACCTTTTTCCCATGCGTTGCCAACCCCCCACATTTCGTGCCTTTTTTCGCGAGCAGTGCCATGGATCGAGTCAGGATCGAGCGTTTCTCGGCCCAGCGGCTGAGCGCCCTGTTGTTGATCGCGCTGGGGCTCGTGGCCGGGGGGTGCGGAACCGATCGATACGAGCGCACGATGATCCAGCGCGCCAAGGAGCTCAAACACGAATCGGCATTCAGGAAGCTCGACGCGGAGCAGCAGGTGCCGGGCACCGCGCTGTGGATTCGGCTGCCCGAAGAGTTCCATAACAAGCCGCTGCGGGCCGGCAACAAGGTGGCCGGACGCACGGTGGACGAGCAGCGCGTCCTGCCCCAGGTGGTCGAAGTGCCCGGCCTCGCGGCCACCTACGAGGCGATGATCCCCGAGAGCGATGGGCCGGAGGACACGGTGCGCAAAGTCGCCTGCTACTGCCACGTGTTGCAGGTGCGCTACCGCGCCGGGATGTACTACGATCCCGGCGAGAACATCCGCCGCCAATTGCTCGAAAAGGACATCGAGATCAGCCCCCAATGGACCGACGCGGATTGTCCCACGCCCGAGGGCCGACGGATTACCTGGAAAAAGCTCCACGCCACGGCCGAGCAGCCGTTCTATACGGTCCAGGGCGACGGGCCCGGAAAGATCGAACGGATGCCCGGGGCGTTCGACGTCTACCTGCGCCGCGAGGGCGATTACGTGGTGGGGCTCGTTTGGCGCGTGCCCGACGCCGTCCGCGCGCGCATCGAGTGGCCCAAGTTCGCCGAGTTGACCGGCGGCTGTCTGGCCCTGAAGCCCGATAGCGCAACCCCGCCGGGCGAAGAGCCCACCGAGCAGGTGGCAGCCGGCGAACCCGGAGAAGAGCCCACCGAACCAGGTCAGGAGCCATCCGGCCCCACGCAACCCGAAACACCCTCCACACCCGGCCCGGGCGAAACCGCCTCGACACCCACCCCCGAGGGACCCGACCAGCCCGAGCCGACTCCCGGCACCGAGACCCCGGGCGGGAGCGAGCCGGCCGAGGCACTGCAACTGCCCGCGGATGCCCCCGAGCTGATCGACCAGTCCACGCGCAACCTGGAACAGATCGCCCAGGCGCTCGGGGAGTATCATCGTCGCCACGGCCAGTTTCCGCCCACAGCGCCTTATGTCGATCGCGGCGGCAAGCCGTTGCTGAGCTGGCGCGTGGCGTTGTTGCCGTTTTTGGACAAGGACGATCTGCACCGCGAATTCCATCTTGGCGAGCCCTGGGACAGCCCGCACAACCTCAAGATGGCCGACCGCATGCCCCGGGTCTTTCAGACGCCCGGCGGTCCGGCCGGGACCAAGACCTGCTACCTGGCGGCCGTGGGCCCCGGCACCGCGCTGGCCACCATGCAGGGCTCGCGCCGGGAGCTGGTTTCGGACGGGGCGGAGAACACGCTGATCGTGGTCGAGGCCGACCCGGATCGCGCCGTGGTCTGGACCCAGCCGGTCGAATGGCCGTTTGTGCCCGCCCAGCCCAACGACGCCCTGGGGCGCCTGCGCGGCGATTTCTTCCTGGGACTGGCCGTGGACGGGTCGGTCCATCGGGTGCCCGTCTCTGCGCCGGCCGAGGTGCTGCGCGCCGCGTTTACCTCGCGGGGCGGCGAGCCGTTTCAGATGGGCAACTTCGAAGGGCTCGCAGGCAGCACGCCCGGCAGCCCCACCGGCCCGACGGGACCTGCGCCGGGCGAGCCGGGTGGAGAGGCGCCCTCGCCGACCGATCTGGTGGCCCAAGCGCGAGCAGCCTTCGGCCAGGGGCAGGAGCAGCACGGAGTGATCCTGCTCAAGGCCGACGCCGTGGTGCGCCTAAATCCCGAGGTGTTGGGCACCCTGCGCTGGTTCCCGGCCGGCAAGGAGCCCCGGCTGGCGCTGCGCTGGGCCTTGGCGCTCGAGGCCCCGCAAATCTCCGGCACCGCGGGGACCCAGCCGGGTTCGGGCCAGGGGCTTTCGACCGACCAGATGATCCAATACTGGGACGAAAAGCTACTGCAACCGCTCGGCGAGCAGTTGCAGACCCGGGTCACGCAGGGCCGGTTCGGCACGTGGCTCACCGAAGTGCAGCATCCCTCCGGCACCACCCAGCAGGAGATCGAGCGGCGGCCGGGCATCGTGGTGCTCAAGGCATCGGAACTGGAAAAAATCCGCAGCCTGGCCCAACAGGAGCAGGTGGACCTGGTGCTGCTGGGGCGCATCCGGCCGAGGCGCGTGCCCTCGGGGCCCACCCAGTCGGTGATCCAGTTCGTGGTGCTCAACGCCGCGGCCGACCAGCGCTTGTGGACGTCCGGGGAGCTGAACAACCGGCGCATCGAGGCCGCGGAGCAGGGTGAAATCCAGGCCACGCCGGTCGAAGACATGCTCGCCGAGATCACTGAGCGCGTGGATCGCGAGTTCGTGCTGGTCGACATGCCGCGGATCAGCCGCGAGGCCGCCCTGGGCCGGGCCGAGAGCCTCGTGGGTCTGGCCGCCGACCGGCCGCTCACGGTGCTGGTGGAGCTGTGTTACTACCAGTGGAAGGAGCTGCTCACGGCCGAGGAGGTCTCCGCCCTCTTTCAGCAGGTTCTCGGTCCTGAGGACGGCGCGCGACTGGCCTCGGGCACGCCGGAGGAGCGACTTGAGGTGGTTGAGCGCTGGATTCCCGAACCACCGGCGCCGTAAGGCGGCCATTTCCGGTCCGTCGGCCGCTCTCCTGCGGCGCATGTGCGCTGGCGCGGGTGGCGGCATTATGCTCGTAGGGGCGACGCATGCGTCGCCCCTACGGGCTCCCCCCATTCACAACTCGCGCGGGCTTCTGCGCGCCTGGACCCGGCTGGGCAGGCCCTGGATGCGCAGGAAACCCTCGGCGTCGGTCTGGTCGTAGGAGCCGCCCGCCTCCATGGTGGCAATGCCCTCGTCGTAAAGACTTCTGGGGCTAAAGCGCCCGTCCACCAACATGTTGCCCTTGTAGAGCTTCAGGCGCACCTCGCCGGTAACGGGCTGCTGCGCCTCGCGCATCAACGCCATCAGGGCGTCCAGCTTGGCGTGGTACCAGAAGCCGTAATAGACCATCTCCGCCACCTCCGGGGCCAGCCGGTCGCGCAGGTGTACCAGGTCGCGGTCCAGGGTCAATTGCTCGACCAGCCGATGGGCCTCGTAGAGCACCGCCATGCCCGGCGCTTCATACACCCCGCGGCTCTTCATGCCCACGAAGCGGTTCTCGACCATGTCCACCCGCCCGATGCCGTGGCGACCGCCGATCTCGTTCAGGCGCGCCACCAACTCGTAGGGGCTGAGCGTCTCACCGTTAACCGCCCCGGGCACGCCCGACTCGAAGGCCACGCTCACACGTTCGGGCTCGTCGGGTGCCTGCTGGGGCGAGACGGTCATGCCGAACTCGACCAGATCCACGCCGCTTACGGCCAGGTCTTCCAGGCGCCCGGCCTCGTAGCTGATGTGCAGGCAGTTCTCGTCCGAGCTGTAGGGCTTCTCGGCCGTGGCTTTGACGGGGATTTTGCGCCCGCGGCAGTAGTCGATCATCTCCTTGCGCCCGGGGAACTGCTGCCGGAAGCGCTCCATGCGCCAGGGGGCGATGACCTGGATGTCCGGGTCGAGCGCATCGGCCGCCAGTTGGAACCGGCACTGGTCGTTGCCCTTGCCCGTGGCTCCGTGGGCAAAGGCCCCGGCGCCCAACTCGCGCGCCGCCTGGAGGCACTTGCGCGCGATCAGGGGCCGGGCGATCGACGTGCCCAGCAGATAGACGCCTTCATACCTGGCCTGCCACTGCATGACCGGAAAGGCGAAGTCGCGGCAGAGCTCCTCGCGCGCATCGACGATGCGGGCCGAAGCCGCGCCGATCCGGCGGGCCTTGTCGAGCATGGCCTGGCGGTCTTCACAGGGCTGGCCCAGGTCCACGTAGAGGGCATGGACCTCAAGGCCCTCGTCGATCAGCCAGCCGAGGATCACCGAGGTGTCCAAACCACCTGAATAGGCGAGCACACAACCGGGCATGTTTCAATTCCTTCGAATTGAGTCGATTCGCTCTCCGGCGGGAGGGTGGCACGGGTGGCTTGTCCACCCGTGTCTGGTTGCTTCCGGATCACGCCCCGGTGAGCAAGTCAGCAATGGCACCTGACGGGCCTTTTTCTCTCTTGCTCACGGCACCTGGACGCCTTTGGCCTTGACCTCGTCGGACAACAGGGTTCCGGGCTGGGCCTGGTCATATTCCTGACAGGTGTAGGCCAGGGCTTCGATCGGTTCGACGATTCTGGCCCTGGCCATGGCCGACCCGATCAGCTCCAGCCTGTGCAGCAGGTCCATCCCCTGAAAATCATCGGAGATGACGGCCAGGTCGACGTCGCTGTGTTCCTCAGCCCTGCCTGCGGCGTGTGAGCCGAAGAGCACCACGGCGTGCGCGCGCACCCCGAGTTCTTGCAGGGCAACCTTCATTCGCCTTACGGCTTCAACGATGCGCGGATCCACTGAAACGCCTCCTCCGTACGCTCAAGGTAGTCCTGTCCGCAGGACCACAGCCGGCGCCTACTCGGCCGAGGCCGCTTCCAGGCACAGCACCTCGCCGTTCTTGAGGCTCACCAGCAGGCAGCCGCGGGCAGACGACATGCCGTCGAACACGGGCACCGCGGGCAGCTCCAGCTCGCTCTCCAGCCGGCCGTCTGCGCCCGAGACAATGCGCAACAAGGCGCCCTTCTCGCCGCGGAAAGCGACCAGTGCCTCCTCCGGATTCTCGAAGGCCAGGAGCCCGGCCTGTTCGCGTCCCAGGTCGGGCACGCCCGCCACGGCCACGCGCTGCGGTCCGGCGACCATGGCCCGAACGATCAACGACTCCGGGTTGGACCACACCAGTGCGCCCTTGGCCCGCGGGGCCCTCTTGGCAGGCTGTCCCCTGCGGTCCGTGCGCGGTTGGGACTCACCGGCCGAGTTGCCTGCGGCCGCGCTGCTGCGCTTCATGCAGAAGAGATGATAATCATCGGCCCGATGGCCCGTGGCCCCGGCCTGCACCTGCTGGCGCCCGTAGCCGAAGACCTTCTGCTCATCGAAGCAGAGGATGCGCCCGAATGGAAACGCCTTGGCCGCGTCGGCCCAGCCGCCCCAGCCTGCCCCGGGCATCCCCTCTCCGAGCACCCAATACGAGCGCACAAACCACTCCTCGCCCAGCAATCCGGTGATCGAGAAGAGGTGCGGCTGGCTTTCGTTGGTCCGCCGGCCCGAAGAATCAAAGGCGAAGTACTTCAGGTAAATGCGCTCGCCGTCGCCCGAGAGGATGTCGTGGGTGGTGCCCTCCATGTTGAATCGGGCCTCGGGCACGAACTGGCGCCCGGTCTGCGGGTCGAGATGACAGAGCACGGTGCGCGAGAGCGGCCGGCCCGTGTTCGGGTCCAGCCGATAGAGCACAATGCCGCCGTCGAGATACGACGATCGCCCGGCCGCGGCATAGACCGTATCGTTCTGCACCAGCACCGCACCGTGGACCGGCCAGATGGATTCGAGCTGGCCGTAGGCGCAAACCAGGCGCTCGGCCGGGGCGGCCTGGAAGCGCCACACCAGGCGCCCGTCCGCGACTCCCACGCAATACACCCAGCCGTCCGCGCTGCCGAAAAGCACCGTGCCGCGATAGACCGTCGGCGCGCTGTCGATGCGCCCGTCGGCTGTGAACGACCAGAGCTTGCTGCCGTCCGCGGAGTCGAGGGCATGCAGCGTGTGGGCATCGATCGCGGCCACAAAAACGCGCTCTCCCACTGCCACCGGCTGGGTCAGGCGTCCGCCCAGCTTGGCCGCCCAGCGCAGCTTGACTCCGGCCGGCAGCGCGCAGCCGGCCATGCCGCTGCGCGCGGGGTCGTGGCGATAGGCGGGCCAGTCGCCGGGATCGGCCGTGGTTTCGGCTTCGGGCAACTCGCCGTAAAGCGGTCCTTGCTCCACCACGGGGCGCTCGGGAAACGGCATTTCCAGCGTGGCGTCGCGCTTTGGCGCCGCGGCAAAGAAGCCGGGCGTCTTGACCGTCAGAAAACAAGCACACGCATCCGGCGGGGCATAGACCAGGCCGTTGGCCGGGATAATGCCGTACTGGCACGCGCCGCGCAACCAACTGTTGTTACACAGCCAGCCCTCTTCCAGACTGACCATCTCCACACCCGACCAGCCCGAGAAAATGAACCGCTCGGTGGCCTTGTCGCGATAGCAGCGATGATGGGTCATACCCACCGGGGCCCCGCGCGTGGTCAACGCCCGCTTGGGCTCGCCGGTTTTCAGCTCCAAGGCTTGGAAGCCGGGCCCTACGTACACGGTGTCTCCGATCACGAACACGTCGACCGGCGAATTGTAGTTCTCGCGGCAGGGGATCGACCACAGCTCCTTGCCGTCCTCGACCGCATAGGCGCGGAGCGTGGAAGAGGTGTTGCGCGCAAAGCCCGGCTCGTTCCAGCCGTGTACACCCCACTGGATTCTCCCCTCGGCCGGCGGCACCTCGCCGGTCACGTCGCGATCGGCACAGAGCACCACCTCGTCGGTCGCTACCAGCGTGGGGGCCGAAAAGGCCATGCGCTTCTGCGGCGTGGGCCGCGGGGCGAGCCAGCGCTGCTCGCCCGAGCCGGCATCCAGACACACGATGCCCGCGGTCGTCTGGCAGTAGACCCGGCCGCCGCGGACCGCCAGGCTGAGCGGCAGGATGGACTCCGCCGTGAAATCGCGCTGCCAAAGCTCTTTGCCCGAGGCGGCACCCAGGGCCATCAGCCGGCGGAACTCGGCCGGCTGTGGTTCGCCGCGCTCAAAGAGCCCGCCGCCTGTGCGCTGTTCTTCAGAGGTGCCCACCACCAGGTAGAGCGCGCCGTCGGCCAGCAGGATTTCCTCGGTGTACTCCGTACCTTCATACTCATGGAGCACCTGGCCGGTGGCGCCGTCGAGCGCCACGACCGGTCCGGCCAGGTCGAGCGTGGCATAGACCCGATCGCCCCCGGCCACCAGGCGCCGGGCCAGGTGGGCCGGCCCCGAGCGGAAATGCCGCAAATGGTCCACCCAGCGGGCCAGCGGCCGTTTCCAGAGCAGCGTGCCGTTAAAGGCGTCGCGCGCGACTAGTTGCCAGTCGGCAGGATAGCGGATCGAGGCCAGGGGAGCTTCGTCCACGATGTAGTAGATGCGTCCTTGGGCCGTGGCCGCGGCGCTGATGCTGGCCAGCTCTTCATGGCTGCGGCACCAGCGCGGCGAAGCCACCCATTGGATCGAACGCGGCACGTCGGCGCGCAGGTCGCGGCCCACCGCGTTGTTGTCCGGGCCGTGGAGGAAGTGGGTCCACTCGTCGATCTCGTCGGGCCAGGGCTTGACTGTGCTGCTCCACTGTCCGTCTTGCTGCACACAAAGCCGACCCAGCGGCGCCAGGACGCGCATCATCTCGGCCTGCGACACCTTGCCGGCGTCTTCCACCACGAGCAGGTTGACCAGATTGTCCACATAAGGCAGCCGATCGCCGGCGAACACGCGGACCGACACCCTGCCGTAGCGGTCCAGCGATTGGACGTGTTCTCGGGCCGCCTCAACTTTCCGCGGGTCCGCGTCCAAGGCATGGACCAGGCAGTCGCTGCTCTGGCCCAGCGCGCCGGCCAGTTCGCCGTTGCCGCAGCCCAACAGCACGTTCAGCCCCTGGGGCTTGCCCGCGGCCTCTTCGGCCGTCTGGTGGGGGGCCGCGGCGCAGAGCGCGGGCAGCCACGCACTGAGGACAAGCAGGCAGCCGAGCCAAGAGACCACCGACGCGCTTCGCCGGAAAGCAGGCGTCTTCTGCCCCCCCGCATCCGAACACCGGCCGGAGACCCATGTGCAACAATGTTGACCGATCATCATATTCTTCTCCCTTGCAGAATTGCTGACTACGCTGCCGGCAACCAATGGCAGAACCACACTATAGCGGTCCGGTCGCGGGAAAGTCAAATCGGTCGAGAGGGTGTGTCCGGCAAGACGTCGTGGCGGGATTGGCTGCCGCTGCCGGTTTGCCCAATAGTGCGCAATCAGGTAGGGTGCGCAATCAGTAGAGTGCTGGCACACACGCGAAGCAATGAGGGGCATCGGCTCGAAGAAGCACGGGTGGACAAGCCACCCGTGCCACCCGGCCGCGCTGTGCCCGGAAGAGCCCCATTTGTAGGGTGGGTCGAGCCATAGCCAGCCCCACCGACAAGGCTTTCTTGGTGGGTCTGTGGCGCTCCGGCTTGACCCACCCTACGCGCTTGGCAGGGAGACCAGTGTTCACCCTATGCGCTTGGCAGGGAGACCAGTGTTCACAAATCGCGCACGGTGATTCACATCATGCTCAACGCAGCCCCAGGGCCGCAACCAAATGTAGCAGCGGCTGCCAGCCGCCGCCGTAGGGGCGACGCATGCGTCGCCCCTACGCCAAAGATGCGCGCACCACGCGCGCATCTTACGGCGCAAGGCTCTAAGCCCGTCGGTGCTTGGCGGCGCAGCCCGGGGCAGTTTCTTTCAGGCCGACTTGCTCAATGTGTTGGCCTGGTTGAGCTTGTTGTAGAGCGTCTTCAGGCTGATGCCCAGCTCTTCCGCGGCCTTGGGCTTGTTGCCGCGGTGGCGCTCCAGGGCCTCGTGGATCGCCCGCATCTCCAGCTCGCGCAGCGTACACGGCCCGGCCTGCTTGAACGCCGCGGTGGCCAGGCGCCGCGAGCCGAAGTGCGCAGGCAGGTGCTCGGCGCGCACGGGCGGCCGGTCGCAGAGGATCAAGGCGTGCTCGATCACGTTGGCCAGCTCGCGCACGTTGCCCGGCCAGGTGTGCTGCTCGAGGGCCTTGATTGCTTCGGGTGTGATGAGCTGTCCGTGTGCATCCGGCGCAGCACCGAAGCGCACAGCCAGGTGCCGGGCCAGAAGCGCAATGTCTTCCTCGCGCTCGCGCAGCGGCGGCAGCGGGATTTCGAACGTATTGATGCGGAACCAGAGGTCCTCGCGAAACTCCCCGGCCGAGACCATCTCGGCCAGGTCGCGGTTGGTGGCGCAGATCACGCGCACGTCGCAGCGAAACGCTTGATTGTCGCCCACCCGGCGAATCTCGCCGCTCTCCAGGAACCTGAGCAGCGTGGCCTGGAGCGACTTGGGCAGCTCGCCGATCTCGTCCAGAAAGACCGTCCCGCCGTCGGCCACCTCGAACAGGCCCGTGCGGTGCTCGTCCGCGCCGGTAAAGGCCCCCTTGCGATGGCCGAACAGCTCGCTCTCGATCAAATTCTCGGGCAGGGCCCCGCAGTTGATGGGCACAAAAGGCATTTCGGCCCGCAGGCTCCGCTCGTGCAATGCCCGGGCCACCAGCTCCTTGCCCGTGCCGGTCTCGCCGAAGATGAGCACGGTGGAATGGGTGGGCGCCACCTTGTCGATCAGCCGGCGCACGCGCTCGATGGCGGGCGAATCGCCCACCAGGTCCGATGAGCCTTCGAGGCGATGGAGACGCTGTTGCAGGGCCCGATTCTTGCGCGTCAACTCGCGCCGCTCGGCCACGCGGCGGAGCACGGCTTCGACTTCGGCCAGCTTGCAGGGCTTGGTCAGGTACTCGAACGTGCCGTGGCGCAGCGCGGCAATGGCCGTTTCCATGGTCCCTTTGCCGGTGAGCACGACGGCTTCGGTCTCGGGCGAAAGGCGCTTGGCGTAGGCGATTACCTGGATGCCGTCGGGGCCGGGCATATCGAGATCGACGAGGATGCAGTCATAGGTATTGCGTTCCAGGGCGGCGACCGCGGTGGTGCCGTCGGGACAGACGGTCACCTCGTGGCCCATGCGCGGCAGCTCCAGGCGCATCAGCTCCTGAAGCGAACGCTCGTCGTCGGCGAACAGCAGTTTCAATCGGGTGCTGGGCTTGCTGATGGCTGGGCTCCTCAAAAGGTTGCGGACTTCGGTGGGTAAGGGATCGTGATTGTCCTGCGGCACAACGCGGCTCGGCGGGCGGTTTGGGTGTTGCTTTCCGGGCTCTGTCCGGCGTGGGGCAATGGTAGCCACGCTCGCCAGAGCGTGGGGCGGCATGTGTCAACGGTTTGCGGCAAGCAGGTTATTCCACCGTCTGGCGACGGTGGCTACGGCGGGGAATTCCGTTATCGGGCCGGCCCTAGGCGGCGTAGGCGGAGGCCGCGGCCCGGTTTTCTCCATCAAAGCGGGCCAGCGGCAGGCGCACCTTGAAGGTGCTGCCCTGGCCGGGTCCGGAGCTGTCGGCCGTGATCTCTCCGCCGTGGTCGGCCACGATGCGGTAGCTGATCGACAGGCCCAGCCCGGTGCCCTGGCCCACGCGGCGCCGGGTGTAAAAGGGCTCGAAAATGTGTTCCAGCACCTCCGGCTCCATGCCGCAGCCGTCGTCGGTGAACGTCAGCTCGGCGAACCCCTCGCTCGCCTCCACGCGCACGCGCACCGTGCCGTCGTCCTCCAGGCTGTCCAGGGCGTTGGTCAGCAGGTTGAGCACCACCTGTTTCATCTCCTGCGAATTGATCCAGGCCAGCACCGGCGTGCCCCGGGGGAACTGGATGTGTTTGCGGTGGTACTTGCCCAGGTGGCCCAGCATGTCCACCACACCTTGCACCAACTCGCCCAGCTCGGTCTGCTGACGCTGCGCGCTGCCGATCCGCGAGAAGTCCAACAGCTTCTCCGTGATCTCCTTGCAGCGAAAGGCCTCGGCCTGGATCATTTCCAGGTAGCTGTGGATCACGGCCCGCTCGTCGCCCTGGCCCTGGGGGTCGAAGATTTCGGTGAGCCGGCTTTCCAGCGACTCGGCACACATGGCGATCGAGGCCAGCGGGTTGTTGATCTCGTGGGCCACGCCCGCGGCCAGGAAACCCACGCTGGCCAGTTGTTCGCTGCGCACCACCTGCTTGGTCCGTTCGCGCACCTGTCGATCCAGGTCGTCGCGCACGGCCTGGAAGCGGGCGGTCATGGCGTTCATGGCCTCGGCCAGTTCGGCCATCTCGTCCTGGGTGTCCAGGCGGATGCGATACTGGAACTGCCCGGCAGCCACCCGGCGCGAGCCGGCGATCAACATCCTCAACGGCCGGATCACCCAGCGGAAGAACAACCGCAGGAACAGCAGAAACACCAGCACTGCCGTCAGACTGGCCACCCAGGTGCCCACGATCAACGTGCGGTACTGGCCGCGCACCTCGCGCGCAAAGCCCGCCAGCCGGCCGCGCAAATGGCTGGGCAACTCGGCCGCAAGCTGCTGCAGCAACGCCAGCTCCAAATCCAGGCGGTCCACCTGGGAGTCGTCGAAAATCCAGTTCTGATCCGCGGCCGCGGCCCGCACCCGCGCCAGGGCCGCTTCGATCTTGTGGACCGTTTGCCATTCCGGCTGGTTGTCGGGAATACCAAAGTCCACCTCGAACTGCTGCTCGAGCTGGCGCCGATACTTGCTCAGGGTGGCCTCGACCCGATCAAGCTGCACGCCGAACTGCTCGCGCACCGCCCACATGCGCGAGGGGAACTCCTCGCGCACCTCTCCCCGAAAGCCCGACGAGTGCAGGCCCGTCAACTCCTGGCGCGCCTGCCAGTCGTGCAGTCCCTGCAACTCGCTGAGCACGATGCGCAGCTCGCCGACCTGTTCGCTCAGCTCCGCGGCCGACTGGAGCTCGGGCACGCGCCAAGAGAGTGTCTTGACCAGCCCCCGGTAGGCATACGTGGTATACAGCCCGCTGCCGGCCAGAATCGCCACGACCAGCACCAGCAGGCCCAGACCCACCAGCAGTTTGACGCGGATCGGCCACCTGGACAGCACCGGCGACCTCCTTGTCGCTTTGGCGGCAGCGCCCCCGACGTGCCAGCAGCAGAGCACTTCCGGCCGGGCTCAAGCAGCGCCCGACCGCGCACGACCGGGCGTGCCGGGCCGCCGCGAGTTCCTTCCAAACCTAAGGGGCCGAAGTGTAGCACTCCTGCCCGCTGCCGGGCAAGATGAACCTGGATCGCGCGGCAACGAAGGGCCCAGATCGCGCAGCAAGGAACGTCTGCGGTTTCTGGGGTGTATGCACAAGATAGCTGGCTTGAGGGCCTTGGCTAAGACTGGCTGTGCGGTGAGCTTGACAGGCGCAACCCAAGCGGTCCGCAAAACCCCAGCCGCAAGCGTCCGCCAGCCGATCAGGGCTCCAGCACACTCTCGCCGCCCGAGGGCCGACGTTGCTTCAACTCGCGCATCATCAGATTGATCGCCCGCAGGTATTCCCCAGCGGCCCGCGCGTGGTCCGCGGCCTGCTGGGCGGCTGCGGCGCGCGCGATCCGGCCGTGGAACTGGTCCCAGTCGAGCTGCCAGGACTGGTGGTGGGCGGTCTGCTGCAACTCGTCGACCATCTGCGCCAGGCACTCAACAAACCGGCCGTCGGGCGTGCAGTTGCAGGCCACGTAGGGCCCCTTGCCCGACCTTTGGATCGCCGGTTCCGGAGAAGACCGCGGCACGCGGGAACGTTGGGCCACAGCGAGGATCGCCGAGACCCCCAGGCCCACCAGTCCCAGCAAGGCCCAGCCCACGTAGCCCAGGGCCAGCAGCGTGGCGGTCGCCACGCCAAACAGGCCCAACAGGCCCCAGATCGCCGGATGGACCGGCTGGGGGCTGAACAGATCGTCGGACCCCTCGGCTCCCCCGCCGTCGGGCCGCGCGACCTGCGGGCCGGTGACCTTGGCCACGATCACCGTGATATTGTCGGGCCCGCCGCGCAGGTTGGCCAGGTTGACCAAGGCTTCGGTAGCTTCCTCGGGCGCGAGCACAGACAGCACCGCCCCCAATTCCTCGTCGCTCACTTGGCCCGAGAGCCCATCCGTACACAAGAGCAGCGTATCGCCGGGTTGCACGGCAAAGGGGCCTTCCAGATCGACCTGGACCTCCGGATGAAGGCCCAGCGAGCGGGTGATCACGTTCTTGGGGATCATGCTGGGCGACGCACCCTCGGAGAGCTGGCCGCTGCGATGCAATTCCCACACGAGGCTGTGGTCGAACGTCCATTGCTCCAGTCGCCCGGCGCGCAG
>CAYXPN010000004.1:45852-47366 GCA_964467075.1 uncultured Planctomycetaceae bacterium
CCGATAGGCCCGGCTGTCGCCCACGTGGGCCACCACGGCCCCCTGGGGCAAGAGCAGCACCGCGGTGCTGGTGGTGCCCATGCCGTGGAATTCAGGTTCCGACTGGGCCCGTTTGTGAATCTGGGCATTGGCGTCGCGCACTGCCTCGAACAGGGCCTGGTGCGGCGGCTGATCGGCCAGTTTCTCGTAGGTCAGCGGGATCACGTCGGCCGCGATCCGGCTGGCCTTCTCGCCCGCGGCATGGGCCCCCATGCCGTCGGCCACCACGAATAGGTGTCCGCGCCGCTGCCAGTCCTGCTGGCTGCCGGCCAGGGCCACGGCCAGCGAGTCCTGGTTGTTGCCTCGGCGCAGACCGATATCGCTGCGGGCCGAACACTCCAGGCAGTGCTGCCAGATGCGCGCGGTGGAATCCATCGGGCCGATTCACAAGTAGCTTGCCGCGGCCTTCCGGGGGACCGGGCACGGGGATGGGGAGGCCTGTGCATGGGAGGACGAAACCGCGAGCAACCTGGGCAAACGGCCTCCCCGCTGCTACCACCCTGTTGGGGGCGGTTTGTTGCTCAAAGCCTGATTCTCGCGGCATCAAACTGGGTAATCTATTCTAACCGGTGAAACTCCCTCGGGCCAGACGCGGCCTGCGCAGGGTGGGATTTCGACCTGGAAGCCGGGGGCCGCGGCCACTATACTCCGCCGCGGTCCGTCCAGCCAGACGAGATTTGCTTGCGGCGGATTGTGGTGCAGGCGTCCCGCCTGCACACTCCGCAGCGGTTTGGCCAGGTGCAGCCGTGACGGCTGCACCACAAGGCAGTGCAACCCCACGACTTTCCACGGCTGAAGTGTTACAGAACCTCTTGTCCGATCGGCTCGTCGTGTCTCAGATGCGCCACTGGAAACACCGAATCCGCGGCTTGGCACTGCTGGCGGGTTTGGCCGCGGCCTGTTGGTCGGCGGGCGGATGTGTGCAACGGCGCATGACCATCCGCAGCAATCCGCCCGGCGCACTGGTCTATGTGGACGACTACGAGCTGGGCACCACCCCGGTCTCCACCGACTTCACCTACTACGGCATCCGCAAAATCCGGCTGGCCAAGGACGGCTACGAGACGCTCACGGTGATGCAGCCGGTGCGCCCACCCTGGTATCAGATTCCGCCGCTGGATTTCGTCACCGAGAACCTTGTGCCCGGCGAGCTGCGCGACCAGCGCGACTTCTACTATCGACTCCAGCCCCAGGTGGTCGTGCCCACCGATCGGTTGCTCTCGCGGGCCGAGCAGTTGCGCCGAGGTGTGGTGCCGTTGGCGCCTGCGGGCAGTGCCGGGGCAGTGCCGGCCAGTGGTCCGGCGCCGCCGAACCTGCCGGCCCAACCGCCGCGCTGAGGTCCCCGGCGGCTGGTTCTCTGCCAAGCACTGCGCCGGAACAGCGCTGCGCTTGTTCCGGCCTACGGTACTTGCGGGGTGCCACTGTCAGCGGCTCGTAGTGGCCGTACTTGTACGGCCTTTGAATGACCCGATAAA
>CAYXPN010000005.1:0-46836 GCA_964467075.1 uncultured Planctomycetaceae bacterium
CTCTTTCGTGCTTTCGTGATTCTCTTTGGTGCGTTTGTGATTCAAAGCGGGAGCTCGGCCGCAAAGAGCGCATGGAGCGAACCGGCTTGCTTTACCCCGCTGGGAAGAGAAGGCGCCTCTGTAGGGGCGACGCATGCGTCGCCCCTGCCGGCGCCCATGCGTCGTCCAGACCAACGGCGGCGTTCGGTCCCGCTGGCGTGCCGCTCTGCCGGGGATGAACCCCGGGGCTCGCTGGCGCGAACCATGGCAAATCGTGCCAAGCTTGCACCCCCCTTGCCGGCGACCTAGAATTGAGGCCAGTGAAGTCCGCTGCACCACGGGCAAGCGGCCTTGCTCGCGTCGAGGCTCGGGCAGAGGAGGCTGAGTTCAAGGCCCGGGGCCCGTGGTGCCGTCCTACCCGATTCCTCGCACCCAGGAGATCGATCATGTTGAACCGGAAAGTGTTGGTCGCCGCGGCGTTGGTCGGTTTGTGCTTCTGCTGGATCAGCAGCCAGGCGGTGGGCGCTGACGAGCGTCCGCTCAACCAGCCGCCGCCGGGATTCCGCGCCCTGTTCAACGGCACGGACCTCAGTGGCTGGAAGGCCGACGAGCGGCTCAAAGAGCACTGGAAAGTGGTCGACGGCGTGCTCGTCTACGACGGCAAGGGCGGCAGCCTGGCCACCGAAGAGGAATTCGGCGACTTTGTCCTCTATGTGGACTGGAAGATCGAAAAGGGCGGCGACAGCGGCATCTATCTGCGCGCCTGCCCGCAGGTGCAAATCTGGGACCGCGAGGAAGGCTCGGGCGGCTTGTGGAACAACAAGGAGCACGAGAGCAAGCCGCTGGTGTGCGCCGACAATCCGCCGGGCGAGTGGAACACCTTCCAGATCGAAATCACCGGCGAGAACGTCACGGTGCACCTGAACGGCAAGCTGGTGGTGGACAACGTGCCGATGGATACGCTGCGCGGGCGGACCACCGGGCCGATCCTGCTCCAGCACCATGGCAATCCGTTGCAGTTCCGCAACATCTACATCAAGGAACTCCCGACCGAGGGTTCGGCAAAGTAGGGCGGCAAGAAGGCCCAACGCGCGCTGAGAGACTATCCGGAAACCGGCGTGCAACCTGGGTGGCCGGGGTTGGAGCGTGGCGAAACCCCGGGGAACCGGTCCGTGGCTTGCCTTCGGCGTAAGCCACGGCCAGGCAAACTGTGTTTTCGGGTAGTCTCTTAGCGATCTCGGTCTGCCGCGGGCGGTTCGTCGATGAGCGTCACGAGGACGTGATCGATGCGCAGGCCGTCGAGGTCGACCACCTCCAGCGCGAGGTTGTTCCACGTCGTACGGTCGCCGGCAGCGGCGACGCGGTCGAGCAGGGCCTGGACCAGCCCGCCGACGGTGCTGACGTTGCTCGGCGCGGTGGACCGGAGGTCGGGCCGCCCGATGGTCTCCAGCAAGTCGTCGAGGCTCGTCGAGCCGCCGACGAGCCAGGTGGTCTCGTCGCGTCGGACGATTTCCGGCTCCTGCGGGCGATGCTCGTCGTGGATGGTGCCGACGAGTTCCTCGAGCACGTCTTCGAGGGTGACCAGTCCCTCGGTGCCGCCATATTCGTCGACGACCAGGGCCATCTGGGTGCGGTGCCGGCGGAACATCTCGACCAGTTGATCGAGCCGCAGGGTTTCGGGCACCAGCAGGGCGGGTCGGAGGAGGTCTCGCACGTTGAGCGGCCGGTGCATGTGCAGGGCCATGAGCAGGTCCTTGATGTAGACGAAGCCCAGGATGTGGTCGAGGTTTTCTTGGCAGACGGGCAGGCGGGAGAAGCCCGACATGGCCACGGCGCCGAGAACCTGATCGGCGGGTGTGTTGACGTCCAGGGCTTCGATGTCGACGCGGGGACGCATCACGTCCCGGACTTTGCTGCGCGAGAGGCGCATTCCCCGCTTCAGGATGCGCCACTGTTCCCGGCCGATCTCGCCGGAAAGCTGGGCGAACCCCGTCAAAGCGTCGATTTCATCCAGGGTGGTGGGCAGCGGGATCTGCGACGGAGCGCCGCCGAAAGGCCGGTTGATCAGATGGACCACCGTCTGGACGGGGCGCATGAGGCGGACCAGTACGGCGAGCGGGCGGCCGATCCAGAATGCCACCGGCCTGTTGTAGCGCACACCCGCTCCCTTGGGCAGAATCTCGGTGAACTGGAGCATCAGGAACGTGAAGACGAGCGAGAAGAGCCAGATCCATCGTTCGCCGTAAAGCCGATCGAACTGCGCGCCGGCCACGGAGGCCCCGATCGTATGCGCGGCCGTGTTGAGGATCAGGATGGCGGCGATCGGACGTTCGATGTCGGCCTTCAGACGCTGCCAGATCCGCCCGATGCGGGGGCGCCGGGCCGAGATTTCGGCGATTTGCCCGGGGCGGAGGCTCAGCAGCGTCGCTTCCATCAGCGAGCAGAGGCCCGAGACGACCAGCGCCACAAGCACGCTCAGAATTAACAACCACATGGCGGTTTCGTTCTCCTGCCGGGACGAAGAGGGACGCCGCGCCCGCCGGCAACGGTGGGTCCGCGGGAGCCGAAAGGGCCGATTCGGGGCGCCTCGAAACGCGCGCGTGCCGCCGGCCTTGCCAGTGCTCGTGCTCTGCGCGAGGGGTCGCTAGTGCTTGCGCTTTCGTTCGGGGACAACGACCGCCAGTGCAGCAGGCACGGGCTTCCGACTTGCCGCTTCCGACTTCTGCCACGACCCCCCGTGGGGATAAACCCCACGGCTCGCGGGTTGCTTTCCGCTTTTTGCTATCCGACTTCCGACCGCCGACTTCGGCCGCAAGTCCGCGCTAGGGTTGCAGCTCGACAAACACGCTGCTCCAGGCCGGCAGCTCGAGGTCGATCACCAGCGGGCGCACGCCGTCGGCGCGAAGCTGGCGTTGCTCGACCATCTCCAGCTCGTCGCGCGCTGCCGCGGCCAGCGGATCGCCCTCGGCGTCGAAGCGGCTGGAGTGGGCCGGGTCCACGCTCCAGCGGCGCAGTTGCCAGGTGCCGGCCGGCAGGTTGTTCAGGATCACGCTTACGGGTTTGGCCTGGCGCTGGGTAAAGCCGTAGTTGGCCAGAACCACGCCGACGCTGCCCGTCTTGCTCACGCGCGTGGCTGTTTGGGCGGCTTGGGCGGCTTGTCCGCCTTGGCTGGTTTCTCGGAAACCTCGGGCACCGGCTTGTCGGCCAGGATTTCCAGCATCCGCCTCTTGGCGGCCAGCACTTCCGGGTCGGTCGAGTCGGTCACCTCGCGGTAGCCTGTGCCGTCGCGGCTCGTGCCGCAGTCGTAGAGCCGGCCGAACTCGTCGGGTGAATTGTCCTCCAGCAGCCAGCGCTGGGTGCGCACCACGCGCTTGCCGCCCAGGTAGCCGTAAATCCACTCGCGCGGCTCATAAGGCTTGCCCACCAGCAGCGGGGCGAAGCTGCGGCCGTCGATGGGCCGGTCCTTGGGCACTTCGGCCCCGGCCAGCTCGGCCAGCGTGGGCAAGACGTCGGACAGGTCCACCAGTTCCCCGCGCAGCCCCAGCGGGCGCACAAGCCCCGGGCAGTTGACGATCATGGGCACCCGCGCGCCCAGCTCGGTGGTCTGGCCTTTGCCCTGGCCGCCGGTGCCGTTGTCGCCGGTGAAAAAGATCACGGTGTTCTCGCGCAGGCCCAGGCGTTCGAGCCCCTCGACGATCCGGCCCACCAGGGCGTCCATGTACTCGACGTTTTCCTTGAACTTCCCGCCTGCGTGGCGGAACTTCTCGACCTCCGAGGGATTGCTCGCCGGTGTGGAGTAGTAGGGCACGTGGGTAAGCGCCATGGGATAGTAGATAAAGAACGGCTCGTCCTCGTGCCGCGCGGCAAACTCGATGACAAACGCGGTGAACATGTCCGGCCCGTAGTCGTCCGGCCCGGTGTCCACGTATTGGCCGTTTTTGAGCAACGAGGGGTGCCAGAAGCGCGAGGTCTTTCCGCCCGGCTTGCCTTCCCAGCCGCCCGTGTGCTCCACCCCCGGCGGCAGATTGTGCTTGTAGGCCCACATCAGATACTCGTCGAAACCCGTCTCGAAAACCAGCGTGGGCACCCGGCCGGTGAGTTGCCACTTGCCGGCCAGGGCCGTGGCATAGTCGCGGGTCTTGAGCACCTGGGCGAACGTGTGGTGGTTGACGATCTGTTCCTCGGGCGAGTCCGGGGCCGGCCCGCCGGGGCGCCCGGCGAACTGGTACACCTGGTTATGATGGCCGTACTGGCCGGTCATGATCTCGAAGCGTGTGGGATGGCAGATGGGCGTGGAATAACAGGTAGCGAACTGCACGCCGGTGCGCGCCAGCCGATCGAGGTGGGGCGTGCGGTGCTCGCGGTTGCCGTAGCACGACAGCTCCTTGGCCCCCAGGTCGTCGGCCATGATCACGATCAGGTTGGGCGGGCGCGTGGGCTGGGATGGCTGTTCGGCGCCTGCCCTGGCCTGGGTGTCGTCCGCGGCATCGGCAGCTTGCATCCACACCGCGGCGAGGCAAGCCACGGCGACCACAACCACAAAATGGCGGCCCAGCGCGCAGAGCCCGGCAAGGCGTGCGCCACTTCGCGCCGCCGGTCCGCGGTCTTCGGAAACCCCGTTGCCCCACTGCTCGCTTCGGTTGTTGGTCATCGGTTTTCTCCTCAGGAAATGCGGTCGCCCGAAATGCAATCCGTCAAGAGTCCCGCACAAGGCAGGCGGCCCGGGGACTGTCGCCTTCCTCATGACCCACCCAGCATATCAAGCCGGACAGGGAGGGGCAAACCACCGGAAGCCCAGCCATCGCACGGTTCCCGGCGCGGCTGTGTTCCACGGTTCCCACCGGCCGGGACGCTCCGCTCGGTCCCCAGAGCCATTTGACGCTGTGGCCGCTTGTTGGGCATACTTAGAACTTGTAAAGAGACAACTTCCGGCAGTGGGTGGCCGGGGCTGCTGCGTAGCGAAACCCCGGGGAACCGGGGCTTCCGGCCGCCCTTTGGGCGCCCGCAGCAGCCCCGGCCACCCCACGGAATCCATTCACTTACAAGCCCTTGTCTATACAAGGCCGCTCCCCCTGGGGCGCACGAGCAGGAGCTGTGTCGGATGTCCAGCCGCGGGCTGTTTCGCCGCGATCGAGCCGCCTGTCGGGCGTTGGCGGTCCTCTACATTGCCGCCGGCGCGGCAAGCGGCCTGGGCTTACCGGCCGTGGCGCGCGACAGCTCGGCCCCGGCCATCCTCCAACACTTCGAGAGCACCTACGGGACGATCGAACAGCGCGCGCCCGTTCCCGAGCCCGGCAGCCTTGCCCTGGGTGCAACGGGTCTGGCAGCGCTGGCGGCCGGTGGGGTTCGGCGGCGCAGGCGGCGTGGGTGAAGGCGGTTTCGTGGGCACTGAGTTTGGCCAAACGTATCTCCCCTCTCCCGCCTGGCGGGATAGGGTTTCTGCGGCGCTGCGGACGGATGGATGGCATTTTCCCCGCCCCTCTGGCCGGCGCAGGCCACGGACGGCTAGAATGGAGTGAATTGGCGTCGGCTCCGTCCGGCCGTGTGACAAACCGCCTGGTTGCGCCTGGTGCGAGCTTATCGAGATTGAAGGAAGCGCCCATGCCCGTCCCCATGGAGTTGTCGCGGATCGTGATCAGCGAGATGGGCGATCAGCAGGTGATCTACCTGAGGGAGATCAACGGCCAGCGCAGCTTTCCCATCCTGATCGGCATCTTCGAGGCCACCAGCATCGACCGCCGGGTCAAGGGGATCATGGCCCCGCGACCGCTCACCCACGACCTGATCGTGAGCATTGTGGAGCACCTCGGCGGCCGGCTCCAGGACGTGGTGATCACGGAACTCAGGGAACACACCTATTTCGCCCGGCTGCGCATCCGCCGCGAGGGCGAGCTGATCGAGGTGGACGCACGCCCCTCGGACGCGATTGCCGTGGCCATGACCTGCGACCCGCCCCTGCCGATCTACGTCAACGAGGACGTGCTCAACGACGTGCTGGGGGAGTGACGGCCGGCGACACGTGGCGGAAGAATTGCGGACGGCCCGGCTCCTGGGGTCCGACTGCGAACAATCTGCGCGCGCCGGCGTAGTCGCGCGGGGGCAGCGCCCCCGTCCCCTTTGGCCCTTCGATGGCGCAGGGGCCGCGCAACGTCTTGCCGATCGGAACGGGCGGGCTACTCGGCGGCCGCCTCTCCCGCTGACGTGTCGTTGCCGGTGGGACGAAACGTCAGACGGCACGCCTGGCGCAGGACACTGACAATCGCGCCCAAGAGAATCAGGGCCACCCCCACATCGAACACCATGTAGGCGTACCGCGTCAACGCCTCGAGCCCCGGGATCTTCAGAAAGATCAAGGCCCCGCTCGCCAGCGCCAGCACCAGCGCCACCGTCAACTCGATGCCGGTCAGCGTGCCCAGCCAGGTGCGGTGCAACCCGTCGGTGGGCACGTACCTCCTGGTCTCCCAGAGCATGGCGACCACACCCACGATCAGCACCGCGACGGCGATGGCGAAGTGGTTGCTGTCCAGAACGAAACGCGAGGTGAGCATGAACTCCGCCGTGGTCGGACAGCAAGCGGTCGCGGGCCGTTCCCGAATCAGCATCAGCGCGCCGACGGCGGCCGCCAGCACCACGACCGCGGGGAGCAACCGCAGGAGCATGGGCACCCGATGAGGCTCAAAAGTCCATCGCAGCGACAAATCGCCGACCACCAGGATCAGACTCAGCACCAGCACCACGATCAGCGCGTAGATGAGGGGCTTCAAGTAGGCCTCGCGCCAAACGCTCAAGGTGACCGAAGGCAGCGAGAGGCCCAGGGCGCGGTACTGCGGCTCGGCGACCGGCTGGGCATCTTCGTCGAAGCGATATCTCAGATTGCTCGCGAAAAAGAACTCGGCTCGCGGATGGTGGCAATCGGTGCAACCGTTGATCCCCAGCGCGGCACTGGCCGGCAACACGTCGTGGTTATAAGTGTGCACGTTGCCGTAGGGCGAGGCCTCCCACGGATGCTTCTCCAATGTGCGGAACTCCGTGCCGGAAGAGTACACCCGGTCGTCCATCACCCACACGACTCGTTTGCCTGCCATCGGGTAGTTCGTATCCGCCAACATTTGGCCGACGGCCTCGATCAGCGCGTCGATTTCCTCCGGCCGGTTGACCTCCACCACGCCGTCGCCATTGTCGTCGGTGATCTTGGACAATTCCGGATACTTCGAGTTGTCGGCCTGGTGCGAAGTCCACATCTTGTAAATGTCGCCCATCTTCGGCTGCATCAGCGCCGTCTCGCCTTCCACCTCGATCCCCGGCCATGCGCTGTGAATTTGGTTGGCGGGATAGATCTTGCCCTTGTATCGGACGAGTTTCGGGCGGAAGCGCTCGGTCGGCTTGTCGTCGAAGCCCATCATCACCAACGGGCCGTAATGATTGCGGTAGTCCCAGTCCGGCCCGTAAAAAGTCCAGAGGTGTTTTCCCTTGGAAGGGATTTTCGTGCCCGGGTTGAACACGTCGCCCGCCTGGACCTCGATAGGCATGACCAGGCGCTCGGGGATATGGCAGGTCTGGCAGGCGATTTTCTGCATGTGCAGCGGCGGCAGCCAGCGGTGCGCGGCAACCGGGGCGCCGAGTCTTCCTGTATCGTGGCAATCCGTGCAGGCAACCATCGTGTTGTCCAGGTCGTCGCGCACGAGGCCGCCCGGATCGTCGCCCTTGCCGATCTGGTGCTCCTCATGGCCGGCGATGCGCGGGTCGGTGGCCGATTTCCCCGCCGGGTGGCAATCGACGCACTTCATGCCGGCGCGCAGGTGGACGTCGGTGCGAGGCGAGAAATTGGTGCCCCGCTTCTTCCAGCCCGGCTGGGCGTGGCAACTTGTGCAGGCTTCGTTGCGGGGCTCCAGCACGATGTGCGGCTCGATCGTGCCGTCGGGGTTGAACAGCCCCTGGTCGTAGGCGACTTCCACCGGCTCTCCGTCCTTGACGGAGCCCGTCACCGTGGCGAACCCTGCCCCCGCGCTGGGCGCCCAGCGGAGATTCCAGGCGCCAAGCTGCTTCTTGCGTTCCGAGAAGTTGTACTCCGGCAAGTGGCACAGCAGGCAGTCGGCCTCCAGCACACCGGTCTCACTCCAGCGGGCCTGGTAGTAGTCGCCGTCGAAGTCGTTGTCTCCGCCGGGTGTCAATCCGCTGGCCGGATCAGCCATCCAATGGTCGTAGCGTTTGCCTTCGCGGTCGTATTCGGCCGAGCCGCCGCCGGGATGGCATGCGCCGCAGGGCGAGGTCAAAAACGTAAACGAGGTCATGTCCATTACGGCCGGCGACTCGTTCTCTTTCGGCGAAAGGTATCTGTAGAGCGGCGCCGGGGAACACCAGTTGCCGCCGTAGTTGCCCGGTGTGGACGCCCACAGGCACCGCGCCCGCTGGTCGGCCGTGGGCTCTTCGCCCTTGCCCTGCGTGAAGTGGTAGCCCCGGGTGATGGTGTCGTAGTCGTGGCACCGGCCGCAGGTCTGCTTGGGCGAATAGGGCTGGTCGGCGTTTTCGCCGGTGATCGGATTGATCACGTTGCCCTGTTCGTCGCGCAGCGGAAACGGCGGGCAGACACCCAGCGGTGTGGATACCTGCTGGCTTGCCGCGGGAGTGGCCTGGTCCTGCGGAGGCGTCGCCTGCTCAGCAGCGGCCGCCTGTGTGGCTTGACCGAGCGCGATGCACAAGGCGAGCAAGATCGCCCCCTGCGCGCGTAGTAACCTATCGTGGCGTCGCCGCGGTGGATCGGGCCCCTTGCGCGTGGCAGCCATGCTCGCACCTCGTGTTATTGGACGACCGAAATTGTCTGCGCTGTATAGAACATGCCCCTCCTGGCCCGCTGCGGCGAACCACGCGGCTACGGCCCGAAGGTCTCGGCGTCTCGCTCCTGGGTTCGAGCCGCTCGGGCATGGCCATCGCGCTGGCAGCCAAGTGCCGAGGGAGGAGGGCCAGAGACTGTCGAGCATTGTTGGCCAAAAACGCAAGCTTGTCAAGCCCCAACTTCGTTAAACTCCCGGAGAATATCTGCCCTGCGCAACCCCGGGGCGCGAGGCTTGCCTATTCTGCCAATATAGCCGAGGTATTGCGGGTTTTCTGGAGCTGCCGCCGCGGAAGGAAAACACGAAGGGGGGGTGGCATTTCAGCCGAATGGAGCGGTTGGGTGGCACGCCCGGAAAGGACGTGGTTGGTTTCCCGGCACCCCTGCGCGCCACGTATTCTGGTGCGTTGACGATCTGCCACGCCCATCGCTTGCGCTCTGGGCGTGCCCCCCCGCCGCCAGTCAGCACACCATGCCGCCGGCTACCGGCCTTCCGCCCACTGGGCCGCCTCCTGCATCAGGGCCAAGGCCCGCTCGATGCGCGGCAGCTCCTCGAACCCGTAAGACAGGCGCAACTGGCGCCGCCCCGCCTCGACCATGCGCCCGCGCCGGTCGACGCAGAACTCGCCGGGCAGATAGAGCACGCGCGCGCCGGGGGCGTCGGCCGGGCCATCGATCTCCCGGCAGCCGGTTGTCCGGGCCAGGAAGCGGAAAAACGGCGACTGCTCGTGGGTCTCGATATCGCGGAAAGCGAGATAGAAATAGAACCCTGCCTGCCCCCCGCGGCACTCGGCCAGCCGATCGCCCAAGCGCTCGTCGATCCACTGCCGGCAGCGCTGGGCCTTCGCGCGATAGCCGGCATTGACCCGCTCGATCTGCTCGGCCGCGTAATGATCGAGCAGATAGGCGGCGATCTCCTGGCTTACCAGCGGCGCGCTGAAGCCCGCGTCGCTGGTCTTCTGCACCATGGCACGCATGAGCGGACCGTCGCGCCCGATCATGTAGCCGATGCGCAGGGCCGGGGCGAGAATCTTCGAGAGCGTGCCGATCTCATAGACCACGCCCGACTCGTCGTGGAGCAGCGCGGAGACCGGCCGCGGCACCTCGGGGTCGTGGACCAGGCTTTCGTAGGCCTGGTCCAGGATCAAAGGCACCTGGCGCTTTAGTCGGTGCGACAGCCGGGCCGCCACCTCGACCAGTCCCCGGCGCCGCGGGTTGCTGAGGATCGTCGAGGTGGGATTGCCGATGGTGACCACGTAGAAGAAGCGCACCTCGCCCAGCCGCGGGCCCAGACGCGCGAGGCACTCCTCCACGGCCAGCGGGTCCAGGCCGTGCTCGTCCTCGGGCACGGCGCAAATCTCAAATCCCATGCGCTCCAGGTAATGGCAGTAGATGTAGTAGATCGGGTCGCCGGTCACCACGATGCCCGGCTCGATCACCTGGGCGATGCCTTCCAGCAGGCTGGTGGCGCCGTTGGGGCCGATGATGATGCGCCGGCGGTCCAGGGTCTCGGCGTCCAGCCCGCCGACCTGGTGCTCGAGATGGAACCGGCGCAGGGAGGCGATCAGGTTGGCCGATCCCTCGGGCCCGCCGTAGTTGAGGGCGAGGCGGTGTTTCTCAGGATGAGCCAGCACATAGTCGAGCGCCTCTTTGATGCGCTGGCGCGGGATGGTGTTTTCGTTCACGTAGCCCACGCCCAGGTTGATGTCCACCTGCTCGCGGAACTCGGCCGCGAATTGGGCCATCATGCGGCTGACGGGCGAAGGAGTGGCCGCGGCCTGGCCGTAGCCGGACAAGGCAGGGCCGGGCAGTTCCTGATTGCACATGGCGACTCTTCGTCCTTGCAGAGCGGTCGTAGCCACGCTCGCCAGAGCGTGGAGCTTGTAGGGTGGGTCGAGCGAAAAGCGAGACCCACCGACAAGGCAAAAATGGTGGGTCTGCGCCTACGGCTTGACCCGCCCTACAGTCCTCCGGGGCTTCGCTGGCGCTCCAGCCCCGGCCACCCTACCAGCCCCGGCCACCCTACCAGCCCCGGCCACCCTACCGGGCAGTGTCTTGGCGCCAGACCTCGATCCCGCTTAGGTTCGCATCCCCGCCGGTGGCCACGACGCGAATGGTTCCTCCGTCGGGCGCTTGCTCGTCTGCGCCGGCGCCGGGTTTGCCCACCTGGACCGTCCACGGCCCCAGCCGGTGCCAGCGCCCGGCCGAGCCGCTGCTAAAGCCGCGCAACATCTCGCGTCCGTTCAGGCTCACGTCGAACCGGGTCGGCGAGGTCTCTTCCCACACATAGATGTAGACCGCATAGGTCCCGGCCGGCACATTGCCGAGCGCCGCTTCGGTGCGCCCGCGGTTCCAGCGGAAGGAGCGGATCATCTGCGCGCGCATCCGGTCGGTGGGCGGGCGCAGGGCCACCTTGCGGTTGACAAGCTGTTGGTCGCTGCACTCGAAGCCCGCCGCGTCCCCACCCTCCCACTGATGGTCGTCGATCTTCACGGCCCCTCCGCCCACGTTGATCCCACGCCAGAACTGCCACTCGCCCGGCTTGCCCGGCGGGCCCGGCAGGCTGGTCACCGGCCGGCTGAGGTCTTCTTCCACTACCACACCCGGCGGCGGGGGCACGGGCCGGCCGGCCACGTCCATCACCACGCGCCGATAGCTTGTCAACGGCGGCTTGCCCGAGTCGGTCACCTCGAGGATCACGTGGATCGTGCGCCCGGCAGCTTCGTCCGGCACAGTGATCGCCGCCTCGGCCGATTCTGCGCCGCGGATGGGCGGCGAGCCCCAATAGGTGCCCGCCTCCTGATAGACCCACCAGCGGCAGGCGAGCTTCTGGCCGTCGGGATCAGTCGAGCCCGCGGCGCTCAGGCGCACCTGCTCGCCCGGCTGTGCCTTGAGCTGCACGATACGCACCGAGCGGTCGCCGTCGAAGGCGGCCACGGGCTCGTGGTTGGCCTCGGCATAGGGCTTTACACACCAGTCCATGCGCGCCTCGAACGCGTTCTGATAGGCCCGGCGCCAGCGGTGGATCGTGTAGAGCATAGCGGGCACACCGTCGCGCAGGTCCTCGGCACCCACAAACTCCCGGCCGCGTCCGCTGGGCCGGAATCGCCCGCCCCAGCCGCCCCACTCGGGCTTCTCCGGCTCGCTCAGCCCATTGGGCAGCACGGCGAGAAACGACGGCGTGTCGCCCTCCTTCACGCCGTCCTTGCCCGCGGCCTTGGGTGGATAGATCGCGCCGAGCGGGCCGTGGCCGTCGAGCACGTGTTGCCGGAGCCACTCGGGCGAGACGATGGCCTGGTCGCCGGCCTGCCAGATGCCGCGAAACAGGCCGTTGGAGAATATCCAGAACACGTCCGGATGGTGCTCTTTCACCCAGAGTGCGGTGCGGTCCTGGTCGGCGATGGAGTGAACACGGATTTTGCGTTTCAGCGCGGCCAGCTCTTCGGCCGAGCGCGTGGTTTGCACCTTCCAGATGGCCTGGGCCAGTTCGCGCGGTCCGCCCCAGATCGAGAACCACACGGGCCGCGGGTCGTCGCGCTGGAGCACACGGATGATCCACTCCGAGGCCTCCGAGTCCATGCCGGGGCCCACACGATGCGGATCGCCGTTATGTCCGTCCTTGATCAGGCTGCGCAGGTGCTCGGCCGCGGGGTAGTCGGCCCGGTGGAGCCGCAGGTTGGGCAGCACCTCGGCATAGGCGTCCACGGCCTCGTGGATCAGGTCGGGCCGGGTCTGCTGGTAATGGCCGTGGCCGAAGCCGGTACAGAGGCCCTCGACCTCGAAGTCGCAAGCATAGAGCAGGAAGCGGACCATGGACTGCCGGTCGTCCGGATCGCCGCCGATGTCGGTCATCACCACCAGGCGCGGCTTGGGCGATGCGCCCGCCTGCGGCGCAGGGCCTTGCGCCTGCGCAGCCGAGGCAACTACGGCGCAAAGAGCCCACAGCCAGCCAAACCAGGCCAGCGTCGCCACGCCGTGGCGATCGGAAAACGGCCCAAACAGGCGGCGAAACCACGCGGCGGGCACGCCCCGTGGCCGCGAAGAAGTCGAGAAAACGTGATCGCAGTCGGGCAATGACACAGCACCATTCATCGGAGTCTCCTCTCATCGAAACGGTGACATTCGTTCTCCCGGCGTTCCGACTCCCGCAGACGCACGACGTCTGCCTACGGCCGCGGGTTGGGTTGAGGGGATGATCCACGTTTACTGGCAGTAACCGCATGCGTGCGACGACGCATCCTACGGAACTTGGAGAACAATCACACTCTGCTTTCGCGTTTTCGCACTTTCGCGCCTTCGCGGTCTCTTCCCCAACTCGTGTTGACTGCCCGGCACCGTGTGCGCGCGAGCATGCGCCCCCGCGCAACTTCATTCGGCTCAAGTGTTGCCCATCGCGAAATCGCGAAAGTGCGAAAACGCGAAAGGAATAGTCTATTGCAGTGTTGGCCCTATCGGCCGAAAGTCCAGCACAACGCGCTTGACGATCAGCGCGGGCGCGTTGAAGTTCAGCAGCAATCCGACGTGCAGGCCCGTTGCCTTGAGGTACGACCGGACTTGCGCGAAATGGACGTCCTCCAGGGCCTTGACGGCCTTTAGTTCCACGACGACATGCCCCTCGACCACGAGATCAAGGCGGTGTACGCCCAGCTCTTCGCTCTCGAATAGGACCGTGACCTCCTTCTGCGACTCGTAGGCGATGCCGCGATGGCGCAACGCCGTCTTCAGTGCGCTCTGGTAGATCGCTTCCACAAAGCCCGGCCCCAACTCACGATGGACCGCAATCGCTGCCTCGATCACGCGTCCAGACAGGTCGTCAAACTGATGCCCCATCGCCCTCGCTCCTTTCGCGTTTGCGCGTTCTGTTCTCCACTTCGTCTTGAGTCCGTCGGAGTCGCGTGCGTATGAGGACGCAGCGTACGCAACTGAACGCGACCTTTTTCGCGTTTTCGCCTCTTCGCGCTTTCGCGATCTCTTCTCCGATTCGTCTTGATTCCGCAAGAACGGCGGACGCGCGAGCACGCACCCTACACTTGTGAGCGTGACCCGTTTGGCGTTCTCGCGATCACTTCCGCGCCTAGTGAATCTCCGTCGCGGTACCGAACTGCTGCGCGGCCTGTTGGCACAGCCCGAAACGGCGCGGCTGTTGACCGTTGGCGGCCATTATAGTTCGCCGCGCGGAGCCGTACATCCGGCCGTTTGACGGCCGCGAGTGCCCAGGGCCCGCTGGGAAGCCCCGCTTGTTGTGGGGGGGCTTCCCCCCAGCGTAACCCTGGCATGTACCGCTGAAATTGTTTCGCCGCGCGATCGGGCGTGCTAAGCTATATGGCCTTGCACGATCCTGGGACGGAGAAAGGTGACAGGCACCATTTGCCGGAACGGCCCACGACCAGCCTTCGGCCGGTGCCCGGCTTCGCACAAATGGTGCCTGTCACCTTTCTCCCGGAATCCCGCAAGGTCATTTAGGGCGTCGTGTGAACCGTCCCCGGGGTTTGGGGAGTTGTGCATCGCGAGTCGCTTGCAGAGGAGGTGGAACATGAGGTGGAAGAAATGGTTTGTGGCCGGGTGTGTCTGGGCCTTGATGGCCGCGGCGGCCTTGGCGGCCCCGCCCTACAAGGCGTTGATCGTCGACGGCCAGAACGGCCACGACTGGAAGAGCACCACGCCGGTGTTGAAGCAGATCCTGGAAGAGACGAGCCTGTTCACAGTGGACGTGGCCACCTCGCCGCCGAAGGGCGAGGACATGAGCGGATTCAAGCCCGAGTTCGCCGCCTATGACGTGGTGGTGAGCAACTACCAGGGCGACGCCTGGCCCGAGGAGACCAAACAGGCGCTGGTCGATTACGTCAAGAACGGCGGCGGGCTGGTGATCTACCATTTCGCCTGCGCGGCCTTTCCGGATTGGAAAGAGTACAACGAGATGATCGGCCTGGGCGGCTGGGGCGGACGCAACGAGAAATGGGGTCCCTACGTGCGCTGGCGCGAAGGTGAAATCGTGCGCGACGATTCACCCGGCCGCGGCGGCGGCCACGGGCCCATGCAGCCCTTTGCGCTCGATGTGCGCGAGCCGGACCATCCGATCACCAAGGGCCTGCCCCCGCGGTTCGCCCACGTGCCGGACGAACTCTACGGCTGGCTGCGCGGCCCGGCCAAGAATCTCACGGTGCTGGCCACGGCCTTTGCGCCCAAGGAACTCGGCGGGGCGGGCGAGCACGAGCCGCTCTTGTTCACCGTCCAGTACGGCAAGGGCCGCGTCTTTCAGAACGCCCTGGGACACACGGCCAAGGAGCTTCAAAGCGTGGCCTTCATCGCCACCTTCCAGCGCGGCGCAGAATGGGCGGCCTCGGGCAAGGTGACCCAGAAGGTGCCCGACGACTTCCCCGGCCCCGACGAGCCCAGCGTGCGCCCGTAGCGGCACCGTCGCAGCGCCAACGCAGCGCGTAGGGGCGACGCATGCGTCGCCCCTACATGGTCCGGTGTGTGGTTGCGCACGGCGGGCTGGATTGGCCCGATCAGGTCCGGCCCACCACCTTGCCGTAGTCCGGGAAGCGGTCCTGCACGGCCTGGACGGTCATCGGCTCGCGGGCCACCGCCTCCATGGCGCGGACCGCGGCCTCGGCCGCCTGGAGGGTGGTCACACAGGGCACGCCATAGGCCACGGCTGCCGCGCGGATGCGCCCCTCGTCGGTGCGCGCGCCCTTGCCGCTGGGCGTGTTCATCACCAGTTGCAGATCGCCGTTGGCCATGTAGTCCAGCAGGTTGGGGTGGCCCTCCTGGATCTTCTTGACCGGTGTGACGCGCACCCCGACGGCCCGAAGCTGCTCGGCCGTGCCCTTGGTGGCCAGCAGCTCGAAGCCCAGGCGTTCCAGGCGCTCGGCCAGGGCCGCGGCGTGGGGTTTGTGGCGGTCGGCCATGCTGATGAAGATCTTGCCCCGCTCGGGCAGCACCGTGCCCGCGGCAATCTGGCTCTTGGCAAAAGCGATCGAGAAGCGCTCGCTAATGCCCATTACCTCGCCGGTGGATCGCATCTCCGGGCCGAGCACGATGTCCACGCCGGAGAACTTGACAAACGGAAAGACTGCCTCCTTGACCGACACGTGGGCCGGCAGCGGCTCGGCGTTGATGCCCTGCTCGGCCAGGCCCACGCCGACCATCACCTTGGCGGCCACCTTGGCCAGCGGCAGCCCGGTCGCCTTGGACACGAACGGCACAGTGCGGCTGGCCCGGGGATTGACCTCCAGCACATAGACCTGCGGCCGGCCTTCTTCCCACTTGACCGCATACTGCACGTTCATCAGACCGCAAACCCGCAAGGTCCGCGCCAGCTCGCAGGTGGCCCGACGGATTTCCGCCACCACCGGCCCGGCCAGGCTGTAGGGCGGGATGGCGCAGGCCGAATCGCCCGAGTGGACGCCCGCCTCCTCGATGTGCTCCATCACGCCGGCCACGATCACCTCTTGCCCGTCGGCAATGGCGTCCACGTCAACCTCCGTGGCATCTTCCAGGAAGCGGTCGATCAGCACCGGCTGGCCCTGGGCCACGATGAAGGCTTCGGTGACGAAGCGTTCGAACTGGGCCATGTCGTAGCAGATTTCCATGGCCCGGCCCCCGAGCACGAAACTGGGGCGCACCAGCGCCGGAAAACCCACCTCGGCCACCACAGTGCGCGCCTGGCTCAAGCTTCGGGCGATGCCGTTGGCCGGCTGTTTGAGGTCCACGCGGCGCAGCAGGTTGGCGAACTTCTCGCGGTCTTCGGCGTCTTCGATGGTGTCCACGCTGGTGCCGATGATGGGCACGCCCGCGGTGCTCAGGGCCCGGGCCAGGTTGAGCGGTGTCTGGCCGCCGAACTGCACGATCACCCCGTCGGGCTCCACGCGGTCGCAGATGTTGAGCACATCCTCGACCGTCAGCGGCTCGAAGAACAAGAGGTCGCTGGTGTCGTAGTCGGTCGACACGGTCTCGGGGTTCGAGTTGACCATGATCGATTCGATGCCCAACTCGCGCAGGGCGAAGCTGGCGTGGCAGCAGCAGTAGTCGAACTCGATGCCCTGGCCGATGCGGTTCGGTCCGCCGCCGAGGATCATCACGCGCCGCCGGCCGGCGGGCTTGGGTGGGGTCTCGTCCTCGTCCTCGTAGGTCGAATAGTAGTAGGGCGTGTAGGCCTCGAACTCCGCGGCACAGGTGTCCACGGCCTTGAACACCGCGGTGATGCCGCGGCTTTTGCGCTCGGCGCGCACGTCCATCTCGGTGGCGTCGAAGATCACGGCCAACTGCCGGTCGGAGAAGCCGAACTGCTTGGCCCGGCGCAACAGCGCGTCGCTCGCCGCGGCGAGGCCCTCCTGGCGGCCGAGCTCCTCTTCCAGCTCGACGATCTCCACCAGGTTTTCCAGGAACCACGGGTCGATGGCCGTCAGCTCGCTGATCTCCTCGACCGTCATGCCGTACTTGATCGCGTAGCGCAGATACCAGACGCGCTCGGCAGTGGGGCGCGCCAGGCGCGTGTGCACCTCTTCGAGCGACGGCTGCTCGGGTGTGCCCCAAAGGTCCTTGCCGTCGCAGCCGAACCCGAAACTGCCCACCTCCAGCCCCCTGAGCGCCTTCTGGAACGACTCCTTGAACGTCCGGCCGATGGCCATGGTCTCGCCCACGCTTTTCATCTGGGTGGTGAGCGTGGGATCGGCCTCGGGAAACTTCTCGAAGGCGAAGCGCGGAATCTTGGTGACCACGTAGTCGATCGTGGGCTCGAAACAGGCCCGCGTCTCGCGCGTGATGTCGTTGGGCAGCTCGTGGAGCCGATAGCCCACGGCCAGCTTGGCGGCGATCTTGGCGATGGGGAATCCCGTGGCCTTGCTGGCCAGGGCGCTGGAGCGGCTCACGCGGGGGTTCATTTCGATCACCACCATGCGCCCGTTGCGCGGATCGACGGCGAACTGGATGTTCGACCCGCCCGTATCCACGCCGATCTCACGCATCACCGCGATCGAGGCGTCGCGCATGCGCTGATACTCTTTGTCGGTGAGCGTCTGGGCCGGGGCCACGGTGATCGAATCGCCGGTGTGCACGCCCATGGGGTCGAAGTTCTCGATCGAGCAGATGATCACCACGTTGTCGTCGGCGTCGCGCATCACCTCCATCTCGAACTCTTTCCAGCCCAGCACCGACTCCTCGATGAGCACCTGGCGGATCGGCGAGGCGTCCAGGCCGTGGAGCATCAGCCCGTCGAACTCCTCGCGGTTGTAGGCCACGCTCGACCCGGTGCCCCCCAGCGTGAAACTGGGGCGCAGCACGCAGGGCAGCCCGATCTCCTGGAGCCCCTGCCGGGCCTCCTCCAGGCTGCCGACCGTCAGGCTCCGCGGCACTTCCAGCCCCACGTGCTCCATGGCCGCTTTGAACTGGTCGCGCTGTTCGGCCTTGGCGATCACCTCGGCCGTGGCCCCGATCATCTCCACCCCGAACCGCTTGAGCACGCCGTGGCGCCAGAGGTCCATGGCCACGTTCAGACCCGTCTGCCCGCCCAGCGTGGGTAGCAAGGCGTCCGGACGCTCGGCCTCGATCACCCGGGCCACGAACTGCCAGATCACCGGCTCGATGTAGGTGCGGTCGGCCATCTCGGGGTCGGTCATGATGGTGGCCGGGTTGGAGTTCACCAGCACCACTTGGTAGCCCTCCTCGCGCAGGGCCTTGCAGGCCTGGGTGCCCGAGTAGTCGAATTCGCAGGCCTGACCGATCACAATCGGCCCGGAACCGATCAGCAGAATCTTGTGGAGATCGTCTCTGCGCGGCACGAGTGGGTTCTCCGGAGTGTCGCGGCGTCGCGCGGTGGTTCGATATTCTCGTGATTCCGGCCGGGTTCGCCGGCGCTCGGCAAACCGGCGGCTCACGCCGCCGGAAACGCCGTTCGTGCTTGCCAGGCGTGGTGAAGTGCGCCGGGCCGGGGCCAGGCGGGGCCAGGACGGTTTCCCTACGGCCGCTGCCTACCACCCAGCCAGTGGGGGTCCGTCCAAAATCCCTCTAGCTTAGCACGCGGCCCCGCGGGCCTTCAAGCAGGTGCTCAGGTGCGAAGTGGTGGGTGGCAAGCGTCTCTGAGACACGTCCGCTCGTTGACGCCCCCCGGATGGCCGACTAAACTGGAGGGGTTCGGCTGGGCGCGTTTCTTCTGCTCTCGATTGGTCAAAGGTCTCCTGTGGCGAAGAAGGCCTGGGGTGGTGTATTCCGTCAGCCCACGGACCCGCGGGTGGAGGAGTTCACCGAAAGCGTGAGCTTCGACCGCCGGCTTTATGCGCACGACATCCAGGCCTCGCTGGCCCACGCCAAAATGCTCGAAAAAACCGGGCTCATTACGCCCGACGAGTGCTGCGCCGTTCAGCAGGCCCTCGAGCAAATCCGCCAGGAAATTGAGCAGGGCCGTTTCGCCTTCCGGCCCGAACTCGAAGACATCCACATGCACGTCGAGCAGGCGCTGATCGAACGGCTGGGCGATGTGGGCCGCAAGCTCCACACCGCGCGCAGCCGCAACGACCAGGTGGCCACCGACCTGCGCCTCTGGGTGCGCCAGTCCATCGACCAGATCGACCAGTGCCTGCTGGCCATACAGGCGGCCTTTGTGGGCCGCTGCGAGGCCGACATGGACGTGATCCTGCCGGCCTACACCCACCTTCAGCGCGCCCAGCCTGTGCTCGCCCCCCACTACTGGCTGGCCCATTGCGAGCGCTTCGAGCGCGACCGGGCGCGCCTGGCCGACTGTCGGCGGCGCACGAACGTCTCGCCCCTGGGCGCGGGCGCCCTGGCCGGCACCAGCCTGCCCGTGGACCGCGAGGAAGTGGCCGAGCGACTCGACTTCGACCAGTTGGCGGCCAACAGCCTGGATGCGGTGAGCGACCGCGATTTCGTGCTCGAGTTCACCTTTGCCCTCTCACTGATCGCCGTCCACTTGAGCGGCTGGGCCGAGGAGTGGATTCTCTGGTCCGGGCCGGAGTACGGCTTCCTCAAGCTGCCCGAGGCCTTTTGCACCGGCTCGTCGATCATGCCCCAGAAGGTCAACCCGGACGTGCTGGAGCTGATCCGGGGCAAGACGGGGCGCGTGGTGGGCGACTTGCAGGCGCTGTTGGTGCTGCTCAAGGGCCTGCCGCTGGCCTACAACCGCGACTTGCAGGAAGACAAGCCGCCGCTGTTCGATGCCTTCGACACGGTGCGCGCGTGCCTGGAGATCGCCGAGCCGATCATCGCCGGCGCCGAGCTGCAAACCGAAGACATTGCCCGCCGCTTGGACCGCGGCTACCTGGACGCCACCACCCTGATGGAACACCTGATCCGTCGCGGCATCCCCCAGCGCACCGCGCACCAGCAAGTCGGGCGCCTGGTGCGCATGGCCATGGACCGCGAAGTGCCGCTCGCCGGACTCTCGCTCGACGAGTTCCGCCGGGTCGAGCCGCAACTGGATGAAGGCGTGTACGAGGTGCTGGGGGCCGGGCAGGCGGTGGCCGCCATGACCAGCCAAGGCTCGACCGGCCCGGCATGCGTGCGCGAGCAGGTCGCTTTGTGGAAACAACACCTCGCCGAACAGATGGAGCCCTGACGCCGAGACCGACAACACTGCACCGGTATGACGAGCCCAGTTATGAAACACCGCTGTGTGTCCGCTGTCCGACGAACGGGTGGCACGCCCCGAGCGCGAGCGATGGGCGTGGCGCTTCGTCGATCGTGTAGTTGTCCTGTAGGGGCGACGCATGCGTCACCCCTACCGACGCCGAGCTTTCCATGCGTGCTGCCGAATCAGCCACGCCCTTCCCAGGGCGTGCCACCCCGCCGGGGCCTGGGCCCCCGGCTGGCCGCAAGGGTCCTGGGTCTGGCACTGCTTTGCGCCGGGCTGTTGGTTGCGGGCGAGGTTGTGTGTGCGCAACCTCCTGCTGACCCGTTTGGCGAACCCGGCGCTGGCGCACCGGGGGCACCCGGTCCGGGCGCCGGACTCCAGGCAGGCGCGGGCCCTGCCGCGCCGCCGGTGATGATCCCGGCCGGGCCCGAGGACCGGGCCGCCATGGCCATCCTCCAGACCAATCCCCAAACGCCGGCGGAGCTTTCGCGGGCCGCGAAGATCCTGGCAGACCTGAAGCGTCCGGAGCTGAGCCGCCAGTTGCTTGCCCGAGTGTTGGCAGCCAATCTCGACGAGAAGCAGCTTGCCGATCTGGCCGAGCGTTTCGGCACGAGCATGTTCCTGGGCATGGCCGGCCGGACCGACCTGCACCCCGAGGCCCGACAGTTGGCCGACGCGGTGGTGGACGCCTACACGCGGCGCCTGCAAGCACCCGAGCGGATCGCCGGGCTGATTGCGCAGTTGAGCGATCCAAAGCCCGAGGTGCGCTACCGGGCCTTGGCGGGTCTGCAAGAGGCGCGCGGGGCGGCAGTGGGGCCGATGATCCAGGTGCTGGCCGATCCGGCGCGCTGTGCCGAACACGCCCACATCCGCGCCGCCTTGGCTCGATTTGGCAGCGATGCGGTCGGGCCGCTGGTCGGCCTGCTGGAGCGCAGCGCGCCGGAGGTCCAGGCCCAGGCCATCCAGGTGCTCGCGGCGATGAACGCCCGGCAGACGGCCGTCTACATGCTCGGTCCATGCGCATCGGAGCGCAGCGCGCCCGAGGTGCGCCAGGCCGCGGCTGCGGCGCTCAGGCGGCTGGTCGGCCGCGTGCCCACCAAAGCAGAGGCCGTGGCGTTGCTGCTCGATCGGGCTGCGGAGCACTTCGACCAGCGCGTCGCGCCGGCCGGCGCGTTCGACGGACAGGTGGCCATCTGGGGGTTCGACCCGGAGCGCAAGGTATCGGTTTCCCGCTCCTGGCCGGTCGATCTGGCCTCGTGCAAGCTGGGCGCGCGTTTGGCACGCGATGCCTATGCCCTGGCGCCGGAATCGGCGCGCGTAAAGACCCTCTACCTGGCCACGCTGCTCGAGTGCGCGGCCTTGGATCGCGGCTGGGAGCAGGTGGCCGATCACGCCGACGATCCGGCCGGGCGCGAAGCCGCCGGCTTCGAGGCGCCCACCATCGAAGACGTGTTGCAGTATGCAGTGGCCCACGACCATCCGGCCTGTGCCGCGGCGGCGGCCGGGCTTTTGGGACGCATCGGCAAGCCGGCGCAGTTGCTCCAGCAAGGCCCTTCGCCCGCGCCGCTGGCTGCCGCGCTTTGGCACCCTGACCGGCGGGTGCGCCTGGCCGCTGTGCAGGCGATCACCGCGCTGGGTCCTGTGCAAGGCTATCCCGGCGCCAGCTCTCTGCCCAAGGCGCTGCGGTTCTTCGTGGCCACCACCGGACAGCGGCGTGCGGTGGTGGCCGCTCCTCGGCTGGGGACCGCCCGCGAGTTGGCCGGCATGTTGGCGGCCGCGGGGCTGCAGACGGACACGGCCACCACGGGGCACGAGTTGGTGCGTTTGGTGCTGGGCTGTCCGGACTACGAGGTGGTGCTGATCGACCCGACAATCGACCGGCCGCGCATCGGCCTGCTGCTCCAGCAGCTTCGGCGCGATCCGCGCAGCGCTGGCCTGCGCGTCGGGCTGATCGCGCGCGACGGATTCTTCGAGCCGGCCGAGCAGGCGGCGCGCGGCGATCCGCTCACGCTGGCCTTTGCGCGCCCGCACACCGAAGAGGCCCTGCGCTGGCAGATGGACTGCCTGGCCGAGCTGGAGCCCCGCGAGTTTGTGCCGGCCGCGGAGCGGGGCAGGCAGGCCGCGGCCGCGCTGGGGCTTTTGGCCCTGTTGTGCGATGCGCCGGAAAGGATCTACGACCTGCGCCAGGTGGAAGAGGCCGTGCTCGGGGCCCTGGAAGTGCCGGCGCTGAGTGCCCAGGCCGCGGAAGTGGCCGGCAAGCTGGGCACGCCCGAAACGCAACAGGCCCTTGTCGAGCTGGCCAGCCGCTTCACGCTGCCGGTCGAAACGCGCCGGGCCGCAGTGGTAGCCTTCGCCCACAGCACCCGAGAGCACAGCATCCTGCTCACCACCGACCAGATTCTCCGCCAATACGACCGCTACAACCGAAGCGCCGACCAGGACCCCCGGACGCAACGCATCCTGGCCTCGATCCTCGATGCCATCGAGGCCCGCGCACGGCTGGGCACTCCGTCGCCGCAGCCCGACGCGCCGTCGCAGCCGGGTGTGCCGCCTGGGACCAACGCGGCATCTGCGGCCGATGTGTCGTCTCAGACCGGTGTGTCATCCGAGGACGAACCGCAGCCGTAGGCCGACCACTGAGCGCTGCACCCGGATGCCATGAGCCAAATCCCGCCCAGCCCGATCGCTTCCCAAAGCGGGCCGCCCATCCCGCAACTGATCGGCTCTGCGCCGGCGATGCAGGAAATCTATCGCCTCATCCGCCAGGTCGCCCGTTCCAACGCCTCCGTGCTGCTGCTCGGCGAGACGGGCACGGGCAAGGAGCTGGTGGCCAAGGCCGTCCACCGCCTCAGCCCGCGCAGCAGCGGCCCGTTCATCCGCGTCAATTGCGGGGCCCTGCACGAGAACCTGCTCGAAAGCGAGCTGTTCGGCCACGTGCGGGGCGCATTTACCGGCGCGGTCACCAACCGCACGGGCCGGTTCGAGGCCGCGCATACGGGCACGGTGTTTCTCGACGAGGTCAACTCCACCACGCCCAAGCTGCAAATCAAGCTGCTGCGCGTGTTGCAGGAGCACGAGTTCGAGCGCGTCGGCGATACGCAGACGATCCGGGTGGACACGCGGGTGATCGCGGCCAGCAACCGCGACCTGGCCGAGGAGGTCGCCGCCGGGCGGTTTCGCGAAGACCTCTACTACCGGCTCAACGTGGTGTCGATCTGCCTGCCGCCGCTGCGCGAGCGCCGCGAGGACATCCCGGCGCTGGTGGGCCATTTCCTCCGCGTCTATAACGAAGCCAACAACTGCTACGTGCCCCACGTCGAGCCCGCGGCCATGGAAGCGCTGCGGGCCTATGACTGGCCGGGCAACGTGCGGGAGTTGCAGAACTACATCGAACGCGCCGTGGTGCTGGCCGCGGGCGACGAGCTGACCTGTGAGCTGCTGCCGGATGTGGTCTTGGGGCGCAAACCGCGAGCCTGGGCGTCGGCCCGGCCGCGCGACCTCGATGCCCTGGCCGCGGAACTGGTGAGCGAAGGCATCTCGACCGCCGGCCCACAGAGCGACAACCTGCACGCCGCGGTGGTCAACCGCGTGGAACGCGAGCTGCTCGCCCAGGTGCTGGCCGAGTGCAACGGCGTACAGACCCGCGCCGCGGCCCGGCTGGGCATCAATCGCAATACGCTGCACAAGAAGCTCAAGGAGTACGGGCTGGAGAAGTAAGGTGGGGCGGAGGGTCGGCCCGCGACATTGGCGCGCCTGCGGCGTAAGCCGCCGGTTTGCTCGGCGCGCGGTTGGAGGCAAGTGGTAGTTCGGCCCGAACCGGGAGCTGACGCTCCCGGCTCGCCACGCGGCGTGCGGGCGATTCTCGGGCCAAGGAATTGCGCCCCGGCGTATTGATTCTCGGCAGGACGAACCCATGCTTGCCGGTGTGGAGATCATTTGTTTTGCAGCCAGCTACGCCGTGGCCCTGGCGTTGGAGGTCTCGCGCCTGCTGTTTCGCAGCGGAGTGCGCGGGGCGGTGATGCTGGGATTCGCCGCCGCGGGTCTGGTGGCGCATACCGCGTTTCTCTACTACCGGGCGGTAAGCACCGCGGGCCCGCCGCTTTCGAGCGCCCAGGACTGGTATCTCGTGGCCGCCTGGGCCCTGGTGGTGGTGTACCTGTACCTGGTCTATTACCACCCGGCCACGGCCTTTGGGCTCTTCCTGCTGCCGCTGGTGTTGGGGCTCATAGGCACGGCGTGGTGGGTCGCCGACCCCGAGCCGTTCCCTCGCGAGCCCGCCTCGCAGGTCTGGGGGGCCATCCACGGTGTGTCGCTGGCGCTGGCAGTGGCAGCCTTGCTGGTGGGCTTTGCCGCCGGGCTGATGTATCTGTATCAGGCGCGGCGCCTGAAGCGCAAGCTGCCGCGGCTCAGCGGCCCGCGCTTGCCCAGCCTCGAATGGCTCCAGCAGACCAACGGCCGGGCCATGATCGTGGCGGTGGTGATGCTGGCGGTGGGCGTGGCCGCGGGCATGATCCTGAATCTGATCCGCCGCTCAGGGCCCGGCGACCGCCTGCCCTGGCACGACCCCTTTGTGCTGGCCACCCTGGTGATGCTCGTCTGGTTGTTGCTGGCAGTCGTGGTCGGCGGGCTCTACAAGCCCGCGGCCCGCGGGCGCAAGGTGGCCTACCTGACCGTGGTGAGCTTCATCCTTCTGGTGCTGGCGCTGGGCGCGGGGCTGGTGCTCAACACCCAGCACGGCGGCGGCCAACCAGCCGGCAATGGTTGGGGCCCGACCGAGGCCGGGCCCGGTGCCCGCGCCCGGTTGGCCCCCGACGTCCCGCCGACACTGCTCGCCCAAGAGGCAAGCAGCGGCACACGGCGTTCCGTCCGTGCCCCTGCGGTCCACGCACCCGCCGGCCTGTGCCTTCCTGGAGGCGGTCCATGAACGTGCAGGTCGTCGGGTGCAGCCACCACAGCGCGCCGATCGAGTTCCGCGAGCGCCTGGCGTTCGGGCCCGAGCAGTCGCGCGAGGCCCTGGGCGGCTGGCGTCGGGCGTTTCCGGGCGTGGAGGTGGTGTTGCTGTCCACATGCAATCGAGTGGAGGTCTACGCCGCGGGGCTCGGGCAAGCCCCGCCCGGCATGGAGCAAGTGGCCGGCTTTCTGGCGGGCTTCCACTCACTCGACCCCACCGAACTGAATGGGCGCTTGTACCTGCGGCGCCAGCGCGAGGCAGTGCGCCATCTGTTCACCGTGGCGTCGAGCCTGGACAGCATGGTGCTGGGCGAACCGCAGATCACAGCCCAGGTCAAGCAGGCGTATCAGGTGGCGGCCGAGGCGGAGACGGCCGGCCCGGTGCTCCACAGTGCATTTCAAGCCGCCCTGCGCACGGCCCGGCGCGTGGCCAACGAAACAACCATCCACCAGCGGCGCGTGAGTGTGCCGAGCGTGGCAGTGGGTGATTTCGGCCGGCGGATCTTCGAACGCTTCGACGACAAGCACGTGGTCGTGATCGGCGCAGGCGAGATGGCCGAAGAGACCTTGATCTACCTGCGCGACGAGGGGGTCCATCAACTCACGGTGATCAACCGCAGTGCCGACCGCGCCGGAGAGCTGTCCCGACGCTGGCACGGCCGGGCCGCGGCCTGGGACCAGCTCGACGAGGCCCTGGCCACCGCCGATCTGGTGGTCAGCACCACGGGCTCGGGGCGGCCGATCGTGGACATGGAGCGCTTCGCGCGCATCGAGCGGGTGCGCCACGGCCGGCCGTTGTTCATTCTCGACCTGGCCGTGCCGCGCGATTTCGCCCCGCCGATCGGCGACCGCCCGGACGTGTATCTCTACTCGATCGACGACCTGCAGGCCGTTTGCGAGCGCAACCGGCGCGAGCGCGACCGCGAGCTGCCCGCGGCCCAACAGATCATCGACGACGAGACCGACCGCTTCCTGGCCGAGATGTATCACCAGGCCACCGCCCCGGTGGTCGCACGGCTCAGAGAAGGCTGGCGGCAACCCAAGGAAGAAGAGCTCCGCCGGCTGTTCAACAGGCTGCCGGAGCTGGACGAGCGCACCCGCGAGGAAATCCGGCGCTCGTTCGACCGGCTGGTCAACAAGCTGCTCCATCCGCCGCTCGAGTCGCTGCGCAACGAGTCGCGCCAGGGCATTCCCGCGGCGCTGCTGGAGGCGCTTTCCAAGCTGTTCCGGCTGAAGGACTGAGAAGTTGCCAGTGAGATAGGGCGAGGGCGTCCGGAAATCCCCCCGGGTTTCGCGCGAAAACGACCGTGTGCCACTGCTTGCCCAGCGGGCAAGCAGTGCCGGTTGCGGCGAGGCACTGCTTCTGACGAAGCAGTGGCACACTGAATTGCCGAACACCCTCAAATGGGGCGCGCGGGCAGCTTAGGACTTGTAAAGGAATTGTTTGCCGAATTCGATGCGCAGCCCCGGGTGGCCGGGGCTCACGGCGAAGCGAAGCCCCGCGCAGCCCCGGGTGGCCGGGGCTCACGGCGAAGCGAAGCCCCGCGCAGCCCCGGGTGGCCGGGGCTCACGGCGAAGCGAAGCCCCGGGGAGTAATACTCTTACAAGTTCTTACACACACGGATTCTTGTCGGCCAATGCAGGTTTTGCCCGGGCGGCGAGGTTGTCCATGGACAGACCACACTCACAGCACGACCAAACGCAGCGCGCGCCGCGCATCGCCGTGGCCGGCGGCGGCATCGCCGGCCTGGCCGCGGCCCTGCATCTGGCCGAGCGCGCCGGCGGCTGCGAGCTGGTGCTCTTCGAAGCCAGCCCGCGCCTGGGCGGTGCCTTGTGGACCATCCACGAACAGGGCTTTCAGATCGAACAGGGCGTGGACAACTTCATCACCACCGTGCCCTGGGGCGTGGAGCTCTGCCGGCGCCTGGGGCTCGAAGACGATCTGGTCCAGACCGACCCCCGCTTCCGCCGGACCTTCGTGGTGCGCAAGGGCCGGCTCCACAAGCTGCCCGAGGGCTTCCTGATGATGGCCCCCACGCGGCTCTGGCCCCTGGCCGCCACGCGCCTGTTGAGCCCCTGGGGCAAGCTGCGCTGCGCCCTGGAGTATTTCCTGCCGGGTCGCCGGGACGATGCGGACGAGAGCATGGCCGCGTTCGTGCGCCGGCGCCTGGGGCGCGCGGCCTGCGAGCGCCTGGTCGAGCCCCTGATCGGGGCGGTCTATGCCGCTGATCTGGAAAAGCTCAGCGTGCACGCCACGCTGATGCGATTGCGCCAAATGGAACGCGAACACGGCAGCCTGATCCGCGCCATGCGCCGGCAGATGAAACAGCGCCGCCACGCCGCAGCCGAAAGCGGGGCCCGCTTCAGCATGTTCGTCACGTTGCGCGAAGGGCTCAGCAGCCTGGTCGAGGCGGTCGCCCGCCGCCTGCCCCCGGGCTGTGTGCGCCTGGAAACGCCGGTGCGCGGCCTGGAAAGGGCCGGCAGCCGCTGGCGCGTGTCTTTCGATGCGCCGGCTTCGTGCCAACAGAGCGACGCAGGGCAACCGGCCTCGCAGCCAGCACCCGGCAGCCGGTCCGCGGGAGAAACCACCGCGGGGCCTGCCGAGAACGCCGAGAACGTCGCCGCGGGGCCGCGCGGCAGCAGCGAGCTGTTCGATGCCGTGGTGCTGGCCACGCCCTGCTATGAAGCGGCGCGCCTCTCGGCCGGGACCGATGCCGAGCTGGCGCGCCTGCTCGGCTCGATCGAACACTCCAGCACCGTGGTGGTCTCGCTGGCCTACGACCAGCGGCAGATCGCCCATCCGCTCGACGGCATGGGGATCGTCGTGCCCGCGATCGAACGCAGCGTCATCCTGGCTTGCAGCATGAGCAGCCGGAAATACGCCCATCGCGCGCCCGAGGGCAAGGTGCTGCTGCGCGTGTTTGCCGGCGGGCCGCGCTGGCCCGAGGCCGTGGAGGTCGACGACAAGATCCTGCTCGGACGCGTGCTCGACGAGGTCGAAGCCCTGCTGGGCATCCACGCGGGGCCTGAGTATCTGCGCATCGCGCGCTGGCCGAGGAGCATGCCACAGTATAACGTGGGCCACCGCGAGCGGGTCGCGGGAATCGACCAGCGCGTCGGCGCGCTTGCGGGCCTGGAGCTGGCCGGCAATGCCTATCACGGGGTGGGCATTCCCCATTGCATCCACAGCGGGCAGACCGCGGCCCAGCGCGTGCTGGAGTATCTGGGCGGGTGAGACGCAGGCCGGAACAAGTCGCGCAAGCGACGCCGTTCCGGCATCAGGAGTGTGCCGGAACATCGCTGCGCTTGTTCCGGCCTACCATTGTCCTGTCGTCGAGCCCTTTGTGCTGCAACGCGCCCTCACCCCTGACCCCTGTCCCGCAAGCGGCAGAGAGGAGGCGGGTGGCACGCCCTTCAGTGCCAGCGACGGGCGTGGTGGTTCATCAATCTTGCAGTCATGCTGTAGGGGCGACGCATGCGTCGCCCCTACCGATGACGTGCTTTCGACGCGCGCCGCCAGAACTGCCACGCCCTTTGAGGGCGTGCCACCCAGCCCGTCGCACGTGTTTCGACGATCAGGGCGTAGTCTACCAAAACAACACATACAGCCCCACGGTGGCCACGACCACCACCACGCCGAACACCGCGGCCCCGCGCGAGCCGCTCAGATCGAACTGCTGCTGCACCGGCAGGGTCACCGGCCGCTTGAGTGGTGCCAAGAGCGTCATCAGCGTTACCACCCCACAGAGCACCCCCACGGTGATCGCCATGCGGTTCAAGAACGCCATGTCGCTGTAGAACAGGTGCAGGAAGCCGTAGACCAGCGGGCTGAGGGCCAGGCCCACCACGCCCGCCCTGCGCGGGGTCCAGCGCACGAACAGCCCGAACAAGAAAATCGTCAGCACACCGGGCGAGATATATCCCTGGAACTCCTGGATATAAGAAAAAGCCCCTCGAAACCTAGGGTCGGCCAGCCGCGGAGCGATCAGGCAGCCGATCACGGTGAACACCGGCACACACAAGCGCCCCATCCACACCAGGCGGCGCTGCGTGGCCTGGGGGTCGAGGTATTCGCGGTAGAGGTCCATGGTGAAGATGGTCGAGGCCGCGTTGAGCATCGAGGCCAGGGTGCTCACCACCGCGCCCATCAGGGCGGCCAGCACGAAGCCGCGCAGCCCTTTGCGCGTCACATATCGCATCAGCAGCGGAAACGCGCCGTCGTAGTCGTAGCCGATCAGCTCTTGCTGCTTTTCGGCGCGGGGACGCTCACCACCGAGCCAGCGGATCAGGCGCATGCCCGTGCTCAATCGTCTGCCACTGGCCAGGGTGACCGCCTCGTCGTTGAGCTGTTTGAGCGAGGGCTTCGCCGGCTTGCCCGGTTTCCTTTCGGCCTCTTTCTCGAGTTCCTCGAGCTCCTTCTGGAATATCGGGTCCTGGGCGGCGAAGTGCCGGGCGGCCAGTTCACGGACTTGCTCGACCGAAGCCCCGGGCGGAATCTCCACGCCGGCCACCGCTGCGTTGAAAAGGAAGATCTGCTCGGCCAGCTCCGGGTGCAAGTCGGCGAAATCAGCGTCGAAGGGGAACACCTTGTCGGCCTCGGCCGGGTTGGCCCGCTCTTTTTCGAACATGGGCAGCACACGGCCGTTCAGTTGCGCGCCGGTCATCGCGCTCTCCTGCATCTTCGGCCCGTAGAGCGTAAAGGCCAGGATGCCGGGAACGCAGACCACGAACGGGATCACCAGCTTCAGCGCCGCGGCAAACACCACGCCCATCTGCCCCTGGGCAAGCGAGCGCGCGGCCAGGCTGCGCTGCATGATGTATTGGTTCAGTCCCCAGTAGTAGAAGTTGGGAATCCAGATGCCCAGCAGCAAGGCGGTCCAGGGCAGCACATCGTTGGCCGCAGGCAACACCATGTGCATCTTTTCCCGCTTGAGCACCTGGAGCTTCTGGCCCAGCGAGGCGTCGGCCGGCACGTCCAGCGACTCATAGACGTGCGCGGTGTCGATCTCCTCGTACTGCTCCGGGTGGTCCAGGGCCATCAACACCAGCACCAGGATCACCGCCCCGCCCAGGATCAGCGCCGAGCCCTGGATCAGGTCGGCCCAGGCGCAGGCCCGCAGCCCGCCGGCCGCCACGTAAACGGCCGCCACCACGCCGATGACGATCGACAACTCGGCAATGCCCAGCTCGCCCACGATCGGGATGTCCAGGCCGGCGAAGAAGGGCTGAAAGGCCTTGGCCCCCAGGTAGATCACCGTGGCGATGTTTACGCCCACGTAGATGACCACCATCAACAGCGACATCAGCGTGCGCGCCGCGTGGTTGTAGCGGTATTCGAGATACTCGGGGATGGTGTAGATGCCGCTGCGCAGGAACTTGGGCAGGAAGAGAAACGCCACGGCCACCAGCGTGACCGCGGCGATCCATTCATAGCTGGCGATGGCCAGCCCCACGGAGCCCATGGCCGCCTGGCCCGACATGCCCACAAACTGCTCGGCCGAGATGTTGGCCGCGATCAGCGAGAAGCCGATCAGGCACCAGTTCAACCCGCGCCCGGCCAAAAAATAGGCCTCGGAGTCCTTCTCGTGGCGGCTGGCCAGTAGTCCCACGGTGACCACCGCGGCCAGAAAGCCCACGAACACCACCACGTCGAGCGCCGCCAATTCCATCGGGATTCTCCTGCTCCGCAGGGCCCAACGCCGCGGCGGAAGACCGCAGCCGAACGGGCCGCGGGATCGCCCGCGGGGGCCAGCCCGGCGCGCCGTGCCGGAAAAGACTCCTCAATAGACCAACCATCGCCGGCTGTCAACCCGCCGGGTCGGCAAAAACACCAGAGCTTCAGCCCCCGAGGCTCGAAAACTGGCGAAGCGCCACCGCCCCGGCTCAAGGTAGCCACGCTCGCCAGAGCGTGGACAGCCATGCATCAACGTCTCCTCGTAAGCACGTCATCCGCCGTCTGGCTTTCGGCGGCTACATGGGCACCGCAGCGACCGCGGGCGATGGCTCTATCAGACACGCGCCCTAGCGCCCGCGGCCTTGGCCCGCCTTCTACTGGCCGGCCCGCGGCAGGGCGATGCCCCAGACGTCCCCGCGCGTACGGTTGGTCGGGCGCGCCTTCTGCTTGGCCATGGCGCGGATGCGCGGGTCCACCGCCACCAGCCGAAACGTGCCGTGGTGGTGTTCGGCGATGGCCTTGAGATCCTCGGCGGCCTCGGGCTTGACCTCCATGCCCACCGTATGGATGGCCGTGCGCCCCGGGCTGAGCTTCAACAGAAACGGCGTGGTCTTGTCCGTGAACGCACCGTCGGTGAGCACATAGATCGCATCCGGGTGCATCTTCAGCGCCTGTTCCACAGCCCCCTGGGCGTCGGTGCGCAGCACGAGCTGCACGCTGTAGAGCCACTGGGCCAGGCGCTGTTTGTGCTCCTGGGTGGCGGGCAGCATGTGGCTGACCGGCGAGGGATGGAACATCGGATAGGCCGTATCGCTGAAGAAGAACACGTAGAACTGCTGATACGGCGTCATCTTGTCCACCGAGCGCATCAGCTCCAGGCAGGCCGCCTCGAAACGCCCGCGGTTCATGCTCAGCGAATTGTCGACCACGAACACAAACCGCTGGCCCTGGGCCCGGACCCCGTAGAACTCCGCGCCCAGTCCGTCGCCGCGGGTGCCCCGGCCCGAGCCGTCCAGAATCCCCCGCGGTGTGCCGAGCTGGTCCAGGGTCGCCGAGAAGTCGACTCGGCTCAGCTCGACGTCCTCGCCCGCTGTGCCCGGGTCCATTTCGCCCAGCGCGGCGATGCCGGGGGCCTCGATCGTAAATGCCAGGCGCTCGTCCTCCAGCGGATCGAGGTCGTCCAGCTCGTCGAAACTCTCCAGCTCGTCGATCGAGTCCTGGATCGCGGCTGTGACCAGATGGCGCTGGGCCGATCGCTCCGGCGGCAGCAGCCAGATTGAGAGCATCAGCAGCACGATCATGTGGACCAGCGCGCTGATGAGCCAACTGGCAGAGCGCCGCAGAAAAGCCGCCAGCACGACCAGCAGTCGCACCACGACCGACGGGCGGGCTTCCTGCGCCGGGCCGGCTGGGCCTCGGGGCGCGCGCCGCGGGGGCGCCGGTCGTTCGGTCGTACGGTGGTTGGCCACTCCAGGGCCCATGGCTTGCCCCTTGCGACTGAAGAGCAAGATCGAAAACCCAACCCAGGGCGGCGACGGCTGTGAGGCCTGCGCGGACGCTGCAAAGGCCGCACTTGTCATTATGCCGATTCAAAGGGGTTTCGTCAACTTCTGTCTTCGGCCGTGTGCAGCGTGATTCCCTGGCACGATTGCCTCGGCCGCCCAACGGCCACCAGGGAGCATGGCCCTGCCAGGACGATCATCGCGAAAACGCGACAGGGCGAAAACACGAGAAGGCGAAAACGCGAAAACGCGTTGCAAGGCGCTTGGGTGGCACGCCCAGAGCACAAGCGATGGGCGTGGTGGTTTACCGATCGCGCAACCGTCCTGCAGGGGCGATGCATGCGTCGCCCCTACCGACGCGTCTGTCGCCCCTACCGACGCATGCGTCGCCCCTACCGACGCCGCGCTTGCTGGGCGATTGCCGCCAAGCCCAGCAGGCCGACCACGGCCAGGCACGCCAGCGCCAGAGTCGAAGGCTCGGGCACCACGGTCAATTGGAAGGACGTGGCGTCGGTGGTTGCCTCGTAGCGGGGCGTGCCGCCGCTGAGCGGGACGCTCATGATGTCCTTGGTCGCGTAGGCGTTGTTGAAATAGAGGCGCCCCTCGAAGATTTCCAACCCCAAGGCGTTGACGTTGTCGACGAGCACTTGCCGGTCGCTGCCGTCCAGGGCGGTGCTGAGGAGCAGCTTGTTGTCCGTATCGCCGACAAAGAGCCGACCGTCGGCCACTTCCAGAGAGAACGCGCGCCGGGCCCCCACCCAAATCGTCTGCAAGTCCGTCCCGTCCAGGGCGGTCGAGCGCACGTAGCGCGAGTCCCAGCTCGTCCAGTAGAACCGGCCGCCGTAGATGGCGAAGTCCCAGATGCCGCCGTCGTAGCCGGTGTGGCCCGAAATGACCGGCTCGACACTGCTGAAATCGGCAGGTGCGCGGTAGATGGCCCCCAGCGACTCATTGGCCCAATAGACGTGGCCCCCGTGAAACTCGATGGCGCGGGTGGTCGTGTCGCCCTGGTCCACGACGATCTCCATCCCCCCGCCTTCGAGATCGCTGCGATGGATGCGCCCCGGATAGTAGGTGCTCCAATAGAGTGTGTCTCCGCGAACCGCGGGCACCATGGGGCGGCCGGCGCTGGGTCCAGTGTGGACCTGGGTGACGTCTGCGCTGGCGACCTCGACGTAGGAGAGCGAGTTTCCGGCCGTGTAATAGATGCGCGAGGGGTGCGGGTCGCCGGCGAGCTTGAGGTTCTCCGAATATGCTGCTGTCGCCGGCAGAATACACATGCCCCACACGAGCAACCCGGTAGTCCAGCGAAACATGATCGCGTCTCCTGAATTCGTTGAAGTCCCAGATTCCAAGAGCCCCCAAGTCCGAACCAACCGAGCGCAGAGATTCTGCGCCGGGACCGTCAGCAAGGATCGACTCCGCGCGGAGTCATTGCGCACCGTGAAGAAGCGTCATCACGACAGATGACCGATTGCGGTGCGAAAGACGCTGCCTCGTCCGGCCTTCTTGAAGGGAAGCGGCGCTTGGCGCCGCGCCAGACAACCGGCGTCCATTCTGGCCGCGGGCCTCTTGGCTGTCAAGCGCGTCGGGAGGATCGAGGCGATGTTTGCCGCGCCGGTTCCCGACAAGCGCGGCCGCCGGGAGCCTCAAACCCTGGCCAGCGGCCTGCAGGCCACTCCCCCAAGGGCCTGCCGACCCCACCTGCTTTGGGGTCTTCTTCGGGCAGGCTGAGAGCGCGATTGGCCCAGGTTGCCCGCCAACCCGCGCCTGCGCAAGCCTAATTCGGCTGCCGCTGGACGCGCCGCCGGTCAATCTCACGCTGCAGCTCGCGAGCCCGGGAGTGGACGTCGCCGAACCGCTCCGGCCAGTCCGTGCTCTGGAGCTTGTGCAAGGTCTCCTCGGCCGCGTCCCATTGCCGCAGATGGATCTGCGCCTCGGCCAGCTCCATAAGCCCGGTCGGCTCCAGCGCGCGCAGCTCGGCCACCCGGCGCCAGTGCTCGGCCGCCTCCAGCCAGCGGCCCTGGTTCTCGCGGATTTCGGCCAGCGCCGCGTGGCTCTCCGATTCGTTGGGCAGCATCTCGACGATCGAGGTGCGCGCCCGTTCAGCCTCCTCGGGCCGACTGAGCTGCTCGAGCCGCTCGGCCAGCTCGCCGTAGAGCTTGAACTCGCGCGGGGCGAGCTGGATCGCGGCAAGCACCGCGTCGACCGCCTCCTCGGGCCGACCGGTCGCGTCGTAGCACTCGATCAAAGCCCGATGGGTCTCCATGTCGCCGGGCTGGAGTCCCACGGCCAGGGCGAGCTGCGGGATGGCCTGGTCGAACTTGCGCTGCTTTTCGAACACCTGCCCCAGGGCCTTGCGCACCACCGGGTTGTGCAGCCCGGTTTGCTCGGCTTCCTGATCGAGCTGTTGCACAAAGGCGTCGAGGTCCTGGGCCTGCTGCAAGACAGTGCGCAGCGAGTCCAGCGCGTGTTGCCGGTTTTCTTCGTCCTTGCCCCAGGAGACGATCGCCCCGCAGGCGGCGTCCACGGCCTTGACCGTGTTGCCCAGCCCGCTGTAGGCCCGGGCCAGGGAGCCGTAGTAGCTCGATAGCGTGCCGTCGCCGATGCCGCGGTTGGGCGCGGTGCGCTGGTGCAGGGGGATCAGCTCTTCGTAGAGGCGCACGGCCTGCTCGTTCAAGTCCGTATTGAGCGCAGCCTGGGCGAGCTGGGCGATGTCGGCCTCGTGCCACCGGTCGTGGTCGCGCAGATACTCCTCGGCCGCGTCGAACACCTCACGCACCCGCTCGTGCTTGCCCGGGTGGTAGAGGGCCGTCATCAGTTGGGTGCGGTACTTGAGCGCCTCGGGGTGCTCTTCCATGAGGGCCTCGATCAGCGGCACCGCCTCGGCCCAGCGGTTGCGGTAGAAGAGGTAGCGTACGAGCTGCTCGCGCCCCTCCAGGTCGAGCAGTTTGCGCCGATGGGCATCGGCCAGGATCGCGATGGCCCGGTCGTAGTGGTGCAGGCTGTCGAAGAAGTAGTCGGCGATGTACTTCACACCCACGGGCGAGTCCTTCTGCCCTTTGAGCTCCTTTTCGGCCGTGCGCGCGAAGTCGGCCTCCTTCTCCGCCCAATAGTAGGAATGGTCGCGGTCGTACATCACGCGGTTGTGGGCCCGATGGGTGCTCAGATCGCGCCTCAGCTCGTCGAGCACAATGGCCAGCAGGCGCGGCTCCAGCCCGCCTAAGTCGCCGGACCGCGTGCGCCAATGGCCCAGCGTCGAGCCGTGGCGTCGCCAGCCGTGCTCGTTGTCGAAGCGCAGCCACTCGGGCTCCTTTTCGATCCGCTCGATCAGGAAAGCCAGGCCCTCGCGAAAACCGATCAGGCGTTGGACCGTTTCGGCCACCGTGCTGACGATGCTCTGGTAGTTGCCCGTCTCTGCTCGGAGCACTTCTTCGAGCCGGTCGAAGGCGAAGCTGCGCAGGTCGTCCTCAATGGGCGCGATCTTGTCGTATTTCGCCACCGAGTACACGCGGCAGAGCGTTTGGATCAGGTTGTAGCGGTGGTTGGAATCGTCGGTGTCGAGGCGCAGTCGCAGCTCGCGCTCGACGGCCCGATACAGCTCGGCCCCGCTGCCCAGCGAAACGGCCCCGCCGTTGTCCAGGGCGTTGCAGTAGAGGTCGAAGAGCTGTTGGACCAGCCAGTGCTCCTGCTGGCGGCCGGCCGGCTTCTGGAGGTACTTCTTGAGCAGCTCTTCGCCGCGCGCGTACTGGCGGCGCGACTGCACGTAGGAAACCGCTGTCGCCAGCGGGTCCTGGGCGTAACCCGGCAGGATGCCGTCTTGCGCCCGCACGTATTCATTCAAGGCCACCACCAGCAGGTCGATCGCCGCGTCCTGCCATTCGTAGCTCCACAGCGCCCGCGCGTGGCAATGGGCAATGTGCAGCCGGTCGAGCGTGCCCGGCTCGGCCTCGCCGTGGAGCACCTTCAGCTCGCGAAGCTGCTCCGCGGCGAGTTCGCTATTGGTGATCCGGCCGAGGCCCGAGAGCAGGTCGGCCATCATGCGCGGCTCGCCCGGCTGCCACGGCCGGTCGAACGCCCGTTTCATCGCGCCGAGCGCGCGCTGGGCGTGTGGACCCGGCTGGTTGAGCACCTCCGCGGCGCGCCGCTCGACGAGCAGCTCCATCAAGTCCAGTGCCCGGCGGTCGATGTCGGACTGCGCCTGGTCGCGCAGCTTGGCGATGGTGGCCACAAGCTGGTCGGCCGTGGCCTCTTCGCGCACCTCTCCCAACACGGTCTCCATCTGCCCGAGCGAGTGATAGACCTGTCCCGCGGTGTGGCCGAGCACGGCATGGGGCAGGCTTTCGAGCAGGCGGAAATCGCGGCAGGCCCGGTAGAACTCGCGAAGCTGGTACATGTAGTTGCCGGGATGGCCCGACTTCTCGAACAGGGCGGCGTACATCAGCAGGACCTGCTCGTCGAGTTCGCTGGGCAGCTCACCTTCGCTGCGCTGCCAGAGCTGGAGGTGGTGCGAGATGAGGTTGTTGAGGCGCCATTCCTCCATCGTCTTGTAGGTGTCGATCATGGCCCGGCGATACTCCTCGCGCCGATCCAGGGCCATGTACCAGCCGGCCAAGGCGCGGTGGTCGGCCGGCAGCAGCTCGTCCTGGGCCGCCACTTGCTCGAAGATTTCGATGGCCCCTTCGAGCTGGCCCTGCTCGGCCAGCAGGTAGCCCAGCGCGATGCGCCAGTAGCCCACCGGGTCCTCGTCCTCGGCGATCCACTCGCGCAGCGACTGTTCGATGGCCTCGGGCCGGTCGAGGGCCACGAGCATCTGGTGCTTGAGCAGCTTCCAGGACAGGTCGGCGTCGGACCCGGCGATGGCCGCGTCGAGGTAGTCGAGCACGCGCTTGACAAGCTTCTCATCGGCGCCCCTGCGCGCGGCAAGGTTCAAGAGCGTGGTCAGGCAGCGGTGGCGCGCCGCGGCCTCGAGTTGCACGGCAGCCAGCGTCTCGGCGCTGGGCGGTTCGTCGTCGGGCTTCTCGCCGTCGGAAAAAGGTGACAGGCACCATTTGCCGGGACGGCCCGGAGGGTGCTTCGCACAAATGGTGCCTGTCACCTTTTTCCCTCCGCCGGGCCCTTGCGGCGCCGGGCCAAGCTCTTCCCAGCACTCCTGGGCCACTTCGTCGAGCCGCTCATTGGCCAGCGTGAGCAGGTAGAGGCGCTCGAGGTCCAACCAGCGGCTCAGGCCGTCGTTGCGCCGGCGCGCTTCCCGGGCCAGGCGCTCGGCCAGCCCCATGCGCGCCGTGTGCAGGGCCTCGGCCTTTTTCTCAGCCCGCTCGGTGCGCGCGAGGTCGGTGCGGTGCTCGATCTCTCCCACCCCGGCCTCGTAGCGCCGCTGGACCATGGCATCGGTCAGCCGGTAGAGGGCGCGCACCTGTTCGACCAGGCGCCGCGCCTCGTCGGGGTACGGCGGGTCGTTGAGATCGCCGCGCGGCGCGCGCACCTCGTCGAGCAGCGCGAAGGCCTCCTTCTCGCGCTTAGCGCTCCACGGCATCGACAGCAGTGCATGGAAGAGCTGGCCGGCATAAGCGGCCCGGTGCTGCTCGGGCCCTTCGCGAAGCTGGCGACGGCGCCAGGCGGCGTACTCCTCCCGGCCGGCGCGCCGCTGCAAGAGCTGCGCCGCGGTCTCGCCGATGCGGTGTTTGGCCTCGGCCTCCTCTTCCGCCTCCCAGCGGGCCATCAGCCGGTCGATGATCGTCTTCCAGGTGCGCTCGTCGACCAGCGACGGATCCTGGCGCAGCCAGTTGACCAGGCGCTGGATTTGGTCCGGCGTGAGCTGCTTCTCGGCGTCTTCCGCCACGACAATCCGCTGCTTCAGCACCGCGGCCACCTTGCCGATCACCCGGCGACAGGCGTCGGTCTCGCGGAACCGGCCGTGCCACATGATCTGCTCGGCAACGTGATACTCCGTCCGGCTGAGGGCAAAGTGCCATGCCGTCTCGGCCAGCGGCTCGTGCCAGCGCGGGTCCACGTAGTCGGTGTTCATCGCATAGGCACTGCCCAGCGCGTGGGCCACCGCGGCCCGCAGGCGCGCGCCCGTGGGCGCGTCCACCTTCGCTCCGGCCCGCAGGCCGTCGTCGAGCCAGCGGGCGATCAGCTCGTGTGCCTCTTCGAGCCCGCCGGTGCGGATGAGCGCAGTGAGATACCGCTGATACACGTCTTCGTGTTCCACGTTGCGCTCGACCCAGGTCTTGAGCACCTCGCGTATCTGCTCCCACCGGTGTTGATTCTGGAGCAGGTTGGTGTAGGTGTTGAGCAGTTGGTGTCGCTCGTGGCTCTCCCAGCGCTCGGCATCGGCCAGGGTCGCTTCGAGCCAGCGCCAGGCCGCCGGATAGTCGCCCGAGTTCGACAGGGCATGGGCATAACTGGTCTGCGCCTGCACGTCGTAGGAATAGGTCTCGGCCAGTTCGCGGCGCAAAGCGAGCATCTCGTCGGTGCGCCCCGCGTTTTGCAGCGCCGCGGCCTTCCACTCCTTGAACTGCTTCATGGCGCGCAGGTGCTCGGGCGCCTGGCGGTAGATCGGCTCGATGAGGTCCAAAAGCCGCAGCATCTCGTTGGCGTCGAGGACTCCCCACGACTTGCCCACCACGTGACCGGCCAGAAACAGGGTCGCGTGGTCGCCGCGCCCGTGGCCCTCCACGAGGCGTTCCATCTCCGCGATGAGCAGCTCGTTGAGCTCCTGGTGCTGCCGGGTCACGGCCAGCAGTGCACAGCGGGCCCAGCGGAAGCCCGGCTTGTCCGCGGCCAGACCGGCCGCGGCCTCGAAGTGCTCCATCACCCGGGCCCACTGCTGCGTGGCCGAGAAGTGCAACGCCAGCACAAGCTGCTCTTCGACCGTGGCCTTGCCCTCGCGGGCCGCGCGCTTGGCCTGGGCCACCGATGGCAGCGGCTCGCGCAAAAGCAACACCGGCTGCCGGGCCTCTTCGGCCGCGGCCAGCTCCCGCTGCACGCGCCCGGGCGTGAGCACGTCGTAGCTGAGCCTCCGGATCGAGACCGTGCACCCCTTTTCGTCGATCGTTTCGATGCGCTGCGGCCACCACGCGCCGGCCCGTTCGACAAACTCGCTCTGCGTGGTCTTTCCTTCCGGCACACCATAACGGAACGACTGGCGCGAGAGCAGCACACACCGGGCCGTGTCGAAAAGCAGGTGGACCTCTCGGCCCTCAGTGTTCGGATGGCGGAGCACCAGGCGAACCCGATCGCCCGGCTGCGCTTGCAGCTCGACGCGCCAGTTCCGGTAGCTGTAGTCGAGCCGGCTGGTCATCTCCGAGGGCAGCGGCAGGGGCGGGCGATTGAGGTCCTCGGGCTGCGAGGCGCGCACGCGGCCCAAGAGGAACGCACCCGACCAGACGCCGCGCTCTAGTTCGTTGCAGAACTGGTGCAGGGGCTGCTGCCAGTCGCCGCCCGTTTGGCTGAGCCAGGCCTGGGGCGATGCGGTGACCCGCTGCGTAGTGCGCGACGAGAGCTCCTCGCGCCTCACATTGAAGGTCTCGGCCACGCACTCGATGCGCAATCCGCCCTGAAGCTGCTCGACCGCCTGCCAGCGGAGCAGCGCTTCGGCCAGCTTGACGGCCTCGGCGGGCCAGTCCGGCTCGGCCTTGGGAGGTTCCAGCGAGGGTGGTCCTCCCAGTTGCGGGAACACTTCGTCGAGCCAGCCGGTGTATTCATCTTGGCGGTACCCGCGCGAAGGCATGTACATCAGTGGCCGCTCTTCCATGACGAAGTAGCCGATGTACCTTTCGTTGAACCTCACCGGTGCATTGAACGAGCGCATGTCCGCGCGAGAGAAACCGAGAAAAGAAAGGTCTTCTTTGTAGTCTGCTTGGGCAAGTTGCTTTCTCGCGGTCGATCTCCTGTAGCTGCCGGCAAAGGTCATCTCGTCGCCCGACCACGGCCCCGGCTTGCCGGCGCCCACGAGCGACTCCGAGGCGGACTCGAACGCGTCTTCGAGTTCAGAAGAGTCGGGAGCGATCCTCTCCCAACCAGCCCCCACCTCGTCTACCTCTGCGAGCTTGTCTCCCCAGAATTCGCCGCCGGGGCCGCTGGGGCGCAGCGACGGCATGCGCGCGTCTCCGTCGCTGGCGTCCGAGGTGATCTCCGCGGGGCCGTTTAGGTCGAACCCACCGCCGAAACCCATGCCGCCCATGCCGCCCATGCCGCCCATGCCGCCCATGCCGCCGTAGCCCGAAAAGCGCGGGTCCCAAAGGGCGGCGCTCTGCCCGTTGGTGACGATCAGGTGTCCGGTCCAAATGGTGCCCTGCGCGATCGAACCATACTGCGCCTGCGGCTGGATCAGCCGCGGATCGCGCCCGAGCGTGGTCAACTGGCGCAACACGCGATAGCGCAGCCCCTGGCGCCAATTGCCGGCCCGCCGCATCTGCTGTTGGATGAGTTCATAGTTGACGTTCGCCCGGGCCTCGGCAAAGAATCGCTCGCCGTCGCGCATCAGGAACCGGCGCTTCACGCCAAACCGCTCGCGGTCGGCATCGCTCTCCAGCACCAACAGCGACGTGTAGGGCGTGATGATGTGATACTCCTCGCTCAGGGCGATGATCTCCTCCTGGACCATCGGCGTGCGCCCCTGTTCGAGCAGGGCATCGAGATGTTTGCGCGCCCAGAGCCGCGGAATAAACGAATTGCCCTCTTCGGCCTGGGCCAGCGAGACCGGGGTGCTGAATCGCACCGGCTTGCCCTCGCGCGTGCCGGTGACCACCACTTCGCCCTGCTGCTCACGTCCCTCGGGCAGGTAGCGGCCGAGGATGATCTGCTGCTCGCCCTCGGGCAGATTGGGCAGTGTCTCGGGATAGACCCGGGCCACGCGCAGCCCGCGGAACTCGACCACCAAGTCGCGCAGCCCGGGGCGGGCGATCTCGCCGAGCAGCTCCAGCGCGGTCTTCTGCGGGCCCAGCTCGCCGCTTATGCGGCGCAGCGACCCACCGCCCAGCGAGGCAATCGCCCGAAGTGCGACCGACTCGTAGCTGCTGCCCACGGCCACCGCATGGAAGGTGCCGCCGTGCCCCTCGTACATGCGCTTCACCTCGCGCGCGAACGCCACCGGGTCGGCCTCTCCGGTGGTCACGATGCCGTCGCCCACATAGACCACGTGGGCCGTGGGCCCGGCCCGCTCCATGGCCGAGGCGAATGCTTTCCTCAGATCGGTCCAGCCGAGCGAGACGCGGCCGGCCAGGTGGCCGAGGGCCGCGGCCGCGGCCTGGTCGCCGGCAGCCACGGGCCCGTCGAACGCCCAGTGTGTGTCCACGTCGCAGGCCGCCAGGTTGAAGCGGTCCTGCGGGCCCAGCGCCCCGAGCAGGGCGGCGATTAGTTGCTGCTGCGACTTGCGCGCTTCGGCGTCGAGCGACGCGGAGGTGTCGGCCAGGATCAAGAGTTCAATGGGCTGGCCGTCGGGCAGGGTCTCGCGCTGCCACTTGGGCGACGCGCCGGGCGGAGAGAAAAGCAGCATGAAATAGCCGTCTTCTCCGCGGCGGTGGGGGATGAGCACCAGCTCGTCCTGCCGGGCCGGCTCGACGACCACCTCGAAATCGCGCGTGGGAGTGTACTCCTGCGCGGCAAACTCCACGTGGGCCGTGTGGTCGGCCGCGGCGACGCGGGCCATGTGCGTCGGGCAGCTCACGCGCCGCAGCGGCACGACCGAATCGATCTTCACGCTCAACGCAAGCTCGCGGAGCGGGTGCTGCTTGAGCAGGTCGCTCTTCAGCGCATAGCTGTAGCGGTAGCGATCGCCCACAAGCGGCAGCACCTGGGTGTAGGTGATCTTGATGCGCTTTTCGCTGTGGGGCTCGATGGGAAACACGCGGGCCTTGAAGATGTTGCCGCCCGTCCATTCCAGCAGGCCCGGATCGCGCCGCTCACGGAGGATGGTTTCGTAGATTTCGCGGGCGCGCTGTTTTTCGACCACGTCGGCCTCGACCAGCTCGCCGCCGATCCACATGCCGAAGCCCGAGATCGAGGCGTCCTGCGGCAGGGGGAAGTAGAACACGCCTTCGAGCCGGCCGTCGGTATGATTGGCGAACGATTCCTCGATCTCGGTGCGCGCAATCTGGTCGCGGATGGTGACCGAGACCTTGTGGTAGCCCACCGAAAGCGGCACCTCGCGCCCGTCCACCAGGGCCACCAGCGAGCCGATCGACTCGTCGGTGGTGGTGCCTTCGAAGCCCTGGAGCCACTGCGGCTCGTGCTTAAGCACCACCAGCCGCGTCTCTTCTGCTGCCTCCTGCACGCGCACCAACTGCCGGGCCTTGACCACGGTTTCCTTTTCCTCGGCGCCGAAGACGAGTGTGATCGCACGATTCTTTGCGGGCGCGACGTTCAGCTCGCCGTAGTGGACGCGCACGCGCCGGGGCGAGACCAGCTCGACCAGCGTGCCCGGGCCGAGCGTGATCGCGCTATCGCCTTCGAGCCGCACCCTGACCGCGTTGGCCCCGCGCAGGTCGGTGCGCAGCCAGTCGCCCGGCTTCAGCGCGATCGGGCCGGCCACGGGCGTCCAGCGCTGGTGCATGGGCGGCTTGAGCCCCACGATGCCCTGCAAGTCGGTCACCTTGCCGATGCGCCCGTCTTCGGTGAGCGTCTCGCCCACGACGAACAGCTCCTCGGCCACGGGCCGGCCGACCGATCGGACGGCCAGCTCGGCCACCGGCGTCCACTGCTCGTCGCGCTGGGTGTAGGCGCGCAGCCAGCGCAGGCGGTTGCCCTCGGCGTCGGCCATGGCCTCGATGCGCAGGCGCTCCTGCTGTGTGCGGAACTCCACGCGGTAGAGGCGGGCGGGGCCGCTTTCGGTCTGCACCTCTTCAACCGGCCTGGCGGCGATGACCTCGCCGGGCAGCTTCTCCACGGGCAAGCTGAGCAGCGCGATCAAGTCCACCTGCCGCGCCTTTGCATCGAAATACGGAGCGCGCCCGGCCACGGCCTGGTTTGCCCGTTCGTCAACCAGCCAGCGGGTCGCGCCGCGAGAGACTTCATAGGTGCCGTCGGCGTGGTTGACCCGGAGGTGGCCGGGCTGCCTGAACCACACCTCGGTTTGCTTGCCGTCGCGCGTCAGCTCCATGTGCAGCGATTCGAACTGCACCGTCTGCGCGATGGTTTCGCCCAGGGTGGGCTCCTCGGCCGGAGTGAAGCCCACAAAGAACCAACCCACGGCGATTATCGCCGCAACCGCAGCCGCGGTCGCGCCGCGCAGGGCAAGGCCGATCATCGGGTGTCTCCTTCGGGGGGAATGGGCGGGTGTGGTCCGTCGTTTCGCTTTCACGGCTTCCGCAGCGCAGAACGCCTCGATCGATTGCGCGCGCAGCGTGGCCAACCGGGCTTGGTCTGCCGGGGCGACGTCTCGATCGGCCGCGGACAGAAGCTCGGCAAAGCGCTCGTCGTCGGATGGTTGCCGCGTGGGATTCATGGTTTTTGACCAGGCTTGTTCGATACTCGTAGCAATCCTCGTAGCGATACTCGTAGCCACGCTCGCCAGAGCGTGGAGGGGTACGTGCCAATGTCTTGTCACAAACACATCGTCCGCCGTCTGGCTTTCGGCGGCTACGGGTCACTTCCGTCTGGAGACGGCGCCTGCGAGCGCACGCCCGCCGCACCCGAGCGCAGCCTCTCGCGCAGCGCTGTCCTGGCACGGCTCAGGCGCGAGCGCACCGCCCCGGCCGAACAACCCAACTCCGCGGCCATCCGCTCGACCGGCTTGTTGTCGAGGTATCGCCATGTGAGCACAAGCTCTTGTTCCAGGGGCAGCCCGGCCAGTGCATCGCGCACAAGCTGGGCCGTTTCCGCGGCCGCCAGCACCTCGACCGGCGAGGGCTCGGACCCTTCCAGGTAGCTTTCGAGCCTTTCGATCGCCCGTCCGTCGCAGCCGCCTGGGTTTCGCGCCTCGGAGTGCTCTCGGCCACGATAGCGCGCAGCCACCTGGCGCCGCGCAATGCCCATCAGCCACGCGATCAGCGTGCCGCGCGAGGCGTCGAACTGCCTCGCGCCCCGGGCGGCAGCGAGAAAGACCTCCTGGACCACGTCGCCTGTGTCTGCGGGGTTGGACGGGCCGCCGGGCAGACGCCGGGCCACGTAGCGCCACACCTCGCGGCAGTAGGCGTCGTAGAGCGCAGCCCAAGCGTCAGCGTCGCCCTGACGCAGCCGTGCCGCGATCTGCTGCTGGGTCGAGTGGTCCATCCGCGGTTTCCACTTACTATCTCTTTGCGCGCGGGCCGGAAAACGTGTCGCCGGATTTGGAGATTTCTCCGGGCGCGTCCGGGAATTGCCCTACGATTTCGCCGGAAAACGCGGTGTGTGCCCCCGCTTGCCCGCCGGGCAAGCAGTGCCGGGGGGCGGCGAGGCAGTGCTTCTGGCGAAGCAGTGGCACACCGTTAATCGTTGCCGTGGAACGGGTTACCGACCGCTCCACCCACCCGAGCCGGTCCAGGCAACCCTACTATAGACGGGAGAGACGTGCGCAGGGTTCCCTCCCAGACGGGCCCCCCTGGCGGGTCGTCGCGCGGGTGGCCGGGCGGTTTGCGGGGCCACGCGCCCATTTGGAGGGCCACGCGCCCATTTGGAGGGCCACGCTTTGTCGTGGCCGAATCAACACCGACCGCACCCAACGGACGCGGGGGAGCACGTCGCTCCAGGACCCAACGGACGCGACGAAGCACGTCCCTCCAGGGCTGGTGCATTGCCGGACAAGCCAGCAAAACTCGCGTGCGTGCAAGGGAGCACGCACCCTACGGCCGGGTGGCACTGGCTCTGCCAGTGCTCCGCGTGCGCCGGCTGTGCCGGGTGCCACGGGTGGCTTGTCCACCCGTGCTCTACTTGCGTTGCTGATTGAGCACTGCTGGACAAGCCAGCAGTGGCACCCTGCGCGGTTGCGCCGAGCGGCGTGCGTGCAAGGGAGCACGCACCCTACGGGCGACGACCAACGCCGCACTCCGGATCACTTGCCCGGCAGTTCCACCCATTGCTGCCGGCGATGGCTCTCAAGAATCGCCTCGCAGAGCACCACCTCGTGATGCCCGTTCTCAAAGGCAGCGTACATGGGCTCGGGCAGGCGCTCGGGCCGGCAGATGGCCTCGTAGAACGCGCGGAAGCACTGCTTGAACGCGTCGGGGAAACCTTCGTTGTGGCCGCCCGGGTAGTTGGCAAACATCCGGGACACGTCGTCGAGCAGGGCCGGGTCGCGCATCAGGCACTGGTTGGGCTTGTCGCGATAGCCGATCCACAACTGGTTGGGAGACTCGCTGTCCCAGGCCAGTGCGGCCTGGGCGCCGGAGATTTCATAGCACAGGCGGTTCTTGCGCCCGGCGGTGACTTGAGAGACGTGCAGGCTGCCGCGGGCCCCGTTGCGAAAGCGGAAGAGGATCGAGCCGTAGTCTTCAGTGGTGATCTCGACCGGCTCGGTCTCGGCCTGTGTACCCAGCTTGCCGGTGAAGGTCTCCACTTCGCCCTTGGGGCGCCGGCGCACGGGATGTACGGTGTAGAGATCGGCGAAGACCGCCGCCACTTCGAGGCCGGTGATCGAGAGCACCAGGTCCATCCAGTGGGTGCCGATGTCGGCCACGGCGCGCAAGGCCCCGCCCTGCTCGGCCAGCACGCGCCAGTTGTAGTCGGTCTCATACAGCATCCAGTCCTGCACGTAGCTGCCGTTGACTGCATGGACCTCGCCGAGCCGGCCCAGGCGCACGAGCTGCCGGGCCTGGAGATTGAGCGGGTAGAAGCGGATGTTATAGCAGACCGCGGCCACGCGCCCGGAGCCGCGGGCCAGCTCGACCAGCTCGGCGGTCTCGGTGGAGTTCATGGCCAGGGGCTTTTCGCACATCACGTGCTTGCCGGCCTGGAGGGCCTGTTTGGCCATCTCATAGTGCAGCACGTTGGGCACGGCCAGATGGACGGCCTGGGCCTCGGCGTCGGCCAGCAGCGCTTCATAGCTCTCGTATGCCCGCGGCAGGCCCAGGCTCTCTTTTGCCCGCTGCGATTCCTCGGCATCGCAGCCCAGGATGCCCGTTACCTTCACGCCCAGGCGTCGCAGCGCCTCGACGTGCGCCGGCCCGATGAAACCAGCACCCACCACCGCCGCACCGATCGGATACATCGTCAACTCCTTTTCGTTTCACTGTAAACGCCGCACCGCGCTTTATCTGGTAATCGTAGCCACGCTCGCCAGAGCGTGGCCTGGCAGTTTGTAGGGTGGGTCGAGCGGCAGCGAAGACCCACCGGCTTCGGCCTGGCAGTTTGTAGGGTGGGTCGAGCGGCAGCGAAGACCCACCGGCTTCGGCCT
>CAYXPN010000006.1:0-17006 GCA_964467075.1 uncultured Planctomycetaceae bacterium
GTGGGTCAAGCCGTAGGCGCAGACCCACCATTTTGCCTTGCCGGTGGGTCTCGCTATCGCTCGACCCACCCTACAGCGCGTAGGGTGCCAGCGCGTAGGGTGGGTCAAGCCGTAGTAGTCAAGCCGTAGGCGCAGACCCACCATTTTGCGTTGCCGGTGGGTCTCGCTATCGCTCGACCCACCCTACAGTTTCTTGCGTTTTGCCACCATGCCAGCCCTCGAAACCCAAGCCCCCTCCGTCTCGCGGCGACTGCTGCTGCTGGCCGTCTGCGGGCTGGGCGTCTCGGCATTCATGACCCAGTTGACGCTGATGCGCGAGCTGATGTGCGTTTTCTCGGGCAACGAGCTGGTGCTGGGCATTGTGCTGGGCAACTGGCTCTTGTTGACCGGGTTGGGTTCGGCGCTGGGCCGGACCGCGGGGCGGTTGCGCCGGCCCGTGCAGGTATTGATTCTGGCCCAAATCACGATCGCGTTTTTGCCCCTGGTGGACGTGTTCCTGCTGCGCACGCTGCACAATCGGGTGTTTTTGCGCGGGGTGGAAGTGGGCGTGGTGGGCGCGATGGTTAGTTGTTTCGTGTTGCTGGCCCCCTACTGCCTGACGGCCGGCTACCTGCTCACGCTGGCCTGCCGGTTGCTGGCCCGGCGCGAGGAGCCGGCCAGCATCGGCCAGGTGTATTTCCTGGACAACATCGGCGACGTGGTGGGCGGGCTGTTGTTCAGCTTCGTGTTGATCTATTTGCTCGACCATTTCGGCATCCTTTATCTGCCCGGGCTGCTCAATCTGGTTCTGGCCGCGGCCGTGGCATGGCAAGCAGGCCGGCACACACTCAGCGCGGTCGCGCTGGCGCTGGGCTGCGCGCTGGTGGGGGTGATGGTGCTGGTCGACCTGGAGCACTTCACGCGCCGCGTGGAATATGCGCCCCAACAAGTACGCTTCAGCGGCAATTCGCGCTACGGCAGCCTCGTGGTCACCCAACACGCCGGACAACTGAATTTCATCGAAAACGGACAGACCCTCTTCACCTCCCACGACCGGCTGGCCGTGGAAGAAACCGTCCACTACGCCATGGTCCAGCGCCCCCAGGCCCGACGCGTGCTGCTGATCTCCGGCGGCGCATCGGGCACCGCGCGCGAAATCCTCAAGTATCCAAGAGCCGCGGTGGACTACGTGGAACTCGACCCGCTCGTGCTCCGGCTGGCCGTGCGATTCCTGCCCGAGAACCTCGTCACCCCGGAAATCAAGCCGCGCATCAACGTGATCAACACCGACGGACGCCGCTATGTCAAACAGACCGCGGCGCGCTACGATGTGGTGATCGTCGACGTGCCCGACCCGGCCACCTCGCAGCTCAACCGCTTCTACACGCGGGAGTTCTTCGAAGAGGCTGAGCGGATTCTCGCGCCCGAGGGCGTGCTGTGTTTCTCGCTGGGCGAATACCAGAACTATCTGAGTCCCGAGCTGGCCCGACTGCTGGCCACCGCCCGGCGAACGCTGCCGGCCGAGTTTGCCCACGTGCTGGTGCTCCCCGGGCGCAAGGTGTTCTTCCTGGCCTCCGCGGGTCCGCTCAGCCCCGCCTGGTCGCCGGCCGAACACATCGCCCGGGAACTGGAACAGGCCGGGATCGAGACCGACTGGCTCGGGCCCGGCTACCTGGAGGCCACGCTGCGGCCGGACCGGGTGGCCGAAATCCAGCGGGCCCTGGTGGGGCCCGGGGCGGTCAACCGCGATTTCAGCCCGGTGCTCTACTACTTGCACTTGCGCTATTGGATGAGCCGCTTCCGGGTGCGTTTCGGCCTGTTCCAGGCGGGGTTGGTGTTGGTGTTGGCAGCATATCTGTGGCGCACCCGGTCGGTGCCGCTGGCGCTGTTTACCACGGGGTTTGCCGCGTCGGCGCTGGCGGTGGTATTGTTGTTGGGTGTGCAGGTGCTCTACGGCTATGTGTATTCGCAGGTGAGCGTGATTGTGACGGCCTTTATGTTGGGGCTGGGGATCGGCTCGTGGACGATGAACCGGCGCCTGGAGCGCTGTGCGCGAGGCCACCTGGTCGCGCTGGAGTTGGCCGCGGCCCTGGTTGCCGCATGCCTGCCGCTGGTGTTGATTGGACTTGGGCGCCTCGGCGGCAGCGCGGCCATGCTCGCCGGGCAGGTGGTGATCCCGCTGCTGGCGCTCAGCGTAGCGGTGCTGGTGGGGCTGGAGTTTCCGCTGGCCGGCAAGGTGGATTTTCAAAGCGTCACGTCCTCGGCCGCCCGGCTGTACACGGCCGACTACCTGGGCGCAGCCCTGGGCGCACTGCTGGTGAGCACGTGGCTGATCCCCTTGTGGGGGGTGACATCGGTGTGCCTGCTTTGTGCGGGCGTCAACCTGCTGAGCGCCGTGGTGCTGGTCTCGGGCTGGCGCGCATGAGTTTCAAGGAGGCGCCGGTCGGGTCGGGCCGGGGCATCATGGAGAGTCTGCGGTACTGCCTGAGCCCGCGCTGGGTAAACAGCGGTTTAACGAAGCCGATCGTGACAAAATGGCACGCCGAAACATCCACTACTGGCTGATGAAACTGGTGCGCCTGAGCGGCTGGTTGCTGCTGCCGCTGATGATAATATATCTGGTAACGGGCTTCTCGCTCTGCGGCCAGTTCCACGTCAACCGCTGGATCAGCCACGGCCTGGCTCTGGCCGTCCACCGGGTGCTGGAGTGGCCGCTGGTGGGAATCTTCCTGGTACACGCACTGATCGCCATCTACTTCGCCTTCCGGAGGTGGGGATGGATCAAGAGCCGAAGGTGCCGGTGACCGGCCCACAGCCCGACCAGGCGCCCCACGCTCGCAGACGCCCGCGGCGTATGTCGCGCCGGCGCATGATCAAGTACGGCTCGCTGGGGCTGGCAGGCGTCGGTCTGGCCGCGGGTGCGCTGCGCTATGGCGGCACGCTCGGCGCCTATCTGCTCGAGCGGGCCGTGGAGGAGGTCCGGCGCCAGATGCCCGCCGAGGTGTTTCGCAAAGACGCCCCCCAGGGCGTGCTCTGGCAGCAGTGGCAGCAGCGCGGATGGGTGCGCGAGGCCCGACACTATCTCAAACTCGGCGAGAACATCCAGTGCAAGCTCTGCCCGAACGAGTGCCTGCTGGCGCCCGAGGACCGCGGGCGCTGTCGCGGTCGCGTGTCCAAGGATGGCAAGCTCTACACCATGTCCTACGGCGACCCCTGCTCCTTCCACGTCGATCCGATCGAAAAGAAACCGCTGTTCCATTTTCTGCCCGGCACGGGCGTGTTTTCGATCGCCACCTCGGGCTGCGGCTTTCGCTGCCTGAATTGCCAGAACTGGGACATCTCGCAGCGCAAGCCCGAGGAATCCAAGGATCCCCGCGGCGAGCCCTTGCGCCTCGACCCGCGCAGCCTCCACAGCCTCTCGATGGAAGACATGGCCCGGGCCAGCATGTTTCCTGACGACGTGGTGGCCCTGGCCCGATACTTTGATTGCCCGTCGATCGCCTACACGTATTCCGAGCCCACCGTGTGGTTCGAGTACATGTACGACACCTCCGAGGCGGCCCACCAGGAGCAACTGCGCAACGTCTGGGTCACCTGCGGCTATATCCAGCCCAAGCCGCTTGGGGACCTCTGCCGCGTGATCGACGCGGCCAACGTGGACCTGAAGGGCTTCGACGCGCAGATCTACGAGCAGCTCAACTCGGGCAAGCTGAAGCCCATCCTTGACACCCTGGTTGCACTGAAACGCGAAGGCGTGTGGTTCGAGGTGACCAACCTCGTGGTGCCCGACTACACCGACAAGCCCGAGATGATCCGCCGCATGTGCGACTGGCTGGTGGACAAGTTGGGGCCGGACTACCCGCTGCACTTCTCCCGCTTCCATCCGGCCCACAAGCTCACCCATCTGCCGCCCACGCCGGTAGAGATGCTCGAAGAGGCTCGCCAGATCGCCCGGCAGGCCGGGTTGCACTATGTCTATGTGGGCAACTGCCCGGAATTGCCGGACGCGGAAACCACGTTCTGCCCGGGCTGTGGCCGGCCGGTGATCGAGCGGAGCATCTACCGCCTCGAGCAGGTGCGCCTGACCGAGGGCAAGTGTGACCAGTGCGGCCAACAGATCGCCGGGGTGTGGTCGTAGGACCGGCGGGCAGCGAGCCGGCGGTAGGGCGGACCTCCGGTCCGTCGAAGCCCAGCGCAGATCCCGACGGGCAGCGAGCCGGCTTGCTTTATCCCGCCGGGCCGGCAGCATGCCGCAACAATTCATGACGACCAGGCGGCTTGGGTAATTTGTGGAATATGGGGGTACAGCAGTGATTCTTGCGAACTCGCCGGGGTGCCCTTTGCCCAATTTGTCCTTCTGTTCTTGTCCGGCGCGCCGCTTCGCTCTAGCATCAACTAGTGGTGGCGACTAAACTTCTACACTTCCCGGAAGGGCGCCCCCAAGGACAACACGTCCGCGGTGCTTCCCGCTGCGCGTTGGTGGTCCGCTGGGCAGTCACCGTCGCCAACTCGTAGCCGCCGTCGCCCGACGGCGGACGAATGGTTGCTTTTATTCCTTGCGAGACATCGCCGGGAGTTGTCCACGCTCTGGCGACCGTGGCTACCATGGGCACGGGCCGGTCCACGCCGCCGGCGACCCCTGGAATCACCTCGGAGGTAGAACCGCGCTCGGGAAGGTCACCAGGGAGTGACCGGCCCGTCGGAATCCCGTGATATTAGAGGAATCACACGCATGTCTCTGCATTTGAGTGAGAATCGTGGCGTTGGAGGAGGTCTTGCCCTGTGTATGGCCGGCGCGCTGATGGTCGCGGCCTGGGCGTTGGCCCAGGCAGGCGGCGCGGCCGATGCGCCCGGCGCGCCCCCAGCCGTCGGCGCGCCCGACAATCCCAACGTGCCGCCCGCGGCCGAGATGCCAGCGCCCGAGCAACTCCTGCCGGCTGCCACGGCCGCGGTGGTGATCGTGCCCGATACGGAGAGCCTGGAGCAGCACTGGAACCAGACGCAGTTGGGCCAATTGGCGGCCGATCCGGTGATGAAACCGTTTGCCGAAGACCTGCAGCGCCAGTTCGAGACCCGTTGGACCACGTTGCGCCAGCGCCTGGGCATGAGCCTGGAAGACTTGAAGCAGCTTGACGGCCGGAGCCTGGCCGTGGCATTCGTCCATCCCAAGGCCGCCCCGGTCTCGCAGGTGGTGCTGCTCGACGTGCGCGGCCGGGAGGCCGCGGCCGCGGCGCTGCTGCACAAGGCCGCCCAGCAGCAGCTTGCGCGCGGGGCAAAGCGCAGCGAGCACTCGATCGAGGACGTAAAGGTCACGGTTTTCGATCTGCCGCCGGACCCCCAGGCGGGCGGACCGCAACGCGTGGCCTTCTTCTTGCACAAGGGGCTGCTCGGCGGGGCGGACAGCCTGGAGGCGGTCGACGACCTGCTGCAGCGCTGGAGCAAAGGCGATAGCGAGAGCCTGGCCGATGTGCCGGGCTTCCAGGCGGTGATGGGGCGCTGCCGGCAGGACGCGGGCCCGGCGGCCCGGCCGCAGGTCCGCTGGTTTGTCCATCCGCTCTCATACGCACACGTGGTGCACGTGCTCACCCCGGAAGAGAAGCGGCGCAAGGGGCGCAGCATCGCACAACTGATGGCCAACCAGGGTCTGGACGCGGTGAAGGGCATGGGCGGGTTCGTGGATTTCGCAGCCGAGGGGTTCGAGCGCATCCACCGCACGGCCATCTATGCTCCGCCGCCGCGTGAGAAGGGACTGAAGATGGCCGTCCTGCCCAACGGCGTCATGGCTTCGCCGCCAGCGTGGGTGCCGCGCGACGTGGCCAGCTATGCCACGTTTTACGTCGACCTGGTCGAGGCGTTCGACAACTTCGGCCCGCTGTTCGACGACCTCTACGGCCAGGGAGACGAAGGCGTTTGGGAAGACGTACTCGAGGGCCTGAGGACCGATCCCAACGGGCCGCAGATCGACCTGCGCGAGGAGCTGATCGTACACCTCGGGCCGCGGGTAATCATGCTGAGTGACTACACCCTGCCCATCACGCCGACCAGCGAGCGATTGCTGTTCGCCGTGCAGGCCAAAGACCCGGGGGCCGTGGCCACGGCCGTGGCCAAGACCATGCGCACCGACGAGTCGGTGCGCTACCGGGAGATCGGCGGCCACGTGATCTGGGAGACGGTCGAGCCCCCGCCGGTTACCGTGCCCGCAGTCGATGTGCAGTCCGCGCCGGCACTGCCCTTCGAGCAACCCCCGCGCGGCGAGCGCCAACCGCAGCCGAAAAAGAAGCAACTCATGCCCCGGGCCGCGGTCACCGTGGCCCACGGCCATCTGATCGTGGCCTCGCACATCGAGTTCCTCCTGGAGGTGCTCGAGCCGCGCGAACCGCGCGAGACCCTGGCCCATGACCTGGACTATCGCGAGGTGGCGGCCGGACTGGAGCGCTTCGGCCTGGGCGAGTGTTGCGGGTTGCGGTTCTCGCGCACCGACGAGGAAAACCATGTCTCCTACGAGCTCGTGCGCCAGAACAAGCTGCCCGAGGCCGAGACCCTGCTCGGTTGGGGGCTGAATCGCCTGTTGGGCGCGGGCGAGGTGGGCACCTCGCGCGAGTCGAGACTCGACGGCAGCAAACTGCCCCAGTTCGACGTGGTGCGCCGCTATCTGGGTCCGGCGGGCCTGCTTTTGCGCAGCGAGCCCGATGGCTGGTTCATCAAGGGCATGCTCCTGACCAAGCCGTAGGCGGCTGGCCGGCGCCGTTTGCACCCAGCGTGCATCTTCTTGGCGAGCCGGCAGCGTAAGCCGCCGGTTTCGCCGGCGTCGCATTTGCTGGTTGCTCGACGTGAACCGGGAGCTGACGCTCCCGGCTGGCCGGCGACGTTCGCACTCACCGCGGGTCTTCATGACGCATCGCCGGTTTGGGCGGGACTGCCGAAACCCGCGCCCGCTCTCTGCTGCCCTGCGCCCACCCTTGCACCCCAGGCGCGCAGCCCGTAAACTGCCGCCCAAAGACCGACGGTCTTGGGCCGTCTCAGGACTGCCCGGCCGCTGCCGCTCCCTGCCGGAGGAATCTCACCGAAGCAGTCAGGAGGTCCGCCGCCAATGATTGATCCGCTTGTGATTCTGGCGATCGGGATTGTCACCGTGGTGGGCATGATCATCGTGCTGCGGGTCAACGCGTTCATCGCGCTTGTCACCGCGGCGCTGCTGGTGAGCCTGCTCGCCGGCGGCGAGCTTTCGGAGAAGATGGAGCGGGTGGCGTCTTCCTTCGGCGGCTTTGTGGGCCGGATCGGCATCGTAATCGCCATGGCCGCGGTGATCGGCAAGTGCCTGATGGACAGCGGCGCGGCCGACCGCATCGTGCGCTCGTTCGTGCGCGTGCTGGGCGAACGCCGGGCCCCGGAGGCGCTCAGCGGGGCCAGCTTCGTGCTGGCCGTGCCCGTGTTCTTCGATACGGTCTTCTACCTGATGGTGCCCTTGGCACGCTCGTTGTGGCGCACCACGCGCAAGAACTACATGCTCTATATCCTGGCCATTGCCACCGGCGGCGTGGTGACGCACGGGCTGGTGCCGCCCACGCCCGGCCCGTTGGTCATGGCGGCCAACCTGGGATTCGACATCGGCACGATGATCCTTGTCGGCGCGATGATCGGCGCGCCGGCTGCGGTGGTAGGGCTGTTGGCCAGCCGGTTGTTCAATCGCTGGCAGGACGTGCCCTGCCGCCCCTATGCCGGCGAGGAAGAGACCGAGCCGCTCCGCGACGACCAGCTCCCGGGGCTGGCCGTCTCGCTGGCGCCCATCCTGCTGCCGGTGCTGTTGATCTCGGGCAAGACGATCACCGGCACGCTGGCCGAGGCCGAGCACCGCGCCTTGGTGCGCCAGGGCGACGTGTTCGACTGGCCGGCCCTGGCCGGGGCCCTGGCCGAGAGCGACGAGCCCGACACGCCCGCTCCGCTGGGGCGCCTGGCCGAGTTGCTGCCGGCTGACCTGATCGACGCGCTGGCCCGGGCACACGAGCAGGGGGCAATCGACGCGCAACTGGCCGGCCGGGTGCAGCAGGCTGTGGCCCAATTGGTCGCCGAGCACGATCCGCTCTTCGATCGCGCGTTTGCCGGCACGTCGCTGGGCAAGCCGGCCCAAGACCTGCTGGACCGCGGGGCGATGCGCTTGCCCGCAGCCGAGCGCAGACGCTTCCGGCAGCACTATCGCGACGCGGTGCTCAAGGGGGTGTTGCCTTCGGCGACGAACCGTGAGATGGTCCGCCAGGTGCTCGCCCAGCTTTCAGCAGCAGAGCGCCGGAATTTCGACTACTTGGTGCTCGAAGCGGCCCTACCCGGACTGGCCCGGCAGACCTGGCGGAGCCGCGCGGCCGACGTGGCGGCCCTGCTGGGCGACGCGAACCTGGCATTGCTGATCTCGGGGGCCCTGGCCATGGCCGTGTTGCTGCATTCGCGCGGCTTGAGCCTGGCGCAACTGGCCAAATCGGTGGAAACCGCGCTGATGAGCGGCGGGGTGATCATCCTGATCACCTCGGCCGGCGGGGCGTTCGGCGAGATGCTCAAGACGGCCGGCGTGGGCCGGGCCGTCGAGGGGCTGTTTGCCCAGAGCAGCTTCAGCGCGGGGACGATCATGCTCTTGATCAGCTTCCTGGTGGCGGCCCTGCTCAAGATCGCCCAGGGCTCGAGCACCGTGGCCATGATCACCACCTCGGCCATGCTGGCCTCGATGGGCGCCTCGGCCGAGATGCTCGGTTTCCATCCGGTCTATCTGGCCACGGCCATTGCCGGCGGCTCGCTGGTCTGCTCCTGGATGAACGACAGCGGCTTCTGGATTTTCGCGCGCATGAGCGCCCTGACCGAAACCGAGGCCCTGAAGAGTTGGACCGTGCTGCTGGTGGTGATCGGCGTGGCCATCCTGGCATTCACCTTTGTGGCCGCCAACTTGCTGCCGCTGGCCTGAGATGGGCTCGCCCGAACCGGGCACTCAGGTGCCCGGCTCGCTGCGGGTGCACCCTCCCGGCGAGCCGCCGGCGTGAGGTGAGCGGTTTACACAACAACGCCAACGGGCATTCTTGGTGATTCCCCCTGAACCGGGAGCTGACGCTCCCGGCTCGACATGCGCGTACGTGCGCGGGTCGCCCGCGCCGCGCTCAACGATAGCCCGGCACGCGCCCGGTACGCACCTCGATCTTGGCCCAGAAGGGGTGCAGGCGGTCGGCCCGCGTGCGCGCGTCTTCGAGCAACGTGCGCAGGTCCGGGCGCAGCGTGCGGTCCGGGCTGTTCACCCGGCGCCCGTTGACAGTGATGGTGAGGCGCTCCTCCAGGTTGAGCATCTCGGGCGAAACCCAGACCACGACCCCTCCGGTCCGTGCGCTGACATAGAGGCCGTTGGTGGCCAGGATGCGGCCGCTGATTTCGGCCGGCTGGGTGTTGCGGGGAGGCGGCCAGTTGATCGGCAGCACGGTGGCGCCGGGGGGCAGGCCGTCGACTTCCAGCCAGTAGAAGAAACTATCCCAGGGGCGCATGGTCGAGCAGGTGAACTCGCGGGGAAAGAAATCCCGGCGCAAGCGGCCCATCCAGTCGAAAATCCGCAGGATTTCGTCGGAGAAATGCTCGTGGCCGCGGCCCAGGTATTCGACGACCGTGCAGTTGAAGCCCCGTTTCAGGTAGTTATCCAGATCGCGGGCATTGTGGCTGAGCTTGGTGCCGTCCAGCTCGCCGAGCACCACGTAGAAGGGCAGGCGCGGCGCATTGTTTTCCCAATAGCGCGTGCAGTACTTGTCCGATACGGCCACGATGGGGATCACGCCCGCCCACAGGTCCGGATGCGCCAGCCCGATGTCCCAGGCCGCGTCGCCGCCGATCGAATGGCCCGACAGGAAGACCCGATCCGTGTCGATGGAAAACCGGCGGAAGGCGTCGCGCAGGCTGTTGAGCACCGCGGTATGTTCGCGCGCCGAATATTCGTACTGCACCTGGTGTTCCGCGGTCCAGTCCGGGGCGATGACGATGTAGCCGTGGCGCGTGGCCTGGCCGGCCCGAAAGCCGCCCGCGGTCCACGCGCCGGCCCACCAGTCGACCTGGTGCTGGGGCGTGCTGCCCGATCCGCGCAGCGTGACCACCGCCGGATAACGGCGATAGGGGTTGTATTCCGGCGGAAGCTGGACGTAGTAGGTCGCCGGCGGGGTCTGGGGCAGGGTGGACACCTCGAGCCGATAGAAGCCCGGCTGCGACAAGTCCACCGGCTCGGGCGGGTCCAGCGGCGGTTTCATGTGCGCCAACAGCGCGGCGACCAGGCGCGGGGTGGCGCCTTCCTCGGAGGCCAGCGTGTCGTAAACCGCCTCGCGGTTCAGCTTGATCGGCTCCTGCAAATACGCGCGCACCTTGGCCCGCACGCTGTAGAGCGACAGGGCCACGGGCAGGTTGACCGTGGCCGCGTCGGAGCCGACCAGCCAGCCGCTGACGGCCAGGGCCAGTTTTTCCTCGGCCGTCATGTCCGCGTCGTCCACTGCCTGGCGAAAGGCGGCCATGCGCCCAAGCGTCTCCAGGTCCAGCTCCGCGGCGATCTCTTTGCGCACCAGTTCAATCTGCGCGCGCAAGGCCGTGTCCTTCAGTTGGCCCAGCAGCTCCTCGATGCGCTGGACCACCTCCGCACAGCGGGCTTCGAGCCGGTGGTATTCGTCGATCATCTCCCGCACCTCTTGGAGAATCTCGCCGGCCACTCCCTCCGAGGGGAACTTCTCCAACAGCCCGCTTACCAGCCGGTGCTGTCCGGCATCGCGCCGCAACTGGAGTTCCGAGAGCAGTCGCTGGGCGGCCAACTGCCGGACCGCACGCAGCGTGGGTTCGAGCTGTTCGCGCAGCTCGGGCTGGTCCGGGAAGTTCTTGAGGATCGACTCCAACTGCTCTTGGGCCTCTTCGTAGCGCTCGGCCTGGAGATAGAAGCGGGCGATCCTCTTCTGGTGTTCGATGTCCTGGGGATTGATCTGTTTCAAGAGCATCTTGTGGAGCACGTCGCGGGGGATGGAGCTGGTGGCGATGCGCATGTCCCAGACGTGCGACTCACCCTGCACCTTCGCCCAATGCGGCGTCAACATCGTAATCCCTTGACGCACATCCACCGGCCCGTTGGCGGTCATGAAGGTGTATATCCGCCGGCCATATTCGTCGAACGGGGTGATGCGCACTGCCGGACCCACGGCCTGGACCGTGGGGCCGTGTTCGATGACGCGCTGCCAGATGTTGAAGCGTTCGAGCATCCGGCCGGTTTCCTCCGGAGCCATCTGTTGAATCTGGCGTTTCGAGATGAAGGTGCGCCGCAGATCGTCGTCCAGAAAGCCGATCAGGCGCAGCGGCCCGGTGCCGTCGGGCGCTGGCGGCGAGGGAACGTCGGCCAGGCTGGCCACCTCGCCCCACTTCCCCTCCAACACGCGCCCGTCCCTCATCAGCACTTCGGCGCCCCCCGCGCGATCGGCCGCAAACCATGGGCCGAACGCGGCGAGCATCCAGCCCGCGGCTGCTGCGCAGAGAGCAACCGCCCGGGACCACTTCGGCGTCGGCGAAACGAATCGACCCATGCGCCTACCTGTTCGCTCAGGTGGGGAGCGTCGGACGGTGACGGAAAAGGTGACTGGCACCATTTGTGCGAAGCCGGGCACCGACGGAACGTTGGTCGCGGGCCGCCCAAAGGCAAATGGTGCCTGTCACCTTTTCCTCGCTGCGGCTCCCGACCGCCCGTGTCCTCGGGCCGGCCTTGTACCGGTCCCGGAAGAAACTCAGGCCTTGAGTTCATTGTGAGCCACCCCCGCCTCAAGTCAACCAACGGACACAGAGGACCCGATTGACAGCGAGTTTGACGGTCGGGAGAATTGGCGAACTTAGAGGAGCTGTTATGGCCCGCAATGCTATGCCCCACTGGCTCTTGTTTGCGCTGACGGCTGCGGCAGTGATCTTGCCGGTGGCCGTTTGTCTGCTGGCCGGCACATCCGCACTCCTGGGGGGTATGGGCGATGCTCCCGCACGGGCGGCGCTCGGTTGGATCGCCTTGGGCGCGGGTGTGCTCTGGGTGCTGGCCTTGATCAGCCTGGTGCTGGTCCTGGCGATTTGTCGGCTGGCCGAGTCCGAACAGCCGGCCGAGCCGCCAGAAGACGAGGACGTGGCCCCCTGAGCTTATCTTTCGCTTGTCGCGACCAGAACGGTATTTCCCCCTTGGCCAGCTACCTCGTGCATTCGCCGAGCCGGCAGACCCGATAAATCGGGCCACTACAAGCCGTTTGTAGTGACCGTACTTGCACGGTCCTTGACGGACCCGATGAATCGGGTCACTACAAGCCGGGAAATCGGGTTACTGCGGAGCGCCCGGCAATCGGGCCACTGCGAGCCGGGCGAGCCAGCTTCCCGGGGACCGGTCGGCGAAGCGACGCTGGTCGGGCTGCGCAGGGCGTGTTAGTCTGGAATGAGGGGTTGCAGCCGGTGCCGCCGGCCGCTGGGAGTTTCAGGCATACAGGATGCGTCCAGGCCCATGCCCATCCGATTTCCGTGCAATCACTGCGGCCAGTTGCTGGGTATCGCCAGCCGCAAGGTAGGCAGTGAGATCAACTGCCCGAAGTGCGGCTCGGTCCAGACAGTCCCCACTCCAGAGGCAGCCGAGGCAGCCCTGGCCATGCGGCGCTTCGCCCGGTCAACCGCCCAGTTCGAGTCGGCCTCGACTGTGGTGGTTTACGAGGAGCCGCCCGCAACCGGAACCTTCGAGCCGGCAGCCGCGGTCTCGGCCCGCGGGTCGTCGGCCGAAACACCCGCTGCCGCCCCGGCCGAGGTGCCCGCGGTCGGTCGGCCGGTCCCCGGCGACATGATCCTCTTTCATCGCCGCACGTTCTACGTGCACGGCGTGCTGTTCCTCCTGCTGTTTGCCGCCGGGCTCGGGGCGGGTTATCTGATCGGTCGGGGCAATCGCCGGTTCGACGAGCAGGTTCAGTCCGAGCAACAGGCACGCGAGCGGGTGCTGGTCGAAGGCAAGCTGTTTTACGATCCGGGCACGGGCCAGCCGGCCGGGGATGAGAACTCGCTGGTGATCGCGCTTCCTGAGAACAAGCGTCCCGAACACCTGCTTTCCATCCTGGGCATCCGCGCGCAGGACCCTGCGCCGCCGCAGACCCATCGCACGATCCAGGCGATCGGGGAGTTGGGCGGGGCATACGTGCGGGCCGACGCCGACGGGAGTTTCTCACTGGTCTTGCCCGAAGGGGAGTACTATTTGCTGATCGTCTCCGCCCACGTGGCCCGAGCGAGCGGGCAGCCGCTCGACGAGGCCGACCTGGTGCAGATAGGCGAGTACTTCCAACTGGGCGAGCAATTCCAACTGGCCGAGCACCTGATCGGGCGCTACGAGTACCGCTGGGAGCGGGAGAAGGTCGTCCGGGGTTTCAACCCGATCGAGATCAACTTCTCCGCAGAGGGCGAGGGTTGACGCGCGCAAGCGAAGGGACGCAATCAAAGGCAATCCACGAAGCGCGCGGCGGGCCTGTAGGGCGGGTCCAGTTTGTAGGGCGGGTCGAGCAAAAAGTGAGACCCACCGGCAAGGCTTGGTGGGTCTGCGCCTTCGGCTTGACCCACCCTACGCGCTGCGCGCCGCCGGGTCGAGCAAAAAGTGAGACCCACCGGCAAGGCTTTCATGGTGGGTCTGCGCCTTCGGCTTGACCCACCCTACGCGCTGCGCGCCGCCGGGCCGGCGCGATGAAGGCCGCTCCCCAAACGCGGCGAGCTCAGCGGATCGACTCCTCGGGCAGCTCCTGCTTGACGCCTTCGTCCAGCGGCATGCGGTCGGGCAGAGCATCGGCCTGCTCCATCAGTTCGTGCAACAAGGCTTTCAGTTCCTTGACTCTCTCCGCGCACGCCGGGTCAGCGATCAGGTTGTCACGCTCGCCGGGGTCTTCTTTGAGATGGTAGAGTTCGGCCATGTGGCGGTCGGGCGAGCCGTCGCCGTGGGGATAGTGGACGTATTTCCCCTCGTCGGTGCGCACTCCCCGCACGTTGGGCGTGTAGGGGAATTGCTTCTCGTAGTTGTATTCGTAGTACCAGGCCGTGCGCCAGCCCTCGGTCCGGCCTTCCAGGAGCGGCTTCCAGGACCGCCCGTGGATGTCCCCCAGCGGCGCGGCCCCGCAGATGTCGAGGATGCTCGGCGCCAGGTCGATGTTGAGCACCATCTGGTCGATCACCGTGCCGGGCTCAATCAGCCGCGGGTAGCGAGCCAAGAGCGGCACGCGGATGCTCGGCTCGTGCATAGTGCGCTTGTCGGTCATGCCGTGTTCGCCCAGCAAGAAACCGTTGTCTCCGGCGAAGATCAGCAGCGTGTCGTCGAGCCGACCTGTTTCTTTCAGGGCCCGGTAGACCCGTCCCGTGCTGTCGTCCACGGACTTGATGGTGGCTGTGTAGGCGCGCACGAACTCGGCAAACTCCTTGACACCCTCGGGCCTGGTGTCGGGGAAATCCTCGCGGAACCCGAAGATCGGCCCGTAGATGCCGTGCCAGGTGGACAGGCGCTGGCGCACCCAGGCGGGCTTGTCGTCCAAGTGGAAGGCCGACCGGGGATACTTGATCCGCACGTGGTCGTAGATGTGCCGATAGCGCCGCTCGGGTGTGAACGGCGTGTGCGGGGCCTTGTGGCCCAGGATGAGCAGGAACGGGCGCCGGTGCTCCTGTTTGAGCCACTCGACGGCCAGGTCGGTCACCCGATCTGTGTAGTAGCCTTCGAGCACCCGGCGGGTGCCGTTGACGTTGAAGGTGCAGTCGTAGTAGGTGCCCTGGCCTTTATGGGAGGCCCAGTAGTCGAACCCCGGCCGGCGCCGGTCGTCTTGTTCGCCCATGTGCCACTTGCCGATGTAGGCCGTCTCGTAGCCCTCGTCGTGCAAGCGCCCGGGGAAGCTGGGCAGGTCTTCGGGAAAGTCGGTGAAGTTGTCGGCCACGCCGTGGCTGTGGGCATAGAGGCCGGAAAGAAACGATGCCCGGCTGGGCGAACAGAGCGAGGTGGTCACGAACATGTTGCGGAACCACGCGCCTTCGGCGGCGATGCGGTCGAGCTGCGGTGTCTTGAGGAAGGGGTGGCCGGCGCAACTGAGCTGGTCCCAGCGCTGGTCGTCGGTAAGGATGAACACCACGTTGGGGCGGCGAGGCGACTCGCCCTGCGCAGCAGCGGCCCCGCGCAGTGCAACCGACAGGCACAGCACCACGGCCAGCGAGACGCCCAAACACGTGCTCATTCCCCGGATCGGCGGCACGCCAAGGACCTGTAAACAAATTGTTTCCCGAATTTGGTACTCGGGCTCGGGTGGCCGGGGCTGGAGCGAAGCGAAGCCCCGGGAGGTAATACCTTTACAAGTTTTAAGTCGATCGGTCATGATTCAGTCCTCGATCGGGTTCGCTCAATGGGGGATGACCCGCGCAGCAGGTCCAGGAAAATCTCGCTGCTGCGCCCGATGTGCAGGAGCCGGTAGATACGGGGCCCGATGCAGCATTGACCCTACCCGCCCGGCCGGGTGGCGTCAAGCAGTTGCGGAAAGTCGCCCCACAGGCGCCTAATGCGGCCTTCCGTCCGCAACCAAACGTAGCGGCGGCTTCCAGCCGCCGCGGCTACGGCAGGATGCGGCAGCTACAAATACGCGCGCCGTGCGCACAGTCTTGTGGGGCAAGACCCTACCATTGCACGCCGTTTCGAGAATACAATACTTGCGGAGAACCGGCGGTTGAGCCGACCCCCCGCTGGGGCATATAATCGGCGGTTTCGCACACCCCAGAGGTGGTTAGAGCCTTGCGCGGTAAGATGCGCGCATGGTGCGCGCATCTTTGGCGTAGGGGCGACGCGTGCGTCGCCCCTACGGCGGCGGCTGGCAGCCGCTGCTACATTTGGTTGCGGCCCTGGGGCCGCGTTGAGCGCGGCGGCGCAGGATACATTTCGAACAGGTGGCGCATGCGCCTGCGAATCGGTGTGGTGGGACTGGGAGATGCGTGGCAGAAGCGGCACGGCCCGGCGCTGAGGGCCTTGGCCGAGTTGTTCGAGCTGCGCGCGGTCTGCGACCAGGTGACCCATCGCGCCCGGCACGTGGCAGCCGAATTCGGGGCCGCGGCCGTGGACGGGTTTCGGGTGCTGCTGCGGCGCGAAGACGTGGACGCGGTGTTGGTGCTCGGCTCGCAGTGGTATGGGGCGGTGCCGGTGATGGCGGCCTGCGAGTCGGGAAAACCCATCTACTGTGCCGCGGCCTTGGACCTGGCGTGCGAAGAGGCCGGCCAGCTCAAACAGCGGGTCACCGAGGCCGGCATCCCGTTTGTGGCCGAGCTGCTCTGCCGCCAGGCCCCGGCCACGGTGCGCTTGAAGGAACTCATGGCCACCCGGCTGGGACCGCCTCGGCTGGTGTTTTGCCACCTGCGCTTGGACACAGCAAAGGCCAATCACCCGCCGGGCTGCTCACCCCAGCGGCGACTGCGCCAGCAAGTCGTGGAGCTGGTCGATTGGTGCTGCTACGTGGTGGACCGCCCGCCCCGCTGGGTCACCGGCCTGCTGCACTACACAAGCCCGGAGCCGGACAGCAGCGAAGACTATCAGATGATCGGCCTCGACTTCTCGGAGAAGCCCCGGCCGGGCACGGGAACCCTGGCGCAAATAAGCTGCAGCACCTACATCCCGGGCCACTGGGAAGAGGCGGTCGGCTACCGGCCGCCGGCCGCGCTGGAGGTCTGTTGCGCCCACGGCGTGGCGTTTGTCGATCTGCCGGCCGGGTTGGTGTGGTTCGACGAGGCCGGACGCCACCACGAAGCGCTTGACAGCGAACGGCCGGTGGGCGAGCTGCTGCTCAGGCGTTTCCATCGGGCGGCCACCACCGGGTCGCACAAATCGACCGACCTGGGGGACGTTTATCGGGCGATCTCGATCGTGGAGCGGGCCCGGCTGAGCCATCGCAAGGGGCGGCGGCTGTCGCTCTGAAGAGACCCCGGTGCTCGGCGGGCGGCCGCGCGCGGAGCGGTCTTCTTGGGGCTCGTCGAGCGCGTAG
>CAYXPN010000006.1:17106-27011 GCA_964467075.1 uncultured Planctomycetaceae bacterium
GCTCGGCGGGCGGCCGCGCGCGGAGCGGTCTTCTTGGGGCTCGTCGAGCGCGTAGCGCGTAGCGTAGCGCGTAGGGTGGGTCAAGCGCCAGCGCAGACCCACCAACAACCTGATTTTCCGCCGGAATGAGGCAATTGGTGGGTCATCGCCTTCGGCTCGACCCACCCTACGACCTGCGTCGAGCAATTGGTGGGTCATCGCCTTCGGCTCGACCCACCCTACGACCTGCGTCGGGCAATTGGTGGGTCATCGCCTTCGGCTCGACCCACCCTGCGACCTGCGTCGAGTGAAAAGCCAGGCCCACCGGCAAGGTTTCATTGGGGCTCGTCGAGCTCTTCGAGGTCTTCGAGCCAGATGCGGATTTCGTTGTCGTATTCGCTGGCCAGATCGCCCTTGACCAGTTGGCGGTGGAAATCGGCCGCCCCTTCCTTGACCAGGTCCGCAGCCTCGGCGCTGGGAAACCGCCGCGTGGGATCGGGGGCGACCAGGCCACGACAGAAGCTCATCAGCAACTGGTTGCAGACGACCTCCTGCGGCAGGATGCGCGGCAGGCGCTGGGCCAGGAAGCGTTTGGCCTCGAGCAGGTCGCGCAAGGAACTCAGCCCCGCAAACGGCGGCGTCCCGGCCAGCATCTCGATCAGCACATAGCCCAGGCTCGCCAGGTCCGATCGCGCCGAGCACTCGCCGCCTTCGAGCACCTCCGGCGCCGCGTAAGCGGGCGTGCAGGTTCGCGGGGCCGGCGGGGCTTCAGACTCGAATGCCGAGCCGATATCCACGATCTTGGCGTTGCCCGTACGCTTGAGCATGATGTTCGACGGCTTCAAGTCGCCGTGGACCACTCCCTCGCGGTGCAGCGCCGCCAGCGCGGCCAGGCAGTCGCGCACAATGGCGATGGCGATGCCGGGCTTCACCCGCGGCTGCACCGGACCGTCGGTGACGATCACCTCGTTGATTTTGAGCCAGCGGTTGCGGCTCACGCGCGCCTCGAGCCGCTCGAGCATCCGGCGCGTCAACAGGCGCGCCAGGTCGAAGCCGTTGACCCATTCCATTTCCATCAGCCGGATGCGGCTGCGGTCCACCCAGTTGTGCACGTCCAGCAGGTTGTCCTGCTGGATTTGGGCCACGTGGGCGGCCACCTGGGCCATGCGCGCCATGGCCTCGTCGTAGGCCTGTTCGGTGGGGTATCTCTCGGGCGAGAAGACCTTGATCGCCACCGGCAGCGTGAAGTTGTCTGTGCCGCGGCGCTCGCTCAGGTAGACCACGCCCTGGCCGCCTGAGCCCAAGAGCCGGATCAGCCGATGGTGTTCCGTCCAGCTCAGACGCTGCTCGACGATCACCGTGTGATAGCGCCCGAGCAGCTCTTCCGGACAGCGGGTATTCGAGTGTCCGCCCCAGGTTCGGGTTGCACTGCCCTCGACGAACGTTGTAGTGGACATGTCCATGCCCTATGTCAACCGCGGGATAACAGAAATGATGGGGTATGAGACCGGGCCACATTCTAACTCCGCGGCGGCCCAGCGGTCCAGAGCAACCGAACTCGCTTCTTGCGCCGCTTGCGCCCTGACGCCCTCGCGCCCTTGCGCCACAGCTAAGCGGGTTGGCCGGATTTTGTGGCCAGTGCCCCTGGTCCTCGGGCAGGCGCCTCATGAACAGCCCATCCACCGCGCTTGGGCGGCCATCGATCGCGGCAACGCGAGTGGTGTGGCGTCTCCGCTGCACCTCGGGCGATCAGAGTCTCGCGGCCCCTCGCCCGGAAGGCAGCCGCGCCAAAGGGCCTACCCACGGGAGCAAGACTGGACTGCTCTCGGGCTTTGTCACCTGCAAATCGCCTCCCCTTAATCCGTGGGGGGCTGTGCCCCCGGTCGTTGACAGTGCTGCGCCCCGTTGCTAACATGGATGGGCGATCTTTTCCAAGAGTGACTCTCCCCGGCCGGCTGGTTTGTCGGGATAAGATGTGGCCGGGTTGTGGTCGGTGGTCGTATTGCAGGAGTGTTACGGGAGAGTACACGATGTCTGATCCAACCGTGGGCGATCTGACGGTTGACCAACTCAAGGCGCTCATCCGGGAAGTCGTGGTCGAAACACTGTCGCAACTGCTTGGCGACCCGGACGAAGGCTTGGTGTTGAACGATGAAGTCCGCGATCAACTCCAGCAATCTCTGGCCGAAGTAGCAGCCGGCGGCAAGACGATCCCCGCCCGCGACGTTGCCGCACGACTCGGGCTGACGTGGTGAGCCCATGTACAGAGGTGGACTTCGCACCCGCGGCGGAGGCCGATCCGGGGCATTTGGACAGGCCCGTCGCGCAACGGGTCCTCCGAAGGCTGCGTTGGTTGGCGGAGAACTTCGAGGCTACGACGCCGGAAGTCCTGAGCGGATCATGGCAAGGCGTGTTCAAGTTGCGCGTGGGGGACCACCGGGTGCTTTACACGTGCGATCATGCTCAACAGAAGATCACCGTCCATGTGATCCGGCATCGACGCGAGGTTTACAGGAAGAAATAGCTCGCGATCGCCAGGAAGACATGCACCCGCTGGCAGATCCGCAGTAAGCGCGCTATTCCCGTTCCCTCCGGCACCGGTCGCTCCAGATCGGCACGCCCGAGCCGCGGATGGGAAATCCCAACCGCTTGTCGCTCAAGTAGTTGATCAGCAGCTCGCCCGACTGCCAGCGCCGCAGGTTCTCGCAAAACAAGCGAGTCATCTGGTCGATACGCCAGCGGGCCTGCCCCCCGACATGGGGGGTGATGACCACATTCGGCAAGTCCCACAACCGGCTCTCCCGCGGCAGCGGCTCCGGCTCGGTCACATCCACAGCCGCCCCGCCCAGGTGCCCGTGCTCGAGCGCCTCGACCAGGTCCTCGGTCACCACCAGCCCGCCGCGGGCCACGTTGACCAGCAGGCTGTCGGGCTTCATCCGTCGCAAGAGCCGCGCGTCCACCAGCCCCCGCGTCGAGTCGCTCAGCGGCAGGGCCAGCACCAGGATGTCCGCCTCTGCGGCCAGATGTTCCAGGCGGTCGGCAGGCCAAAGGGCTTCGACGTACTCGGGCCTCTCCAGCGGAAACATGTCGGTGGCCAGGATGCGCGTGTGAAACGCGCGCAGCAGCTCGGCCAGGCGCCGCCCCACCCCGCCGAAGCCCGCGATGCCCACGGTGCTGCGCGTCAGATCGCGCGTGGGCCGGCGCACAAACTCCCGCTGCTGCTGTGCCCGGAAGAACACCGGCAGGCTGCGGCACAGCCCGGTAATCAGCGCGATCGTGTGCTCGGCCACCTGATCGGCCAGCACGCCCGAGGCACTGGTCACCACAATGTCCGACGCGACGACCGAGGGCACCAGGCAGTGGTCCATGCCCGCGGCCGACGACTGAATCCACTTGAGCCGGCCGCGGCTGACCACTGCATCCCAATCGACCGGCACCTTGGCATGGCCGCAGAAGATATCGGCCTCGGGCAGTTCGCGCGCGATGCGCTCCTGGCCGGCATCGACGATCTCGGCGCCGGGCGGGGCCGCGGCCGCGATCTGGCCGCGGTGCTTTTCTTCCACGGGATAGCAAAGGACGATTCGCATCGGACTCATCGGGTGGCCTCGGTTCGATCCTGCGCTGTTTAACGGCAAGCCGCAGGCGATGGCGTACTTCACCGGCGCCTTCGGCTTGCCGTTAAACGAGACAGCAGGACATTCTTAGCCGCGTGCAGTGATTGATATTATTCTGCTTCAAAGCTCCCCGATCAGCCAGGGCCGGGGCGGAGGTCGGAGGCCGGCGGGTGGCACGCCCTGGCAAGGGCGTGGTCGCACGTCGGAGGTGGGGGCCGACAGCGGCTGTGCCGGGGGGCTGCCAGGGTGGCAAATTGCCACTCTTCTGCCATGGTAGGCGAGGTCCTCGGGGGCTGGAACGCGGTGGGGCGATTGATTAGAATTGAGTGACATTCGGTGTCCTGCTCGGCGGTCCCCACACCCCGGGTGCGGCTCGACCAAGCCGCCGCGGCGTTCCTGCCCCGGCCGCACCCCGGTTGCCCCCGCAAGAAACGTGAGCGCCCGGTTCGCACCATCGGGCGAAGGAGGAGAGCCCTGAACGAGCGCAGATTCCAGATCGGCATGGCCACCGTGGTGCTGCTGGTTGCGCTGCGGTTGTGCCTGGGGTGTCACTTCCTCTACGAGGGGGTGTGGAAAATCAAGCACGCCGACCAGTTCTCGGCCGAGCCGTTCCTCTCGCAGGCCAAGGGGCCATTGGCCCCGCTGTTCTATGCGATGCTGCCGGATATCGACGGGCGCCAGCGGCTGCAGGCGGATGTGGAATACGTCGAGGAGAAGCACGAGAACGGTGAGAAGGTCTGGCTGGGCAAGAGCGCGCGGCTGGCGGCCCGTTGGGACCGGATTCGCCAGGAGTTTGTGGACTACTACCGGCCGCCACGTGGGGCGGACGAGGAGGCGCTGAAGCGTTATGAAGCGCTGGCCAAGCAGGCGCAGGCCGTCTACGAGAAACACCTTCGTGACTTGGAACTCTATCTGGGCGAGAAGCGCGACGAGATCAAGGCCCATTTCGAGGCCCGGGACCGGCTCGAGCAGAGTCCCGAGGCCGGGCAGCAGGCGCCCTTCCAGAAGGAGCGGCGCTGGCAGGAGATGATGTACCTGCGCTGGGAGGCCCAGCAGTGGCTCTCTGAGATCGACGCCCAGGAGCAGGCGCTGCGCAACGCGCTGGCCGACGTGTTTGCCGAGCAGGTCGAGCAGCGCGGCCCGATTCCATCCAGCCGCAATCCGCTGCGCTGGTCGCGCATCGAGCAGATCGATTTCGCGGTCACGTGGGGATTGACGGCCATTGGATTGTGCCTGCTGGTGGGGTTGTTCACCCGGCCGGCGGCCTTGGGCGGGGCGGCGTTCATGGCCTTTGTGGTGATGACTCAGCCGGCCTGGCCCACGATCTATCCGCCCGACCCCGCGGTGGTGGGCCATGCCCTGCTCATCAACAAAGACTTCATCGAAATGGTGGCCCTCTTGGTGGTGGCCAGCACCGCGGTGGGGCGTTGGGGCGGGTTGGACTATTTCCTGGGCCGCTACGCGTACGACCCCTTCTGCGCCCGCTGGTGCCCGTGTGCGCGCTGGTGTCCGTGCCGTGGCGGGCGCGAGGCCGAGGCCGGCGTGTCCACCCCACCACCGGCCAAACCTGCTTGAGTAAGAAGGACCGAGCGCATGAATACCCCTGCCCAGCCCGAGCCGTCCGGCAGTGCCGTTTCGCGGCGCGATTTCCTCAAAGGAGGGATTGCGGCCGGCGTGGTGGCCGGCGGCAGCCTGGGGGCCTTCTATTTCGGCTACGCGTCCTCGTTGTCCAAGCCGCTGCGCGTGGGCGTGCTGGGCACCGGCGACGAGGGCTGTGTGCTCATCGGCGCGATCAACCCCGCTTTTCTCCAGGTCAAGGCGATTGCCGACGTGCGGCCCTACAACATCTGGCGGGCCTTCCACGGCGACCACTACAGCGAGACGGCCGAGAAGGTCCGGCCGGGACTGCTGAAGGTCTACGGCTGGAACTCGGAAAGCGAGGCGCGCCGGCACGTCAAGGTCTATGGCGACTACAAGGAGCTGATCGCCAATGCCGCGGCCGACGGCCTGGAGGCGGTGATCATCGCCCTGCCCCTGCACCTGCACGCGCCCGCGGCCATCGCGGCCATGCAGGCCGGCCTGCACGTGATGACCGAGAAGCTGATGGGCCACAGCGTACACGAGTGCAAGGAAATGGCCCAGGTGGCCGCCAAAACGGGCCTCTATCTGGCCGTGGGCCACCAACGCCACTACAACATCCTTTATCATGAGGCCGAGGAGCTGATCCGCCGCGGCGAGCTGGGCGAGGTACACTACATCCGCGCCCAGTGGCACCGGGGCAACCTGCCGGGCAACGACAGTTGGCAGCAGCCGCTGCCGCCGGAAATCCGGGGCGAGGAGCCGGATCGCAACGCACTTGTCAAGAAGCGCGACAGTTGGCGCAAGGCGCTCAAGAACGCCCGCGGCAGCGAAATCGACGTCTGGCGCGTGCGCATCGCCCAGCTCGAGGCCCAATTGGCCGACCAAATCCTGGCCGAGGAGCTCGAAAACGGGCGCACGCGGGCCGAGCACTACGACTACCAGGCCGGCGTGATCCGTGACGCAGCGGGCAACGAGGTTTACCAGTATCCAGCCGCGGAGGAGTTGATCCGCTGGCGCTTGTGGGATCGGACGGGCGGTGGCTTGATGGCCGAGCTGGGCAGCCACCAGTTGGACGCGGCGAGCATCTTCGTGGGGGCGGCCCACGGCGAGAAGAAGCTGCCGCTTACGGTGATGGCCGCGGCGGCCCGGCCCATCTTCCCGCCGGATCGCGACGTGGAAAGCCACGTGTTCTGCATCCTGGAGTTCCCGGCCCCCGGCTACGATGCCAAGGACCCCATTGCGCGGCGCAAGAAGATCGGCGTGCAGTATGCTTCGGTCAACGGCAACGGATTCGGCGGCTACGGCGAGATCGTCTTCGGCACCCAGGGCACGCTGATCCTGGCGCGCGAGCAGGAATTGATCCCGCCCGAGAAGCCCGACACAAGCGTCAGCGTTTCGGCCGCTGCCGCCCTCGACACCCAGGCCAGCGGCCCGCAGCAACAGCTCGGCCAGGCCGAGGCCCGCGAGGTCAGCCGCGGGTATCGTGAAGAGCTGGAGCACTGGGCCTGGTGCATCCGCAACCCTGCCCCGGAGAACCAGCCGCGCTGCCCGCCCAAGGTGGCCCTGGCCGACGCGGTGATCGCGCTTTCGGCCAACCAGTCGGCGCGCGAGGGCCGGCGCATTGTCTTCGATCCCAAGTGGTTCGACCCGATGGAGAAGGAAACCCCCGAAGGCGTGGTGCCGGATGTGAAGCGGTACCAGCGGGTCGTTTGAGCCATTTGAGGAGAAAAACAGCAGGAGCAGCGGGTGTAGCCACCGTCGCCAGACGGTGGACCGACCTGCTTGTGGGCGGGTGTTGGTAGGTGCTGCTCCACCCTGCACTGGCCGTCCCAGCGAGCCGTCAACTCAGCCATGGAGCTTCGCAGATGAATCTGACTCCCGAAGACAGGGCCACCGGCAAGGAGAACTTCTTCGCCGCCATCGGCAGCCCGTTGGTGCGACGCGGGTTCCTTGAGCAGCAGATTCGCCAGGGTCTGGCGTCGAAGCAGGGCTTGGGTGCCTACTACTTCGGCTACGGGCCCACCGTGCCCGAGCCGCTGCGCGTGGGGGTGATCGGCACCGGCGACGAAGGCTGTGTGCTGATCGGGGCGATCAACCCCCAGTTTATCCAAGTCAAGGCCATCGCCGACATCCGGCCGTACAACCTGCACCGGGCCTTCCACGGCGACCACTACAGCCCCACGGCCCGCCGGGTGCGCCCGGGGCTGTTGGAAGTCTACGGCTGGAGCTCGGAAAGCCAGGCCAAAGAGAACGTCAAGGTCTATGGCGACTACCGCGAGCTGATCGCCAATGCCGCGGCCGACGGCCTGGAGGCGGTGATCATCGCCCTGCCCCTACACCTGCACGCCCCCGCGGCCATCGCGGCCATGCGCGCCGGGCTGCACGTGCTGACCGAGAAGCTGATGGGCCACAGTGTGCGCGAGTGCAAGGAAATGGCCCGGGCGGCGCGCGAGACCGGCCTCTACCTGGCCACCGGACACCAGCGCCACTACAACATTCTGTACGACAACGCGCTGGAGCTGGTGCGCAAGGGCGTGCTGGGCGAGCTGCACTACATCCGCGCCCAGTGGCACCGGGGCAACCTGCCGGGCAACGATAGCTGGCAGAAGCCCATGCCCCGGGCGATCAAGCCCGACGATCCCCTGGCCCGCAAGCTCCTGGACAACCTGGGCTCCTGGCGCGAGAGGCTCAAGGCGGTGGAGAAGAAACTCGAGCAGGCCACTTCGGAAGGCGAGATCAAGAAATGGCAGGCCGAGGTGGCCAAGTACCGCGCCCTGGTCGACCAGGTCAAGGCCCAGATCGCCGACGAGGTGCTCAAGGACACGGCCGAGCAGTACGGCTACGAGTCGAAGGAAATCCGCGACGCCGAGGGCAAGGTGGTCTACCACCGGCCCGCGGCCGAGGAGCTGATCCGCTGGCGCCTGTGGGACCGGACGGGCGGCGGCTTGATGGCCGAGCTGGGCAGCCACCAGCTCGACGCGGCCAGCCTGTTCATCGCCGCGGCCAACGAGGGACCCAAGCAACTGCCCATAAGCGTGGTGTCCTCGGCCTGCCGGCCTCTGTTCCCGCCCGACCGCGACGTGGAAGACCACGTGTATTGCATCTTCGAGTTCCCGGCTCCCGGCTACTGGGACGAAACCCACACGCAGCCGGCCAAGCCGGAATCGAAGGTCGGCGTGCAATATGCCTCGATCAACGGCAACGGCTTCGGCGGCTACGGCGAGACGGTGCTGGGCACGCAGGGCACATTGATCCTGGAAACCGAGCTGGAGGCCATGCTTTTCAGGACCTCGGCCACGGACCAGAAGATCAAGCTCGTCCGCACCAGCCAGGGAATCCGACTGGAGGAGGCACCCGACGGCGACGAGGCGTCGGCCGCGGTGGGGCGTCTGGCCAGTGTGGAAGTGGAACGCGGATATGCCGAGCAAGCGGAGCACTGGGCCTGGTGTATCCGCAATCCCGCGCCCGAGAACCAGCCGCGCTGCCATCCCCAGGTGGCCCTGACCGACGCGGTGATCGCGCTGACCTCCAATCTGGCCGCGCGCCGGGAAGAGCGCATCGAATTCAATCCCGCCTGGTTCGACCCGGAAAGCGACGAAACGCCCGAGGGTGAGAAACCTGATCTGGGCCGCTACGGGGCGTAGTGTTCATCTTTAGCTCGGGGGACTTGCCCATGCCACGGCGGGCGGGCCGGGGCTGGAGCGAAGCGAAGCCCCGGGAAGCAATGCCTTTACAAGCTCTAAGGGGACTTCGGCATGGCGCGATGGCCGTTGGGAGTATTTGCCAGCATCGACGCGGGCCTGGGGGTAAAGCTGGAGGTAGCCCACGAGCTGGGTGTGCCCACCATCCAGTTGCACACGCCGCACAAGCCCTCGCGCACCCCGGAATCTGCCCAGCGCTTTCTGGCCCGGCTGGCGGAGCTGGGCATGGGCGTGAGCGTGGTCTTTGCCGGCTTCGAGGGCGAGAGCTACGCCGACATCCCCACCTGCCAGCGCACCGTGGGGCTGGTGCCGCCGGAAACGCGGGCCGCGCGCGTGCGGGAACTGAAGGAGATCGCCGACTTCGCGCGGCTGCTGGGGGTGGACGCGGTGGGGCTGCATTTGGGCTTCATTCCCCATGAGCCTTCCGACCCGCTGCGCAGCGAGGTGGTGGCGGTGACCCAAGAGGTCTGCGACCACTGTGCGGCCATCGGCCAGCGCCTGCACCTGGAGACGGGCCAGGAGACGGCCGAGACCTTGCTGGCCTTCATGTCGGACGTGGGGCGCGACAACCTGTTTGTGAATTTCGACCCGGCCAACATGATCCTCTACGGCAGCGGCGAGCCGCTCGAGGCCCTGCGCCGCGTGGGCTCCTTTGTGCGCAGCGTCCACTGCAAGGACGCCAGGTGGGCGGCCCGACCGGGCGAAGAGTGGGGCCGGGAGGTTCCCCTGGGCGAAGGCGACGTGGACATGGAGGGATTTCTGCGCACGCTCGGCGAGATCGGCTACCAGGGCCCGTTGACCATCGAACGCGAAATCCCCCAGGACCCGCTGCGCCAGCAGGAAGAGATCGGCCGGGGTATCCGGCTGCTGGAGGAGTTGATGGATCGCATGGGCTGACGGCTGGATCAACCGCATGTGATGGAGGGCCACGCTTTGTCGTGGCCGGCAGTCAGCACGCAAGGCACACAACGGACGTGACGAAGCACGTCCCTCCAGGCGTACCAATGGAGGGCCACGCTTTGTCGTGGCC
>CAYXPN010000006.1:27111-37491 GCA_964467075.1 uncultured Planctomycetaceae bacterium
GCTTGGTCGGGGGACCGACGGACGCGAGGGACCGCGTCCCTCCAGACGGGAGGGCCACGCTTTGTCGTGGCCGCTTGGTCGGGGGACCGACGGACGCGAGGGACCGCGTCCCTCCAGACGGGAGGGCGTAGGGTGGGTCAAGCCGGAGGCGCAGACCCACCATCGCGTCCCCTTGTCGGTGGGTCTCGCTATCGCTCGACCCACCCTACACGATTCGATTTCTGTTGCGCAACCGCTCCGAGAAAGGCCCCTCACATGCCGCGTCTGACCATGGAAACCGACCACGCGCTAGGCGCCGCGGAGGCGCTCAAGCGCTTGCGGGACAAGTTCGATTCCGTGCGCGCCCAGTTCGGCCCGCATGTGAGCCAACTGAGCGAGCAGTGGGACGGCAATACGCTGAAGTTTGCCTTCCAGACGCTGGGCATGTCTGTGAGCGGCACGGTGGCGGTGGACGAGGACCGGGTGCGTCTGCAAGCCGAGTTGCCGCTGGCGGCCGCGCTGATCAAGGGCACGATCGAGCGGCGCATCCGCCAGGAGCTGGGCGATCTGCTGGCCTAGCCGGCAACCAGTTGATTGAGGGTCTCGACGAGCTGGTTTTTGTCAAAGGGCTTGACCAGGAAGTCGGCGGCCCCCAGCTTGAAGGCCTCTTCGAGCACGTGCTTCTGGTCCAGGGCGCTGACCACCACCACGATGGCCTCGGGGTCGTGGCTCAGGATCGTGCGCAGGGCATAAAGCCCGTCGTAGTCGGGCATCACCAGATCGAGGGTGGTCACGTCAGGACACAACTGCCGGTGGAGTTCCGCGCCCTGTTTGCCGTCGGCGCCTTGACCGACCACTTCCCAGCCGGCTTCACGAGCCGTGTCGGAGATCATCACGCGGATGATCGCGGCGTCGTCGATGACCAGCAATCTGTTTGACATTGCACCGTTCCGGCGTGGGAAGCACAGACGGCCGGGAGGGGACGTCGCCAGCGACGGCGATCACCCTGGGTTGAAGCAGACTTCCGGCAAGCCGTCGCGTTGCGTGCGAGCATTCTCGGGTGTACGTGGTTCGCCGGGGCTCAAAGGACCTTTGGCGGCCGGCCGACGATTTGGACGGTCAACTGCCCGGTGCGGCAGTCCAGCGTGATGCGGCGCCCCTTCTGACCGCCCACGTCCTGTGCCGCCACGCGAATGCCCGCGGCCTGCAAGGCCTCCGTGGCGGCCAGGACGTTGTCACGGCCGATCTGCACGGCTCCGGAGGGACCGAACATCATGGCCCCGCCGACCAGTCTGGCCAGTAATCCGGCGGTTTCCACTCCGCGCTGCCGGAGCAGGCAGAGCATGTGGCTGACGGCTGTGTCGGCGTATTTGCCGGGATTGGCGGCCTGTCCGTTGGAACAGGGGAGCACCACGTGGGCCAGTGCACCGACGCGCAGGCGCGGGTGGTACAGGGCGATGCCCACACACGAGCCGAGCACGGCTCCGAGCCGGTTCGGGTTCTGGGCCACGACGATCTGACCCATGCCGACACTGGACTCATTGGCGGCCTGTTGCGTCTGGCAAGTGGAATTCATCGGGCGAGCTCTCGGCAAGCGGCTAAGCGGTGGCGCTCTGATCGGCGGCGACGTGCAGCGCGCGGCCCATGATTCGCCGCAATCCCTGGCTGGGCAGGAACACCACGTTCCAGCTCAGCTCTTCGCCCTCGCGATGGAACCCGGTGCGACAGACCAGCACCTGGTCGCAGGTCATGGCCTGGGGCAGCAGGGCTTGCTGGAGCACGCTGGCGCCGTAGTCCTGGAGGAAATAGGGGGCGGAGGGCACGAGTCGATGGTTGACCAGCCGACTGATGGCGTTCATGTAGGCACAGCCCAGGATGTTGCCGGTTTCGGTCAGTGCCGACTTCTCCAGCTCCGACCACTCGGCTGCGGGGTTCAGCGGGCGGCCGAGCAGGGTGGCGGCCAGTTGGCGGCCGTTGGGTTCGTCGAAGCTGAGGATCATCTCGCCGCCCACCTCGCCTTCCAGGCTGAGCACGACCATCGTGAGCAGCTCGTCGCCCAGACCCAGCTCAGCCGCCACGGTTTCCAGGGGAATCTCGCGCAATTCGTCCAACGTCAGCGTGATCAGCCCGTCTGTCCAGCAGCACATGGCCGCCGAGGCCTCGTGGGTTGCCGCGCCGAGCAGGCGTCGCAAGACCTCCAAATCCGGGGACGTTGTTGACACCGTGCTCATCGGTCAACCTCCCGCGACAATGCTTTCCGCAGCACGTGTCCGGGAAACCATGTCGATCATCGCCGTGGCATCGAGGATCAACGAGACGCGCCCGTCCCCCAGGATGCTGGCGCCGGCCACACCGGACACATTGCGATAGTTCTCGGCGACGGACTTGACGACCACGTCCTCTTCGCCGACCACCCGATCAACAGGCACGCTGATTTCGCGGCCTCCTTCCCCAATGACCACCAGCACGCCCTCCTGGACGGCGCTGGTGCCCGAGAAGCGGCCCTCGCAGAATCCAGAGAAGATCTCGCCCAGAGGCACTACGGACACGATGCGCCCGCGAATCCGCGCCGTGTACTTGCCGTGCACGGTGGCGATGTCGCGCGGGCCGACTTTTACGACCTCCACCACGGATTCCAAGGGCAGCGAGTAGATGCCGCCGGCGATCTCGACCAACAGGCTGGGCAGGATGGCCAGGGTCAGCGGCAGCTTGATCGTCAGGGTCGTTCCCCGCCCCGGCGCGCTGTCCAGCTCGACCGTGCCGTTGATGGCCTCGATCTTCGACTTGACGATGTCCATTCCCATGCCGCGTCCGGAGACTTCCGTAACCTTTTCCGCGGTGCTCAGGCCCGGCTCCCAGATCAACTGGTAGATCTGGCTCGGCGACATACGGGCCAGCTCGGCCTCGCCGGCCAACCCTTTCTCGATGGCTTTGCGCTTGATGCGTTCCGGATCGAGCCCCTTGCCGTCGTCGCGCACCTGGACCACGATGCTGTTGCCGCGGTGGAAGGCGTCCAAAACGATCGTACCGCAGCGCGGCTTGCCCGCGGCTTGGCGCACGTCCGGCGGTTCGATGCCGTGATCCGCGGCGTTGCGCACCATATGGATCAGCGGGTCGCCCAGCTCGTCGATCATCCGTTTGTCCAATTCGGTCTTCTCACCGTGGATTTCCAGGTTGATCAGCTTGCCGTTGCTGCGCGTGATGTCGCGCACCACCCGACGGAAGCGGGCAAAGAGCGGCCCGATGGGCACCATGCGGGTGTCCATCACCCCTTGCTGGATGCCGTCGGTGATCCGGTGGAGCTGGTGGACCGTCTCCAGCAGGTGGTGGACGGCCGCGCGGGCGTGCGCAAGCTGTTGCAGTTCCCGGCGGACCGTCTCCAATTCGGTCTGCACGCGTCCGGCCTGCACGCGCAGCCGTTCGAGCTCTTCGCGCGCATGGCCCTCATTCACCCGTTGCCCGTGGCCGGTCATCTGCTCCAGCGTGCCGAACACGCGGGAGAGCACCTGGTCGGACTGCTTGGCCGCCAGGGTCTCCTTGAGCAGGTCGCTCAGGCGTGCGAAGCGGGCCTTGTTGATCACCAACTGGCCGGCCAGATTCATCAACGAATCCAGCCGTTCCACTTCCACGCGCAAGGTCTCGTTGGGCCGCGCGCCGGTGTCGGCCGATCGCGCCTTCTGGCCCAGCGACGCCGCGCGTTTGGCGGACGCCTCGGCCGGGGCGCTCGACCGCGGGGTTGCCCCGGCCTGAGGGGGCTCGGAGGCTCTGGGCCGGTTGGTGCCGGAGACGCCTAAGGCCGCGGCATCGGCTTCTGCCGGCTCCTCGGCAGGCCCGGCCAGCGGCTCCACCGCGGCGGCCTGGACCCCCGCGATCCGCAACTGTCTGAGTACGGCCTCCAGCGGCTGGTCTGTAGCCAGCCCGAACTCGAGCCCACCGAGAGATTCCGTCTCCTCTACGGTTTCCACGGGCGGGTGGAAGTAGCAGACCTTCCCCAGCCGGTCGAGCTTCTCGTGGATCAGGCGCGCCTTGAGGCCCGCCAGGGGCAGTCCCGGCTGGAAGCGCACCAGGCCGGCAAAAGCCTGGGTCAGATCGGGGGCTGCCGCGGCGACCAGGTTTCTCAGCTCGTCGCCCACGGTGCAGGAAAGCTCACTGGCCTGTGCAGGCGTTTGTCTTGTCGGGGCGCGGGGGGCGGCCGCCGCATCATCCGGTCCGTGGGCCCCAGCGCCGCAAAGCATGCACCCACTGGCTTGGATCAGCTCGTGGGCCAATTGGTTGAATTGTGCGGAGGGAGGATTGCCTCGTCTGAGGCCCTCGATGTAGTGGCGCAGGCCGTCAGCGCACATCAGCAGCGCGTCCGCGACTTCCGGAGTGAGGCTGCGCCGGCTGTCGATCAGCTTCTGAAGCAGGTCTTCCATCAAGTGGGCCAGCTTGGCCGGCCGGCTGAGCCCCACCGAGGCCGCCGAGCCCTTGATGCGGTGGGCGGTGACCATCAGTTTCTCGATGGCTTCCGGGCCGGCGCCGGTTTCGAGGGCCAGCATCGCGTCGGTCAGCTCGTCGAGCGAGAGTTCGGCTTCGTCGATGAAGATCCCCAGATACTTGGCCGATGCCTGCAAGTCGTCGTCCAGCCCCTCGAAGTGGTCCACCTTCGGTTGGGTGACAGCCGGGGGGCGGGGGGCTGCGGCGGCCCGATCCGCCGCGGGTCGGCGCGTGGCGAGCCGGCGGTGTGAGCCGCCGGTTCGGGCAGGTTCGGCCTCGGGCAGCGGCGCAGCGCCGGACGGCGGCGAGCGCCCATCTGGCGGCGCGAGGGGGCCGGTTTCCGGCGCGTTGACGCCCTCGGTGGGGACTGAGGGCGCCTGGTCGGGCTCGGCGGGCGCTAGGGCCGGAGGCGGTGCCCCGGCAGCCAAGCCCGACACGTCGGGAGCGTTCGACCCGCCGAGCAGGTTTTCGGCGTCACTCTGGGTCGACTGTTTGCGCTCCGCTCCGGCCGAGCGCAGCAGGTCGCCGATCGAGTCGATGATCGACTCGTATTCGATCGGTTCGCCGGACGGCTCCTTCAGTGCGTCGACCAGCGCGCTGAGCCGATCCACCGCCTGGAAGACCAATTCCACCACGTTGCCGTCGACCGGCAGTTGCTCTTTGCGCGCCGCGTCGAAGACGTTCTCCACCTTGTGAGTCAGGGTGTTGATTTCCCTCAGGCCCAGCATGGCCGAGAGGCCCTTAAGGCTGTGGGCGGCGCGGAACATCTCGTTGAGCAGCTCTTCGTCGCAGCGTCCGGTCCGGCTTGGGTCGAGCTCCCGGACCCATTCGTCCAGTTGCAGCAGATTCTCGTTCAGCCGGTCCAAGAGCTGGGCGGACTCGTCGAGAAAGTCCCCCAACAGGCTTTCTATGAAATCGTCCTGGCTGACCGCATCCGGGTCACTCATCGCGCCCTCCTGCCTGTCTGAGCGGGCCGGCAAAAGAGCCAGGGATTGATGCGTGCGAAATCGGGCAGCAAGCCGCCCACACCTTCGGCCGGGCCGCAGACCAGCAGGCCGCCGGGCCGAATCACGGCCTCCACGTTTTCCAGCACTCTGAGCTTCGAGGCCGTATCGAAATAGATCAGCACATTCTTGATCAGCACCAGATCGAACGGCCCGCCCCGCAGCCGATCGACCAGGTTGTGTTGTCGGAATCGGACCATGCCGGTAAGCACGGGCCGCGCCTGCCAGATGTTGGCGTCGCGCGCCTTGGTGAAGAACCGCCGGCGATAGCCGTCGGGCACCAGGCGCATGGCCCGCTCGCCGAACACGGCGGCCTTGGCCTGCTCCAGGGCCCCGCAGCCGATGTCGCTGCCCAGAATCTCGATCTTCCACTGCGGATGATTAGGCAGACACGCGGCGATACAGCAGGCCGCGGTAAACGGCTCGTCCCCGGTGCTGCACGCCGCGGACCAGATGCGCAGCTCCCGAGGCCGCGCCCCGCGCCGGGCCTCCGCAACGCGCTCCGGCAGGAACGTGTTGCGGAACCAGTCCCATTGGCCCTCGTCGCGGAACAGGTAGGTCTCGTGGGTGGTGATCTCCTGCAAGAACGCATCCCACTCCGGGTCGCTCGGCGGCAGACGCTCCAGGCGTTGAAGATACCCGCCGAAGGTCTTGATGCCCGTCTGGCTGAGGCGCCGGCGCAGCCGGTTGGACAACAGCGTTTTCTTCTGGGGCGAGACGCGGATTCCCGTGCGCTCGTAGATCATCTCCGCATAGCGCGCCAACTCGGCGTCGGTCACCTGCTCGAGGCCGCCGCAAGGCAGTACGGCGGAACCAGTGCCCATGGCAGTCATGCTCAACCACTCACTGTGGAACGAGGATCTTTTGCGTAAGATGTCTCCCGCGCCGGCTCGCCGAGCGGCCCGGCAGCCAAATGCCCCTGCGCGATTCCGGGACTGGACACGTGGCGGCGCCATTTGCCTTCAACGGCCCGCGACCAACCTGCCGTCGATGCCCTGCTCCGCACAAATCGTGTCCGTCACCTTTTTCCCGGAATCCCGCAAGGCGATTCACGCGGCCGGCACGCAAGCGCTGAGGGCATCCATTTCCTCCTGGCCGAGGATTCTTTCGATGTCCAACAGGATCAGCAGCCGGCGATCCAACTTGGCCAGGCCGGTCAGATACTCGCGCCCCGGGCCGGTTACGGTGGGCGGCGGGGGTGAGACCTGGTCCTGGGAGATGCGCAACACCTCGCTTACGCCGTCGACGATGATCCCGAGCGTCTTGGTCCCCACGTTGACCACCATGATCCGCGTTTCCTCGGTTGGGTCCTGCGACGGCAGGCCGAAGCGCAGCCGCAGATCAACAATGGGGATCACACTGCTTCGCAGATTGATCAGCCCCTTGATGTAGTCGGGCGTTTGGGGAACGCGGGTGATCTCACCCATGAGGATGATTTCCTGCACCTTGGTGATCTCCACGCCGTATTCCTCTTCACCCAGCCGGAAGCTGACCAGTTGGATCGTGCCACTGTGTTCGCCGAGACCGGCTTCTCTGACCACAGGTTCGGTTTCCGTGCGGGACACAGGTTGGCTCCCTTATGATCGAGTCCACCAGGCCGCATCGGCCCGGCCGTTGGGGACCGCGGCCGGTGTGCCTGGAGGGCGCTATCTTGCATCTTGCGCGCCGCCTTGCCACGTCACTATCGGCGATCACGGTCGGGCAACGCACCACTGTGTGCAACTATAGGTCACCGATTCCCGCCATGCGGCCAGCAGCGGACGCCTCGGGCCGCGGGTCAGGTGCTCTGAAACACCGGCCCAGGGCGCGCAACCCGGTCTCCCGGCGGAAACGCCAATCGCACGCCGCTGGTCACCCGCGCTTCGCGTGGAACCTACTTTCGCAGGGTGCCGGGCACGCGGGATTTGCCGGCCCTGCGGACGTGTCGAAGACCAGCCGCCAAGTGGCCTTTTCTCCGGGCTCAAATCCGCAGAAAAGAGCTGGTTTGACAGGGCAGGAGATCGACCTACGTTTTCCCTGGGGCACGCCGGCCGGTCCTCAAGGCCGCCCCGGAGTCGATGTCGGCCGAGGGGAGTTCTTCCGGGTCGGGGCCCTGGGCCAAGCCGCGAACCAATGGCAGAGCCAGAACGGGAGCAAGACGCATGGGCACGCGAGTCCTTGTGGCCGACGATTCCAGCACGATGCGCAAGATCATTCTCCGTTCGCTTCAGGCCGTGGGCGTGACTGAAGCCGCCGAGGCCCAGGACGGCGCCGAGGCAGTGGCCCTGTTCAAGCCCGGCCAGTTCGATCTGGTGTTGACCGACTGGAACATGCCGGGCAAGACCGGCCTGGAAGTGATCCAGGAAATCCGCGCCCAGGATGCAAACGTGCCCATCATCATGGTCACCACCGAGGCCGAGAAGGGGCGCGTGATGCAGGCCATCCAGGCCGGTGTCTCAGACTACCTGGTCAAGCCCTTCACAGCCGACACCCTGCGCGAGAAGCTCGAGAAACACGGCTGCTGATGCCGGGTGGCGGTTGGCTGCCGGCGGCACCGCAGGCGTTCGCACCGCTTACTGGGCCGGAGTGATCTCCGCCACGCGCCCGTTGCGCCGATAAGACAGCCCGGCCTCTTGTGCGATCCGCCGAAACAGGTCATCCACGCTCGCGTCCTCGACCACGCATGAGACCCGGCCTTCGAGCGACACGCCGGCCCGGCGCAACGCGGCCTCGTCCATCTTCAGCTCCAGCCCGAAGCGACCGGCCAAATCTCTGAGCAAGTGACCGACCGGCACTTCCCGAATCTCCAGCTTGCTGATGCGCGTGCGGTCGGGGTCCAGCGTCTGGGTGGTCTCAGCCGCCTGGGCCGCGAACGGGCTGGGCTCCGCGCCGCTCAGACGTTCGTGCTCTTCGAGCAGTCCTGTGACTTGGATGCGGTTGCCGGCCAGCACGAACTTGGCCTGGGGCGCCAGCGAGCCGAACCGCTGCAACGTGGCCTGCGGGTCCGGCCCGGCCGGATAGTCGCGCACCAGGACCGCCTCCGCGGGCAGCGGCACCAGCTCGATCGCCCTGCCGTCTGCGGAAACTTGAAACGTCAGATCAAACTGCACAGCCACCAGGATCAGACGCTCGACCAGCGAGAGCGGCGGCAGGTCAGCCCCCGCCCACAAGTCGTGGGGCACTTGTTCGGTGCCGCCGATTCTCACGCGGAATCGTCGGCCCAGGTCGGCCAATAGCTCTTGCGGCGTGGCAAAGTCCTCCCACTGCCACGGCGCAGCCCCGAGAAACCGACGAGCCTGGGCCGCGGGCAGACGGCCCACCTGTTCATCTGCCAGGGCCGCCAGCGTGCGCAGTTGGGACGCCCTTTCCCGCGGGCCGAGATAGACCAGCGGGCCGAGCGTGGTCACGTCTGCTCCGGCGCGCTGGGCGATTTCCCGCCAGGCGGTTGCCAGCGGCACAGCGCCCAGTCGCAGATCGATCCGCTGCCCGGGGTCGATGCGCCGGTCCAGGAAGACCGCGGTACGGTTGGCCCTTGCCAGGTCCTCCGCACCCTGACGCAACGGCACGGCCGACCACTCGACGTTGACCGGCTGGGTCAGGGCGGTGTGGAACTGCTTGCCGGTCAGCCAGGAGGGCGACGAGGCCGCCGCGCTGACCCCCCCAAAAGACGGGGTCAAGCAGGCGCCCACGACGATCGCCCACCACGTCCTGCACGTCGTTTTGCGCGTCAGCCCAGGGTTCGACATGGCTGCTGGACTCCGTGGTTCGGCTCCAAATCGGCACGGATCGGTTCGGATCGTACGGCTTATTCGATTGTCGCGTTCAGGCAGGTCCGGGGCAAGCGCCGTCGGGCCCCCTCCGCAGGTCTTTTCGTGGCGGGCCATCGCACGGCTGATTACAATCGAGTTTGTGCCTCCGCGGTTCGAACGACGGGGGCAGACCGGTGGCCGATCGATTTTCCTCTTCAGCGAGTGGCACCTGTGAGCACCGGCAAGACGCGGTCACCCCTGTTGCTGCCGTTGTACGAGAGATACCTGGACGACCAGGACTCGCGGGCCTTCATGCGCGATGTTTCTCAGTGGTACACATCCGGGAGCCTGGAGCGGCTGGCCGGCCATCCCGCGAGAAAGATCCGGCGCGCCGCGGTGCTCGCGCTGGGGTTGCTGGGCGACTACGAGGCCAATGCCACGTTGGGCCAGGCCTTGCTGGACGAGGATCGCACGGTGCGCACCCTGGCCGAGAACGCCATCCGTGCGGTTTGGTCCCGGGCAGGCGCCCCCGACCAGCGCCAACGGCTCGGCCTGGTCGTTCGGCTCAACGCCTCCCAGCGCTTCGACGAGGCCATCCGACGCGCCACCCAACTGATCCGTGTGGCTCCCTCGCTGGCCGAAGCTTGGTATCAGCGTGCACTCGCCCATTTCGGCAAAAAGGCCTATGCCGAGACCATCCGCGACTGCCACCAGGCCCTGGAGATCAACCCCTACCAGTTCCTGGCCGCCACGACCATGGGGCAGGCCTATCTCGAGTTGGGCAATCAGGTCTCGGCCCTGGAGAGCTTCCGGCGCGCATTGCGCCTGAATCCCGATCTGGAGGGCGTTCGGGTCCAGGTCGTGCGACTGGCCCGACTGATCGAAGGCCGGGGATAGAGGGGGCGAAAGCGGAAAGCGGAGAACCGAAAGCAGAAAGCGGAAGTCGGCGCGTGGCGAGCCGGGAGCGTGCGGTGGCGAGCCGGGAGCGTCAGCTCCCGGTTTAGACAGGAAGCTGAAAGCAGATAGCGCAAAGCCAACCCTTCATCCTGCTCATCCTGTCATCCTGTGATCCTGTCTCGTTCCATGATCCTGCTTATCGTGTGATCCTGTCTCGTTCCATGATCCTGCTTATCGTGTAATCCTGTCTCGTTCCATGATCCTGCTTATCGTGTGATCCTGTCTCGTTCCATGAT
>CAYXPN010000006.1:37591-44140 GCA_964467075.1 uncultured Planctomycetaceae bacterium
CATGATCCTGCTTATCGTGTGATCCTGTCTCGTTCCATGATCCTGCTTATCGTGTGATCCTGTCTCGTTCCATGATCCTGCTTATCGTGTGATCCTGTCTCGTTCCATGATCCTGCTTATCGTGCGATCCTGTCTCTTGTCCTTTAATCCGGTTAATCCTGTCTCCCTTCTCCCTGCGAAAGCCCGAAACGCATGGCGGCCGGCTCTTAGCGCGATCGAGTCGGTGGCGGCGGGGGCACCGGCGGCCACTTGAAGACCCAGTGGAACCAGCCCTTGGAGCTCTCCTCCACGCTCGGCGAGCCCTGCGGTCGTGTCTTGCCCATCGCCTGCCAGGCCGGGTCCGCATAGTGTTCCGGCCGGCTGCTGAACTCCTCCAGCGAGGCCTCGTCGGCGAACAGATACACGTGGCCGTCAAAGAACAGCCCGTGCTCGCGCAAGCCGGGCACGTGTCGGCCGGCCAGCGCCGCCACCACGTCGTAGCCGCTCAGCACCGGTGCGTAGCGATCCGGGTCGGCCAGGAAGCGACGCTGTTGATCCGGGCCGACAAACAAGTAGGTACGCCCCCGATGAAACGCCCCCCAAGGCCGGTCGCCGACAACCCATTTCTGCTGCTCGACCAGCGTGACCGGGCAGCATCCGTCGAGCCCTAGCGGCGGATGGCCCGCGGGGATCACCTGGGCTTGGGAGGCGCCGCCCCCGGGGGCGACTGGTGCGCGCGCGCCCGTGCCCGCTCCGGCCGGCGCGCGCGTGTCTGGGGCGGCCGGCGCGCTCGGGCCTGGGGTGGCGCTGCCCCAGCGGGTTGCCCCGGCGGTCGGGCTGCCCGAGGGGCCTGCGCCCTCCGGCCGACCCGATTGCGGCCGGGCGGACTGCGAGGCGAATGATTGCGGCCCGAACGGCTGCGGTCCGACGGATCGCGGCGCGCCTGGTTGCGGCCCGGATGATTCCGGTCCCACAGTTTGTGGCAAGCCAAGTTGCGGCCGGGCTGCGGAGGGGCCGGCCCCAAGTTGCGGCGCATCCGGTGTTCCCGCATTCGAACCGGCAGGGCCCGGGGAGTATCCCCTGGGAGTCGGTGGACCCGCGGGCGACGCCATGGGAGACGGCGAGGCCATGGCAGAGCGCGGTTCCGACCAGAGCGCACGGTCCTGCGCGCCCGCGGGCGCTCGCCGGTGGTCGAACGGCACGGCCATGTCGGCCGGCGCCCGTGGGTTGGCCGCGGGGGATGGATGCCCGTTGGCGCTCGAGGAGCGTCGAGCCGCCTGCGCGGCCACCTGGTCGAGCTGGGCCAGGTATGCCGTTGGCTCGGCGTGGCCCGCGATGGCGCCCAGCAGCGCCCCTTGCGGCGAGATCACTACCGTGGTCGGCAGCGCGGTGACGCCGTACTGTCGGGCGGTGGCTGGGAAATGGTCGACGTTGATCCGCACGGGGACAAAGCCGGCCAGAATCCGGCCCGCGGCCTCCGGATGGCCGAATACCTGCTGGTCCATCGACACACACGCCCGGCACCAGTCGGCGTGGAAATACACCAGGACCAACCGCTGAGTGTGGGCGGCCAGACGCTGGGCACTGTCGAGTGTGGGCTGCCAGAAGGAGGACGGCTCGGCCCGGGCCGTGCCGCCGGGCAGCAGAAACCCAGAAATCAGGGCAACAAAAACCCCCAGTTTACGCAGTTTGCCCAACATGGCACCCGGGTTTGCTTACGAGAGTCGATGGAACAGCGCAGCCCGCCGCAGTCTGTTATCGGATGTTGCCAAGGCCGAAGTGCGGCAAAAGCGGGCGATTGCAGGGGTTAGGGCGGATCGGGGGGTCGCGAGGGCCAAAAGGTCCCAAGCCCAGATCGCCCGAGATGCCAACGCCTGGCAGGCCCGGAATACTGTGGGTTTCGGCTTGCAAGCCCGCCGATATTGGGTTATAAAGAACGCAGATGAGGAAGTTGCATGGCAGACCCCGGTGGGCTGCACCTTTCTGACAAGGATCAGCGGGCCGATACGCCGGGGTTCTTCTGGTCGGGTGGCCCGACCGTCTGACTTTGCTCCCGCAAAAGCGCGCCAAACCAGGCTGAATGCTTGGCTTCCTTGTGGCAAGCAAGTTGTGCGGCTCGCGCGTTGCACTGTCAGGCCTACCCTACTAGGGGGTATCTTTACCGTACATCGTTTGGGGCAGCACGCAGGCTAAGAGCCTGGTCGGCTCGCCGGGCAGGATGGGCAGATGCGTCGGGACAGGAGCCGCCCCATGGCAGAGGAGATTGGCTATCCGACCCCGTGCGCCGCACATGCGGGATCGTTTGGCCGGCGCGCCGTCACACGCAGGCGCCGGAATCGGCTGGTGAGGCCGGTCGTAGGGTCGTGCCGGGTATTGCCGCTTGACACGAGGTCCGTGCCCGCTATGATGAGTAAGGTTTGACCTCTGTCCGGCAGGAAGACGCTTCCGGCTCTCGATCCTGCGTCTCGGGATGCCCTTGAGTCCCGGCAATATGGCAAGGACCAAGACGCTTCTCGACTTCCGTTCCTGCTGATTGACTGGTCGACGTTGATTGATCATCAGGCAGCCAATGTGACACGAGGCACGCGCGTGTCTGCCGGAGAAGACAACCTTCCGCTGGTCGGCCTCGCGTCCTTGGTTGCCTGAGGGTCAGTCGCGGTGAACTGGGTGGACCGGGACGAGTCGATCAGCCCAGACAACGCAACCAACTGTCATCACTCACGGCGGGCAGCCGTCGATGGTGGACTGGCTTCTGGCCGGCTCCTGACCCTGTCCGCCGGGCACGACACACTGGCTGTCGGGCCGGCTTGGCCGCGACACTGTGTCGTGCTGCTTGGAAAGGTCGGGGATGCTCGGCCTGCGGCCGAAGCCAGCTTCCGGATGTCGTGCGATGTCCAACCGGGCGCGCAGACAGGTCGGTCTCGGCCAAGTGTACGCTTGCCGGGTGGCCGGCCTCCGGCGGTCCGACCGCGGGAGAGCCACGTCACATGGCGCGGGTTAAGCGCCCGCTGTTCGTTTCGATCGGGGCTGGCGTCCCACCACGCCCAACAGGTGTCTCATGGCTAAGAAGAAGAAAATGCGCGGACGTCCCGGTTCTCAGGCGCCCACAAGCCGGCTGACCCATCGGCCGTATCCCGGAACCGTCGTCGACAACCGCACGCGCGATATGGACGAGGATGGTGATCCCACCGCCGTGCGGCCCGGTGGCGGCGTGTTGGAACTCCATCCGAACGGCTACGGATTCTTGCGCGACCCGGCGGCCAACTACATCCGCCAACTGACCGATCCCTTTGTGCCGGCCAGCATGATCGAGAAATACGCGCTGCGCGAGGGAGTACACGTCAAGGGCATGGTACAGCCCGGCCGAAAACAGCAAGGCCCGCGCCTGAGGGATATCTCCGACGTGGACGGCATGGCGCCGGAGGAATATGTTAACGTCAAGCCCTTCGACAGCCTCACGCCCATCAATCCCGAAGAGTGGCTCCGCCTCGAAGTCGGTCCTGAACCGCTCACCACGCGCGTGATGGACCTGCTCACCCCACTGGGCAAGGGCCAGCGCGCACTGATCGTCTCTCCGCCGCGGGCGGGAAAGACCATCCTCCTGCAGCACATCAGCCTGGGCATTTCCGCCAACCATCCGGACATCAAGCTCATCGTCCTGCTGATCGACGAGCGGCCCGAAGAAGTCACCGACATGATCCGTGCGGTCAACGGCGAAGTGGTGGCCAGCAGCCTCGACCGCGAGATCGAAAGCCACATCCGCCTCTCACAACTGGTGGTCGAACGCTGTAAACGCCTGGCCGAAATGGGCAAGGACGTGGTGCTGCTGCTCGATTCGATCACCCGACTGGCCAGGGCCTTCAACAAATGGGTGGGCAACACGGGACGCACCATGACCGGCGGCGTGGACATCAAGGCCATGGACATCCCCAAGAAGCTCTTCGCCACCGCGCGGGTCTTCGAGGAGGGCGGCTCGTTGACCATCGCCGGCACCGCGCTGGTCGACACCGGCAGCCGCATGGACGAGCTGATCTTCCAGGAGTTCAAGGGCACGGGCAACATGGAGCTGGTGCTCGACCGGCGCCTGGCCGACCGCCGCGTCTGGCCGGCCATCGACATCACCCAGTCCGGCACCCGGCGCGAAGAGAAGCTCCTCCCGCCGGAAATGCTCCGGGCCGTGACCATGCTCCGACGCACGCTCTGCACCATGCACCCGGTCGACGCCATGGAGCAACTCACCGCCAAGCTGGCCAAGTTCAGCTCGAACCAGGAGTTCATCGAGCTGATCAGCGGTGCCCGGGTCATCGACTGAACCGCTTCGCCGGATGCCACCGCGACATCGACGCCGCGGGACCCCGTAGGATGGGCCTCCGGCCCGTCGCTCGACCAATCGCCGTTTCGGTGCCCGCGCGGGGCACCGGCGCCGCGGGACTCCGTAGGATGGACCTCTGGTCCGTCGCCCGATCAATCGCCGTTTCGGTGCCCGCGGGGCACCGGCGCCGCGGGACTACGGCTGCGAGCGATGCAGTTCAGGCACGTGGAACAACACCTCGGTGCCGCCACACATCGAGCACACGGCCGTGCTGCCGGACATCCACTCGGAGGGTATGCGAATTGGTGCCATATGTGAATTGATGCGCATCGGCGCGGAGCAAGTGCGAAGCGCCTCCCGCGTGGGCATCAACCCGGAGGGTATGCGAATTGGTGAGCGGCCACACTGGAAATGTGGTGCCCGGGTGACCGGGTTGCGGGTTCGAGTCCCGTGCCCTCCGCTTTGTAACTGTCACTAGATTCTCAGGAATCTGATGACGCGAGGCCGACCAACGGGAGGCCGCCTTTTGGCCAAGAAACGCGGCGTTGCCGAAGAGGTTGGCCATCTGAACACCAAGAAGCCCCGTAAACACTTGCGGGGCTTTTCTTATGCGCTTTTGAGGCTTCTTCGCGCGCTCCAAAACATCGCCACTGTAGCCAAAATGTAGCCAATCTCGAAATGCCTACAGCACAAACAACCCCGCACGCCCGCGGACATCGGCGGACGAAACACAGTGGACACCGGCGGACATGCTTGGACGGCAGCACGCAGAGGCGAACGTCCACAACAGGGGTCGGGCGAGTGAGGACCATAGGCAGAAACCCGCTCGGGCGCCTGTAGTATGGGGGGCACACCGGCGTTTCACCTCCTCATGCGGCGTCAAGGTACGGCAGGCGCTGCGCTCCGCTCTTCTGCCGGCCGCGCCATCTTGGCCTGACCCCAATGCGGGCTGGCCTCATGGATCTGCTAAGGGCTGCTCTCCGGTGGATTCGCGCTCTCGCCGGAAAACAGCCGCACCTTCTGCGGATCGTTCTTCCAACCGTAACGCTCGGAGAACTCTTGCGGCGTAAGGGTTTCCTGCCCCTCGTCAGTCTGGACCACGTAGACGAGATCCTGCTCGATATCCTCTGTCGCCTGGTAATGGCCGTCCGCACTTACCAGCAGGTGTTGATCGTCTGGCAAGAGGACCATGGCAGCGATGGGGTCACCGGTTTGGCCATTCCAGAAATACGTCGTCTTTGCTCTCTCGGTCGTTATGGCGCCCATCTCGCCGGACTCCGAGAGCCCCATCCAGCCGATCTCGCCAGTCGGATGGAGTCTCGCCCGTGATTCTTCTCGGCGCGACTCCACGTTCCATCGATGTACGGAGGGGTAGTGGGTGCGCCATGTGTGGCCGGAGATGACGTACCGGCCGTCAGGAGACCAACGCAGGAACCAGAGCAAATCGTCGCTGATCCATTGCCATTGTGGTGGCGGAGATTCGGCATTCCAAAGACACAACATCAGGGCCCTGCGGGAATCATGGCCCCGGCCGATGGCCAGCGTCCTACCGTCAGGTGACCACGCCATTGGCAATCCACGTTCTGCCTCCGGCAATCTCGATCTCGATATTCCCTGCACTGCTGCTGGCATCGACGCGAGTTGCCGCCCGGATGCCAAGTCCCAGACGCAAACGAGGTTGCCTTGCACAACAACCAGCATGGTCGCATCTGCCGACCAGAGCAGGTCCCTCGACGGCGCGGAATCACCTTCCAGCGAACGCAGTATCTGTCCGGACCGAGGATCCCAAAGACGAACGACTTTGTCGTCGCCTCCGGAGGCGATGATCTTCCCGTTCGGGGACCAGGCAAGCGCCCATATCGGGGTAGAGTGTCCTTTGAGGTCGCATGTCGGCTTACCCGAGCGCGTATTCCAGAGGCGCCCCACCATCCTGTCTGAATCGAGTGCAGCGATCGTTTCTGCATCGGGCGACCAGGACAGCTCGCACACGGGGCGCCCGTCCCCGGCAGCCATTGAGAGCTGATCTCCCGACGCCGCCTCGAAGAACCAGACGGTTCCGTCCCGACAGGATGCAGCGATCCGTGCTGCGTCTGGTGACCAAAGCAACTCCCGAATCGACCCGCTGCAGAGCCCCGTCAGTCGCAGCAGCTTCCCCGTGACTCCGTCCCAGAGTTGTACTCGCAAGCCATCTCGCGTGCCGGTCGCTAGTACTGCGTCGCACTTAAAGTGTCGGGTACAGTCGTTTGAGTTTCACACGG